>NZ_LTAB01000002.1:0-326832 GCF_001580035.1 Sphingobium sp. 22B | reverse complement strand
GTGAAACCAGTCTGCGCCGATGGTACTGTGGCTCAAGCCCCGGAAGAGTAGGGCGTCGCCAGGCATTATAGCTCGCGCTTCACACATAACCCATTCGCAATCTCCTGCGCCCAGGCGCAATGCCCCCCAAGCGCAGCCCCTCAGGCCGCCCTGGCAAACCGGCAAACCACCAGCCCAGCCCAAATCATACCTCAAACCCACCCTCCAACCCTGGNGCAATGCCCCCCAAGCGCAGCCCCTCAGGCCGCCCTGGCAAACCGGCAAACCACCAGCCCAGCCCAAATCATACCTCAAACCCACCCTCCAACCCTGGGCAAATCACCCATGGCGCTGGTCTCTGGAAGGAACCGATTGAGAATCAATGGCCGTCAGAGCTGTTCCGGGATAGCAAGAACACCACATAGCCTTTGAATTGCGGATGACGCGATAGCATAGGCGGCGCCTGCCATGCTCCGCCCTCGATCAATGCCACGCGGAAGGGAATGGGGAAGCTTTCCATCCGGCGAAAATAATCCTCATAGCCGGGGATGGTGGTGCGACCCTGGTAGGTTTGGACCACAACCTCATCGATCAGACCGGCGAGTCTTGCCAGGGCCTGCGGGTCGCCATGGGCGCTCCAGTCCATCAGGCCGGTGATCGACAGCCGCCAATGGCGGGGCAGGCGTTGCCGCAAATCACGCAGAAAGTCGCCATAGCCGCCGATCCCGCGCGTAGCGGCATCGAAATCGACCTGGAGTCCGACAACCTCATTGCCTGCCTCGCGCCAGCGATGCAGATCGTCGAGGATCGTCTCGTAAACAGCATCATTCCAGTCCAGCCGATCGGCCCTGACGACCAGCCAGATCTTCTTGCCCGGCAACCGGGGCATTCCCATGCGCAGCTTTTCAAGCCGGGCCGGTCCCCTACGCCGAACCTCCCCATCAAGAAGGTAGAGGATCTTCGCCCGGACATGCTTTGCCGGACGCACGCCAGGCCAGAGATAGAATGCCTCATGACCAGCCGGATCGACACGCTCCGCCTCCGTCTCGCGCCGACAGCCGGTCAACGTCAGCAGCGCCAGCAACGCCATCGACCATCCGCTTGCACGCATGTTCACCAATAATAACGCAGGGACTTTGCCCATCGGCTGTCTGGATAGCGCTGCTTCAACTCGGTGAACCACGCCTTGCGATCGGCTTGAGGTGCCTGCGCCGCCTCCAATTCCTCATAGCTGCGATAGGGCCCGGTACAGCCGTTAAAGCCAGACGGCGCATAGCACATCACGGCACGATACAGGGCATAGGCCCGGTCTTCAGCCGCCGCTCCCTTGTCCGCGATGATCGCGGCATAAATGTCCGCGCGAGAGAGGGGGTGGCCGGAAAAGCCGTCCGGCCCATTGCCGAGGCTAAACCTGTCGCCACCTGCCTTGAACAGGCTGAAGCCATCGAAACCGTTCAGCCGATAGAAATCGCCCAGACATAACCGCGCCTTTGCATTGGCGGGAGCGTGCGCGAGAGTCGCGGCGGTTTGCGCTATGCTGGGGCAAGGAAAGCCGTCCGACCATCTGCCCTTTCGGAACAGCCCCACCGGAATCATGTCCTGCTGAGAGAAGTCCCATAGCCCGCCCTCGCTTCCCGCGCTGGTGGGCACCAGCGCAAGATCGCCGGTGAAATCGCCAAAGGCGCCTCTCGTCAAATCCTTGTAGAGCAAGGTGAAGCGCGCCACGTCCCGCTCGCGCACTGGACGCGTGCCATCATTCGCCGCCGCACGCAGGATGGATGGGCTTGCCAGGGTTTGCAGCAAAATCGTCCGGGTCATGCTGTCCGTGACAGGCGATCCGGGCACGAAGACCTGCTCCAGCCGTCCATCGCGCTGCCAGCGGAGAGCAAGCCCCATTTCCACCAACGGCCGCTCATAAAGCGGGTTCGCCCCACGCAGCAGATCGCGCCAGAATCCCGCCTCGTTGGGATCGCGCGTTCGACCAAGGGCCATGCCGCGCAGCATCTGCCGGCTGAAAGCAAGCGGCGTGAAGCGGCTGCTGCGCGCCGCATCGGGCAGCAGCGCCAGGATCGCCTTCGGATCGTCCCCGGCATAATAGAGCCTGCTGGCCTGGAGCAGCCCGTAAAGATCGGCATGGGCGGTGAACTGGCTCTTCTGCGCCGTCAGCTCGGTGGCAGACAGGACGGCCGGATCGGCGCCCTGCCGCCGCATCCGCTTGAGGTCGGCCACGGCCAGCAGCAGCGGCGTTCCGTTCTGGCTGCCGATGATCCGGCTCGCATCCTGACGTTCCAGCAGCTTGATGTCGATCTCCTCTGCAAGATCGGCTGCTGCCTCATCGTCGCCGGGCACCGTGGCCAGCAGCTTTTCATAGCTGCGGGCAAGCGTCGCCATGTCCCCGCTCAACCACGCCACGCGGCGCATCAGCCCTTCGGCCGATGCGGCATAGCGGCCCCTGGGATAAGCCTTGAGATAAGCGGAGATGGCGTTGCCCGCCTCCGCTACCGCGGCGCGATCGACCTTTTCGGGGCCAGCGAAATCGCCATATTCATCGACCGCCTGGGCCACCGCCGCGCGCAGGCCGATACGGATCGGCATATATTTCGCTGTTTCCGCGACCCATTGGCTGCGGGCGCGGGTCAACGGAACGAAGCTGTCTCGCGCAACCTGCCAGTCGCCCTTGTGGAAGGCATCTGCCGCTTTCAGATAGGATAGATATTCGCGGCCAGGCCTGCTGGAGATCGCGGCATTTCCCCAATCGACCGTGCCGCAACCGGTCTGTGCTCGGAGCCGCGCCAGTTCGGTGCGTTCCGCCTCCGGCAGGCCGGTCTCGACGGCAAGCGCGGCATTGAAGGCTGTCGTGGCTTCAGCGGAAGCCGCGCAGTCGGTCGCATGGCCGTTCGCCGCAGCGCCATCGCCCTGGCTGTCCCTTGCAGCTTCCGGCCAGAAGGCGGCGCGCAGGCCGGGCCATGTCATGAAGGTTCCACCGAATTGCGGATTGTTCACATCGGTCGCCGCGCCTTTGCGAGGGCCGTCCACGGGCCTCAGGCTTCGCATGAGCAGCAGGATGTTGATCCGCGTATCGTTGCCCGGGCTGATCGCCGCGCGTCCGCCGCAATCATAATCGGGGGAAGCCAATTGCCAGCCGGGCGAGCAGGAAGAGTCGGCGCAGGCCCAGAGAGTCCCGCCCAGGCCGATTGCCGATAGCGCCAGCGTCACCAGCGTGGCGGCGACGGGATGTTTGCGGTGAAACGCGATATGTCGGGCCATGGGGCGGTCCTGCCGATCATCTTCTTTCATCATCCGGCGCGAAACTGAACAAAAGATCGCTTCCACGCAATGACGAAGACAGGAGACGCCGGCCTTACATTCCCCCGGCCGCTGCCGAACGACGCCGCCGCCTTGCGAAAAACAGCGCACCGGCCCCTAAGATGAAAAGCAGCCATGCCGGACCTTCTGGAACCGGCGTTCCTCCCGAACTGCCGCCGGGCGGCGTCACCGGCGGATTATACCCGCCATTATAGGTGCCCAGATGCATTTCCCCGTCCTGATCGAGGCTGCCGAACACAGCCGATCCCTGAATGTAATTGCTGCTATGGGCGGCCGCCCACGGCGCCAGGACGGAGCCGCCCCAACTGGTCGTCAGGTCCAGATTCTGCGCATCGCCAAAGTTCCAGATGACATGTTCGCCCAGTCCCGCGGTGCCGCCCAGGAAATTGTCGTTCAGGTTGATCGACGCCCCGCTCACATTGACGATGGCCGTATCCGCGCCATTCAGATGGAAGGCGATTTCCCCGATGGAATTGAGGTCTGCCGCCGTGATAGAAAAGACCGCCAGCCCGTCCGCATCGGGGGCCGCGTTGAAGGTCGCCCGATTGCCGCTGATGTCCATCTGGCTGTTCGGGGAAAGGCCCGACAGGGTCGCGGACAATTGTTTCATGCTGCCGGCCAGGGTCGCTCCCTGGGCGGTCAGGTTGCCGATGAAGGCGGGGTCCGAACCGGCCAGTCCGGACTGCACCACATTCTGGTTGACGTTGGTGTTGTTGATCGCTCCGCCGACCTTCACCGTCTGGCTGGGGCCATTGAGGTTGAACCCGCTATCGACATTGCCGCCGATGACGGCGCCCGATCCGTTGTTCAGGTTCTTGACGCCGCCCGTGACGTTGCCGACCACGGTCAGGCCGGGCTGACCGGTGGGGGAGGCGGTCGGCGTGCCGATCTGATAATTGGACGACGTGCCGGTCAGGTCGCCGCCCACGAAGGTTCTGCCTTCCACTTCGGAAGAGGAATCGAGGTTGCCAAGGACGATCAGATTCCATTCGCGCAGCGCGTCCGTGCCCGCGACGGGAGAAGCGAGGCCGGGCGAGGCTGCAAGGGCGGCAACACTGGCGGCGAAGAGAATGCTGAGCTTTTTCATGCGCCGACCCTATGCGACCGATCGCCCGGCGCTAAGGGTTAAAGATGGTTAACATAGGGTTGTGCCGGATCGGGACATGCATGGCTACGACCTGCCTCGGGCCCCGGATCAAGGCCCCCAGGCCTGGCGATAAAGCGCCTGGATTTCGTCCGCGTCCGGCACGATGGGGTTGTTGCCGGGCGATCCGGAAGCGAGCGCCTGCTCCGCCATCAGCGGCAGCAGCGCGTCCCACTTGTCGGCGTCTATGCCGTAGGCGGCGGGCGTGGGGACGCGGAGTTCCTCGTTGATGCGGGTCAGATCCTCGATCAGCTTGCCCACGGCGCCCTGGTCGCCCTCCTCCGCCGCGGCGACGCCCATGGCCCGCGCGCAATCGGCATAGCGCCGAAGGGCGCCCGGCGCCGAAAAGGCGGTGACAGCCGGCAGCAGCATCGCATTGGAAAGGCCGTGCGGCACGTGGAAATGCGCCCCGATCGGCCGGCTCATGCCATGAACCAGCGCCACGCTGGCGTTGGAGAAGGCGATGCCGGCCTGGGTCGAACCGAACATCATCGCCTCGCGTGCGGGGCGGTCTTCCGGGTCCGCCCATACGCGTCGCAGATGCGGCGCGATGGCGCGCATGGCCGACAGCGCGAAGCTGTCCGAAAAGGGATTGGCCCGGCGCGACACATAGGCTTCGATGGCATGGGTCAGCGCGTCGATCCCGGTGTCGGCGGTCAGGCGCGGCGGCATCGTCAGCGTCAGTTCGAAATCGACCAGGGCGGCTGTCGGCAGATAGGCGAGGCCGGCCAGCAGCATCTTTTCGTCCGTCGTCTCATCCGTGACGATGGTGAAGCGCGTCGCTTCCGATCCGGTGCCGGCCGTCGTTGGTATCGCAATGACGGGAAGGCCGGGCGCGTCCTGGACATGGGGCACCTTATAGTCGCGGCAGACGCCGCCATGGACGGCGAGCACCGCGATCGCCTTCGCGCTGTCGATAGGGCTTCCGCCGCCGAAGCCGACGACGCAGTCATGATCGCCCTCCTCCAGAAAGGCGCGGGCCTCCTCGATGGAGGCGGCGGTCGGTTCCGGCAGGGTGTCGGCAAATATGCGGGCGGCCATTCCCGCCTTGTGCAGTTCGTCCATCAGGGCATCGGCTCGCCCGCCGTCCTTCAGGAAGCGGTCGGTGACGATCAGCGGCCGCGACAGCCCCAATGTCGCCAATAGCGGGGCGAGTTCGCCGGACACGCCGCCGCCGACGCGAAGGATGCGCGGAAGCGCCGCCTGAAAGCCCATTATCTGTTCTCCGCCATCGGTTCGACGGAAATCTGGACGATTTCGATGGGGCGGACAAGGCTCCATGTCGGGGCCGGAATCCGATGCTATGGCGCGGTCGGCGCTTCTGCCCCGCCGCTGTCCGCAAGCCATTCGCGGAAGCGCCGCATCGCGTCGCTTTCAGGACGGGAGATGAGGCGCGTGAGCCAATAACGGCCCGCGTCGATCATGACCGGGAAGGGCTGGACGAGCAGTTCCGAGGCGAGTTCGCGCATGAACATGACGGGCGGCGCCAGCGCGACGCCCAGGCCGGCCATGGCGGCGGAGACCATCAGCGCCGAACTGTCGAAAACGGGCCCGCGCAGAAGCGGGGCGGCAACGCCCGCGGCCCCGAACCAGAGCGCCCATTCGTCCGGCCGGTAGGAACGCAGCAACCGTTCATGGAGGAGGTCTGCAGGTGCGCTGAGCCGCGCGGCCATGGCCGGCGCGCAAAGCGGCGTCAGCGGTGCTTCTAACATGGGTTCGGCATGGGTGCCATGCCATGCGCCGTCACCGAAGCGAATGGCGAAATCCAGCGCTTCTCCCGCCAGGTCCACGCGATTGTTGTTGGTCGAAACGCGCAGGTCGATGGCGGGATGGGCGCGGGCAAAGGCGTCCAGTCGCGGCAACAGCCAGCCGGTCGCGAACGTGCCGACGACGCCGACCTTCAACATCTCGCGAAAGCGGCCGCCGGCATATTGGTCGAGCGTCGCGCCCACGCGGTCGAACGCCTCCGCCAGCACGGGCACGAGCGCATGTCCCTCGTCAGTGAGCGCCAGCCCGCGCGGCAGGCGGTGAAAGAGGCGGACGCCGAGGCGGCGCTCAAGCTGCGCGACATGATGGCTGACCGCCCCCTGGCTGACGCAAAGCTCGATCGCCGCGCGGGTGAAATTAAGGTGGCGCGCCGCCGCTTCGAAGGCGCGCAGGGCGTTCAGGGGAAGTTGCGCGCGGTCCATGGCCCGTCATCAATTATTCTCATGGCTTTGTCGAGAAATCATGCTTTGTGCGCGAAAGCGTCCATCGGCATCCCGGCAGGGAAGGGAGATGAAGATGATCGCATCGATAGCCATGGCCGCATCGCTGGCGGTGAGTTCCGCGTCAGCGGCTGTCAGGACGGAACCCCATGGGCCCTTGCCTGCGGACGACCCCTTGACCCGCCCGATGGCGGTGGAGAGAGCCCGGGAGTGGCTTGCGCCTCTGCCGCCGGAGAAGATTTTCGGCAGCAGCTATCTGGTGGGTTTCGGCGGCCTGAGCGTCGTGCTGATCGACACGGGGGCGGGTCTTGTCCTGATCGACGGTGCGCTCCCGCAGGCGGCGCCGACGATCCTGAGGCATGTCCGCAAGCTGGGGTTCGATCCCAAAGACATCAAATTTATTCTGAGTACCGAGCCGCATTATGATCATGCCGGCGGGTTTGCGGCGCTGGCGCGCGCCACCGGCGCCACGGTGGTGGCCAGCCGGCGCGGCGCCGAGGGCCTGCGGGCCGGCGCACTTGCGAAGGACGATCCGCAATTCGATTATGGCGGCACCTGGCCGGCGGTGTCGCGGCTGCGCATCATGGATGACGGAGAAGTCCTGAGGCTGGGCCGCATATCCATCAAGGCGCATGCGACGCCCGGCCATACGATGGGCAGCATGACGTGGAGCTGGAACGCCTGTGAGGGCAGGGCGTGCAAGGAGATCGTCTTCGCGTCCAGCCTCAACCCGGTGTCGGCCGATAATTACCGCTTTACCGCACCTTCCAGCGCCGCGATCGTCAGAGGTTTTGCTGTCAGCTACAGGCGCATGGGCATGTTGAATTGCGACATATTGATTGCCGCGCATCCGGACAATGCCGGTCCCGGGCGGTATGACGGCTCGCCCGGCGCCTGCCGCCGCTATGCCGGGCGGTCACGCCGACTGCTGGCGACGCGGCTCGCGCGGGAGCGGGAGGAGACGGTGAAATAGGGGCGTCCTGCCCGTTCGATCCCATCGATGAAAGGCGGGATCGACGGAGAAGGCGTCATGATCCGCGCAGGCGGCGTGCGAGAAAGTTGAGGCACGAGCGGACCTTGGGTGAATTCAACTGGCCCGGCAGATAGAGCGCCGCGATGGTCGAGGGCGGCAGCGACAGGTCGGGCAGCACCGGCTCCAGCCGGCCGTTCTCCAGATCCTCCTGCACATCCCACAGCGACTTGATGCCGATGCCCGACCCCTCCAGCGCCCAGGCGCGCGCCAGTTCGGCATCATTGGTGTTCAGCGTCAGCCGCCATCCTGCCGCGCCACCCATGATCCTTCGCCACAACTCGCCCTGCGACGCGCCCACGACGATCTTGTTGTGTCCCGCGAGATCGGCTGTCCGCGACGGGCGCCCGCGCCGGTCGAGATAGGCGGGGGCGGCGCAGAGCAGCCGGGGATTGTCCGCCAGCCGCTTCATCATCAGTGCGCTGTCGGCTGGCGGATCGAAGCAGATGGCGATGTCGTGCCCGCTGCCGATCATGCTGGTCGCTGGCTGATCGGACGTTTCCAGATGCAGGGTGACGTCGGGATGCAGCAGCGCATATTCGTGGAACAGCGGCGCCAGGCGCGCCCGCCCCGCGTCGATGGTCGTGACGATGCGCAGCGTGCCGCTCGCCTCCGTCGACCGGCGCATCAGATCGGTTTCCGCCTCCTCGATTGCGGTCAGGGCGTGGCCCGCCCGTTCATACAGCAGCGATCCTTCGTCCGTCAGGCTGAAATGCCGGCTGTTGCGGCGGACGAGCAGCACCCCCAGCCGCTGTTCCAGTTGGGACAGGCGGCGGCTGGTCGCGGCCAGCGACAGGCCCAGACGCCGCGCCGCCTCCGACAGGTTGTTGGATTGGGCGATCGTCACGAAGGATTCGATCTCGGCAAAGCGATCAGGCATGGGGACAAGCTAGGCCCGGCATGTTGCGATGCAACGGAAGTCAGGTTGCAAGACCGTATGTTTTCATTGCCGCGTCTCCGAAATAAGCCCGGACTGTTAGCGTTTCTTGCTCGTTTCACCCTGACGCAAGACTGGGTTGCACGGCGCGGGAAGCGTTGACCGCGCCTTTCGCAACGCATCATTTTCGCGGAAATCCCTGCATCTGGAAGAGGAGTTTCCGTCATGCCGCCGATCCGGCTTTCCCGCGCCGACGCCCTTGCCCCCATCGGATGGAACGACCTGGAGGCGCTGCCCATCTATGCCGCCATGCTTCTGGGCCTGGGCTGCCTTGTCCTGGCGCTGCTCGATGGCGTGCCGACACTGGAAGCCACGACGCTGAAAGCCGTCGGCATATTCGGCAGCCTTGCATTGCGCAACGCCTGGCTGAAGCTGGACGAACATGACGGTGCCGTTTCGTAACCTCTCATGATCATCGGTACCGCCCCACGCATCCGTCAGGGTTTCGAGCGAGCCTGGAGCGTGCTGGTCGCGCTCTTCTTCTGGGACCTGGCGGTCACCATCTTCTACTTCATCTCGCCGTTCAGGGCTCCGGCCCTGCCGCTTACCATCTTCGGCACGGCGCTTGCGCTGGTGCTCGGCGTGCGGGTCAATTCGGCCTATCAGCGCTGGTGGGAAGCGCGCATATTGTGGGGCGCGATGGTCAATGCGTCGCGCAGCTTCGCCCGCGCGGTGCTGGCCTTCCTGCCCGAAGGGGAGGAGGCGCAGGCCCTGGGACGTGAACTGGTGCTGCGCCAGGTGGCCTATGTCCACACGCTGCGCCGGCAGTTGCGGCGGCTGGAAACGGGCGGGGACATCCACCGCATATTGGGCCCGGGCGATCATCCGGAACTGGCCCGGCGCAATCCCGCCAACGGCCTGCTGGAGGGCAGCGGACGCCGTGTCGCCGGTCTGGTGCGGCGGGGATGCATCGACACTATCCAGCAAGGCCGGATCGAAGCCGTGCTGGTGGACATGGCCAATGCGCAGGGCGGCATGGAGCGGATCAAGAATACTCCGCTACCTGCCCAATATCGTGCCTTCCCGCAATTCTTCACCCGGCTTTTCTGCATCCTGCTGCCGGTCGGGCTGGTGGAGACGCTGGGCGCGGCGACGCCGATCGGATCGGCGGTCGCCGGCTTCATGTATCTGGCGGTGCTCCAGATCGGGGACGATCTGGTCGATCCGTTCGGCAACAGCGTCCACGACCTGCCGCTCGACAGCATCACGACGGTGATCGAAGCGGACCTGTATCAGTCGATCGATCTGCCGCCGCCCGCCCCGGTGGAACCGGTCGATGGCGTGCTATGGTGAAGGCCGAATGCACGGGTTGCCCGCGCTGCCCTGTTGCCCTGTTGCCCGCAAACATGGCCGAAAGAATTTTCTTCGCAGGTGCGGAACAAAAAGGCCAGCCTGCCGTTTGTGGCCAGTTGGATGGAATTAACCATGAAAATGCGGGCAAAGCCGCATGACGGGCGCATGAACATCGCTGGGGGGACATGAATGTCGGACCATAAGAACGCCCTGATTCGCTCGATCGTCAAACGCGCTGCCGCCGAGAATCTGGAGATTTCCTTCACCACGCCGCCATTCTGGTCCCCCGTGTCGCGGGGGAATGCCGCTGCGATCCTGAACGCCATCCAGCAGCACCAGCCGTCCCATTGCGTGATGCGGCGGTCCAATGGAGACAAGGTCGGCAGCGTCCTGCTGCGACGATAGCGCAGCCGCGCGATGCACGATGCCGCATCCGGGAACCAGCCCCGGCGCGAGCGGTTAAAGGGCGATCCGCCATTTCGCACGGAGGCAGCGCGTGGAGCCGGGATCAGGCTGGATACCCTATTGCGGACCCGCGCCGGCGCCCGTGGACCTGCTGACCCGCTGGAACGTCGATCCGGTGCTGCTGGCAGCGTTCGGGCTTGCCATCATGGCGAGCCTCCGGCTGCGGTCCGCGGACGGGAGAAGCCGGTCCTTGTCCGCGATCCTGTTGCTCGCATTTCTGTTCATCTCCCCGCTATGCGCATTGACCTCCGCCCTGTTTTCGGCCCGGACCCTGCACCATCTCGTCCTGACATCGATTGCCGCCCCCTTGCTGGCCATGGCTTTTGCCGAGCGGCGAGCCGTGGGCGGCGTGGCCTTATGGACCTGCCTGCATGCGGCCGCTTTATGGTCGTGGCATATACCCGGCGCCTATGCCGCCGCGCTTTCCGATCATGCCGTCTACTGGACGATGCAGGGAAGCCTGCTGCTGACCGCGCTGGCGCTGTGGCGTGGGGTCATGGCCGCGCCGCTTCCTCTGGCGGTGACCGCTCTTCTGGCCACCATGCTCCAGATGGGCCTGCTGGGCGCGTTGCTGACCTTTTCGAGCGTGGCGGTCTATTCCCCGCATTTCATCAGCAGCTTGGCCTGGGGATTGACGCCGCTGGAGGACCAGCAGCTTGCCGGGCTGCTGATGTGGGTTCCCGGCGCGGGCCTCTATGTCGCCGCTGTGCTGTTCCTGCTTTCGCGCTGGTTCAGGCAGGAGCGGGAAGCCGCGGCCACGGCATGACCGGCGCTCCGCCTTCCGGCGCGCCGGAAGGCGGAGCTGGCCGGCTCCCCTGACCGCCGCGCGTGACGCAGCCTCTTGTTTTTGCCGGGCCACACCGTCACCCTGACGCCGGATCAACGATGCTGCGGAGCCCCAATGTCCACGAACAAGCCGAATCCGGAAACCCTTGCCGTTCATGCGGGATGGCGGGCCGATCCAGCGACGGGCTCCGTCGCGGTGCCGATCCACCAGACGACATCCTATCAGTTTCGCGACGCGGAGCATGCGGCCTCGCTCTTCGCGCTGCAGGAAATGGGCAATATCTACACGCGGATCATGAATCCGACCACCGATGTGCTGGAAAAGCGGGTCGCGGCGCTGGAGGGAGGCGCCGCAGCGCTGGCCGTGGCGTCGGGACAGGCGGCGTCGGCCTATGCGATCCAGAATCTGGCGCGGGCCGGCGACAATATCGTCAGTTCGACGGCGCTCTATGGCGGCACTTATAATCTGTTCGCGAACACACTGAAGGACCAGGGGATCGAAGTGCGCTTCGTCGATCCGGCCGATCCGGAAGATTTCCGGCGGGCGACCGACGATCGCACGCGCGCCTACTATGCCGAAACCCTGCCCAATCCCAAGCTGGAGGTGTTCCCGATCGCGGAGGTCGCCGCCATCGGCCGGGAACGGGGCATCCCGCTCATCATGGACAACACGGCCGCTCCGCTGCTGTGCCGCCCGCTGGATCACGGCGCGGCCATTATCGTCTATTCCGCGACGAAATATCTTGGCGGACATGGCACGTCGATCGGCGGTCTGATCGTCGATGGCGGGAATTTCGACTGGGCCGCTCATCCCGAACGACAGCCGCTGCTGAACACGCCCGATCCTTCCTACCATGGCGCGATATGGGCAGAGGCGGCAAAGCCCCTGGGCCCGATCGCCTATATCCTGCGGGCGCGGGTCATCCTGCTGCGCGATCTGGGCGCGGCATTGTCCCCCTTCAATGCGTTTCAGCTGATCCAGGGTATCGAGACCGTGGCGCTGCGGATGGAACGGCATTGCGCCAATGCGGTCAGGGTGGCCGAACATCTGGCGCGCCACCCCGCCGTGACCAGGGTCATCCACCCCTCGCAACAGGATGGCCGCGCCCGGGCCCTTGCGGAGCATTATCTGACCGGAGGCAAGGGCGGGCTCGTCGGGTTCGAGCTTGCCGGCGGCATGGAGGCGGGTCGCCGCTTCATCGATGCGCTGGAGCTTTTCTACCATGTCGCCAATATCGGTGACGCGCGCAGCCTGGCGATCCATCCAGCGTCCACGACCCATTCGCAGTTGAACGAAGCGGAGCAGATGGCGACCGGCGTGTCGCCCGGCTATGTGCGGCTTTCCATCGGGATAGAGCATATCGACGACATATTGGGCGACATCGACCGGGCGCTGGCCGCGGCAAGCTGACCTTCCGGGACGAAGGGGCGGACCGCCGGCCATGTCGCGGCAACGCCGGCCGCGGCGGCGCGTTGCCTCCCCATGGAAATGCCGTTCACCGCGCCCGATCCCTATATTCTGGTCCTGACGGGCGCGGGGCTGCTGATAGTCCTGGTCGCATGGCTGCCGCTGGCCTTGAGGAAGCTGCCGCTGTCGCTGCCCATCGTCTGCATCCTGATCGGCGCCGCGATATTCTGCATCCCCGGCATCGAATTCCGGCCGTCGCCGCTGGAATATCCGGATGTGACCGAACATTTTACCGAACTGGTCGTGATCATCGCCCTGATGGGCGCGGGACTGAAGCTGGACCGGCCGTTCGACTGGCGGCGCTGGATGGTGACCTGGCGGCTGCTCGCCATCACCATGCCGCTGGGCATCGCGCTCATCACGCTGTTGGGGGGCGTGCTGCTCGGTCTTCCCTGGGCCATCGCCCTGCTGCTGGCCGCCAGCCTCGCCCCCACCGACCCGGTGCTGGCCGCCGATGTCCAGGTCGGCCCGCCGCGCACGGGCGAGGAAGATGAAGTCCGCTTCGGCCTGACATCGGAGGCAGGCCTGAACGACGGCCTTGCCTTTCCCTTCGTCCACCTCGCCATCGCGCTCGCCCTGACGGGGAATATGGGGGAGCCATGGTTCGGAAAATGGCTTGGCCTGAACGTGCTGTGGGAGATTGTCGTCGGCGTGGGCGGCGGCTGGGCCGTGGGAAAGCTGTTCGGATGGCTGACCTTCCACATTCCGGCCGAGACGAAGCTTGCCCGGACAGGAGACGGCCTGATCGCCATAGCCGCCACCTTCCTGTCCTATGGCCTGACCGAAATCCTCAACTGCTATGGCTTCCTGGCGGTCTTCGTGACGGCGCTGACCCTGCGCGCGTCGCATCGCGACCATGCGTTCAACGTGCAGATGCATGACCTTACCGAACAGGTGGAGCGCCTTTCGATGATGGCTCTCCTGCTTCTGTTCGGCGGCGCGCTGATCGGCGGTCTCCTGTCGCCGTTGCGCCCGTCCGACATTGTGCTGGTGCTGCTGATCCTGTTGATCGTTCGTCCGGTGACGGGTCTTGTGGGTCTGGCCGGCTTCAGGGCGGATCGGGTCGAAAAGCTGACCATCGCCTTCTTCGGCATAAGGGGCGTCGGATCTTTCTACTATCTGGCCTATGGTCTGAACCAGATGAAGGTGGGAGAGGCCAGCCGCCTGTGGGCGATCATCGGCCTGACCGCACTGATGTCGATCCTGCTCCACGGCCTAACCGTCACACCCGCCATGCGATGGCTCGACAGGCGTCAGGGGCGTGATCCGGACATGAGCGACTGACCGCATGCCCATGGCGCCGTTCCCCAGTCCAGCGGCGATCATCGGGCGGGGCGCAGCATTGCCGTCCCCAAGCGATTTGCGCAAGCCGGGCCGGTGAGCCGCCGCCCGGAACGGATTCCCAGGCAGCAGATGATTCTGCCTGCCGGGAAGGCTCTAAATCTTCCGCTTGAGGCCTAGCAGCCATGGCTTCACCCCGCGGGTCGGATGCGGCTTGCCGTCGAGCCGCTTCGCACGGATGATCCTGACCGGCTTGACGATCATCTGACCGCGCATCGGGCCCGATCCGCAGCAGGTCGGCACGGCGAGGATGCGCTTCACCACATCCATGCCCGCGACGACATGGCCGAAGGCGGCATAGCCGATATAATCGCCCCGCGCGTCCATGTTCGGCGTCGGCCCTATGGTGATGAAGAAATTGCCCATCGCGGAATTGGCGCGGTTGGGCCGCGCCATGGACAGTGTTGCGTCCAGATGCCTGATCCCCGTCCGCGTCGTCGGCTCATGGCGGATCGGCGGCAGCGAACGGCGCGCATCGGTATCGATGCCGCCCTGGATCAGCCCCAGCTTCGGATCGCTCTTGCGCCGCGCCGCGCGATAGAAGGTGACGCCGTCGAACCGGCCGTCATCGACATAGGTCAGGAAATTGGCGGAGGTTATCGGTGCCCGGCGATCGTCCGTCGCCACGATGATGGTGCCGAGCGAGGTTTCGATCGCCACGCGGGTTTGGCCCGGTTTCGGCGCGCTGGCAGGCAAGGCGAGGACGGAGCATGGCAGAAGGGCAATCAGCGGAACGACATAACGCAAGGCAGCAGGAGGCATCGGCAACAGGCACGCTTTCAGGGATTGATGTTCCGCCCCAGGCTAGAGCGCCGGCATGCGCGGCGCAACCGGGCGACGTCCGGGAGGAGGCATCGTCCATCGAGATGAGGGCACATGCGCGGCATGGGCGGCGTTGCGCCTTCATGCATGCGGCCTATGGCGCGATGGCGATCACGAGTCTGAAGCGAGCGCCCTGTTCCGAAGGAAGCAGGTGAAGCTCGCCATGATAGGCGTCGAGCAGCGACCGGGCTATGGCGAGGCCAAGGCCCGTTCCGCCGTCTTCCCTCTTGCTGGTGAAGAACAGGTCGAAGATGCGCTGCCGGTCCCCCGGCGGAATGCCGGGGCCGTTGTCGGCAAAGTCGATCCATGCCAGGCGATCCTGCAAGGCGACCACGATGTCCAGCCGCGATGCGCCCGCCTGCCGCGCATTTTCCGCTATCGTCGTCAGCACGGCTTCCAATGCCGCTGCATCCACGATCAGCGGGGGGAAGACGTCGGGCAGATGCAGGTCGATGACGAAATCCTCCGCCGTCAGCGCATCCGCCACCGATACCAGCAGCGGCGCGGCGTCCGTGCGCGCGTCGCTTTCGCCCACCAGCACGTCGGCGCGCGCCAGTTCCATCAGCCGCCGGACAAGCCGGGACAGCCGCTGGGCGTCGGCCGCCATATTGGTGAGGAACCGTTGCCAGTCGGCCGCCGCCATGTCCGCCCCATGATCCTGCAACAGCTCGATCGCGCCGGAAATGCCGGCCAGCGGCGTCTTGAATTCATGGCTGACCGAAGAGGCGAAGTCGCGCAGATAGCGGGAACGCTTTTCCAAGCTCTCCGCCATCTGCTCGAAATCCCGATAAAGCGCCCTGATTTCGACCACCTGCAGCGAGGGGTGACGCGGCGCGACCCGGCGGCCCAGCGCCAGGTCGCGGGTGGCGCGGCTCAGGCTTTCGATCGGGCGGACGATGGCGCGCGACAATATGGCCGACAGCAGCACCAGCAGCAGGAAGATCGCCACCACGCCCAGGGCGATCTTGCCGCGATCCTCGTACAGCCCCAGGAACAGCGCACGCGGCGAACGCGACACCAGCAGCACGCCCATCGGCTTGCCGTCGACGCGGATGGGCCGGGCATGATGCAGGCGGATGCTTGCCGCCCGGCTCAGCCATTCCAGCGGATAACGGGTGGCCGTCCCTTCATTTTCCCGCAGCACCGTCACGGCCCTGCCGCCCAGCGCCGCCCTGATCTCCGGCAGCGCGGCGAGACTCCGTCCGCCTTCCCGGCCGTTCAGCACCACGCCGCGCCGGTCGAGCATCAGGATCGAGGACAGCGTCGTGACCTTGGTTTCGGCAAAGGCGGGCATCATCCGCCGCGCAAGCGCCAGGGCGGCGCCGTCCGGCCGGTCCCGCGTCGGGGCTGCACGGGGACGCGGCGGCAGGATGGGGGAGGAGCGCAGGTCCACCTCCGTCATCCGGTCATGATAGCGCACGGGCGTGGCGGGCTGGGCGGGATCGGCGGCCATGCCCCTGCCCACCACCGCCGCGCTCGCCGCCAGCGCCGCGCCCTGCGCCACGAGCTCCGCCTCCGTCCGGCGAACAAGCGCATTTTCATAGACCCGCAGGAAGATCGCACCGAAACCCGGCAGCGCCGCCACGAACAGCAGGGTGCCCAGCAGGATCGTGCGCAAACGCAGCACAGGCCAATGCCGGGCTATCCACCCCTTCAGCCCTGCGATCATGCAGGCGGCGCCGTCCCGCTGCACCCGCCCAGCCGATAGCCGATGCCGGCCCGCGTCTCGATGATGTCGAAGCCGCCGACATCCGCGAATTTACGCCGCAGGTTGCGGATATGACTGTCCACCGTCCGGTCGGTCAGCGCAAAGCCCGGCCCGCGAAACCGGTCGATGATCTGGTCGCGGGAAAAGATGCGCGATGGCATGGCCAGCAGGGTGCGCAATATGGTGAACTCCGTCACGGTCAGGCTGACCTCCTCCGCGCCCCAATGCGCCGACCAGCTTTCCGTGTCGAGGGCGAGCCGCCCATGCCGGATCGTGCCGATCGCCTCCACCGCCGGCGGCCGGGCCGATGTGCGGCGCAGGATCGCCATGGATCGCGCCACCACTTCCCGAGGGGAAAAGGGCTTCACCACATAATCGTCGCCGCCAAGCTCTATGCCCAGCACCCGGTCGATCTCGTCATCGCGGGAGGAGAGGAAGAAGATCGGAACGTCATTATGCGCCCTCAGCCTGCGACAGACCTCCAGCCCATCCATGCGCGGCATGTTGATGTCGAGGATGACGAGGTCCGGCGCGTGCCGTTCGACCTCGGCCAGTGCGGCCTCGCCGTCGCTTGCCTCGATCGTCTCCAGCCCCGCCTTGCCGAAGGCGAAGACGAGCAACTGGCGGATATGGGGATCGTCGTCGACGATCAGGATCGTGCTGGGCATGGGGCATAGGATCATTTCCCCGTCTCCGCTGTCAACGCAGGAACCGCATCGGGGGCCACATGGCTGACCGGCGACGGCGGCGGGACCAGCCTGCCGGCGCAGTCCCTCGGTCCCGCTTTCAGGGGCGCGGGTGCGGCATCCGCTGCAATCGCCCGCGCCTGCTCCAGCCGTCCTTGCCCGGCCCAGGTCCAGCGCTGATCCAGTTCCGCCTCCAGCCTGGCGTGAAGCCGCAGCCTCACCGCCTGCACCCGCTCCCGGAATTCCGGCTGCAAACCGGGTCGCCGTTCCAGCGAGAGCAGGGGCAGGAGGGCCGAGTCCCCAAGCTCGCCCAGATAGCAGAGGTCCAGCGCCACGCCGCGTCCGCCGACCTCCCGCGCATGGCGCACATTCCATTCGGCCGCCACCGCCCCCAGATCGACAAAGCAGATGACGGTCAGTAGCAGCCCCGCCGCCGCCAGATTGACGTTGATCAGCCAGGACGCGCTCCGCTCCCGCAGCAGCCTCCAGCAGATCGCGGCCAGCCCGAAGCCGACCAGGGCCATCCAGACCAGCGCGGCGATCCGCAGGCGGGTAAGGGAATAGGCTTCGATATAATCCGCCGTGCGCAACATGGATGAGGCGACCAGGAAGACATTCTGCCCGATCCACAGCATCACCAGTCGCCGGATCGTCCCCATGCGCGCGGTTTCCGATCCCGGCCGCAGCGTCACCAGCACGAACAGCGCGGCCAGCAGCGCGGTCGCGATCAGCGGATAGGCGCCCCGATGGGCATAGTCCGCCATGGTCATGCCGCCGGGCATCGGCGCCCAGCCCCAGAGCCAGGCGATGTCCATCAGGTTCTGAAGCGCGAAGATCAGGTTGAAGACGACCAGCGACAGCGTCACCGAAGCGACCGACACGCCGGGCAGATGCCGGTCGTGCCCGCCGTCGAATGTCGGCAGCAGGCGCCGCGCCAGGCGCGGCCGCAGCAGGCCCCAGATCGCCGTGAACAGCAGCCCCCAGAAGGCCAGCCGCGCGATCAGTTCGGGCGACGGTTCCGGCAGCAGCAGCGAGGAGAAGAATTGCTCGATCAGCGGATTGGCGGCTGAAAAGAGCGTCAGGATCACAACGCTGCCCATCAGCGGCAAAGTCAATGTGCCGAGCGCCGCGTGCAGGCTCCAGCGCCCGGTCCGCCCCGCCGCGCGCAGCTTCAACAGGCGCTTCAGATCGATCAACGGCCCGAATGGCGCCCGCAGCCCCAGCCAGATCAGCCGCTGGAACCAGCGCCATCCGTCATCGAAGCGCGCCGTCGCCGGGATCAGCGCGGCCATGCCGGCCGCTACCCAGAACAGCACCCAGGCCAGCAGGCTCGCATCATGGAGCAGGGCCAGCGCGAACAGCGCCGCCGCCGCCATTGCCGGCAAGGCCTTCCGGTCGCGCCGCAGCACGGGCCGCCCGGCCAGCAGCGCGCTCAGCACGGCCAGCGCGAACAGCCCCAGATGGCCGCCATGGAGATGCCGTTGGTAGAACATCCAGTCCCCGATCCCGACGATCATCAAGGCGACCGCCAGCTTCCAGCGAAAGCGCGCGAGCAGGGGCAAAGGCGGCGGCATGGCAGAGGAACCCATCAATCTATCTCCCTGAATGTCAGGGCAGAATGCGGCTTCCCGACGCAGACCGGTGCGTGCCGACGATCAATAATTGGCGCAGTTCCGGTGCAGAAAATGTGCACGGCGCAGCGGAAATGACGGATTTCCGCCGGAAAGGCCCGATGCTGGACGCCGGCGGTGCTGCACGCCGCGCCATTACTCTCCACCCGTCGCTTGCCAGCGTCATTTCATCGCCCCTATTTTCTCTCTACCGAAGCAGTGGAGAAACGTGCATGCGCGCACATCTTGCAATCACCACCCTCGCTCTCCTTCCCGTTCTTGTCCTTGCCGGATGCGGTCAGGCGCCCGGCGGCTCCGTCTCCTATGAAGCGGTGAATGACGCCGCCCCGGGCGAAAATGGCGAGCGCTATGACGGCCATCCGGTCAGCCCGGTCCATCAGGTCGCGGCCGAGCCCGTATCGACCTTCGCGGTCGATGTGGACACGGGCGCCTATGCCAATGTCCGCCGCATGCTGCTGGGTGGCCGGACCGTCCCTGCGGAGGCGGTGCGCACGGAGGAGATGATCAATTATTTCCGCTACGACTATCCGCTGCCCGACGACCCGTCCGTGCCCTTCAGCGTGACCACCGACATTGCGACGACGCCCTGGAACCCCGGTACGCGGCTGCTGCGCATCGGCCTGCGCGGCTATGACGTGGCCCGGTCGCAACGGCCGCCCGCCAATCTGGTGTTCATGGTCGATGTGTCCGGATCGATGCAGGATGCCGACAAGCTGCCTCTGGTCAAGCAGGCGCTCTCCACGCTGGCCGACGCCCTGCGGCCCGACGACAGCATATCCATCGTCACCTATGCCGGCTTCGTCGAAACGCTGGTCGAGGGCAGCCATGACCCGGCGGAGATCAAGGCGGCGCTGGACGGGCTGGCCGCGAGCGGATCGACCGCAGGCGGCCCGGCGCTGGAGCGCGCCTATGACACGGCCCGCGCCCATTTCATCCCCGGCGGCATCAACCGCATCGTCATGGCGACGGATGGCGACTTCAATGTCGGCCTGTCCGATCGGGAAAGCCTGGAGGAGATGGTGAGGCGGAACCGGGAGGACGGCGTCACGCTCACCACCCTGGGCTTTGGCCAGGGCAATTACAACGACGCGATGATGGAGGCGGTGGCCGACCTCGGCAATGGCAACCATGCCTATATCGACAGCGCCATGGAGGCGCGGAAGGTGCTGGACGAGGAACTGTCCTCCACCCTCTTCACCATTGCCAGGGATGTGAAGGTGCAGGTGGAGTTCAACCCGGCGCTGGTCAGCCAGTATCGCCTGATCGGCTATGAGAATCGCGGCCTTGCCGAACAGGATTTTGCCGATGATCGCGTCGATGCGGGCGAGATCGGCGCCGGGCATCAGGTGACGGCGCTCTATGAGATCGTCCCGGCGGGCGAGGCGGGTTGGCTGGCTCCGCGCAGATATGCCGCCAATCGCGCCCCGGTCTTTCCGGCGGGGGACGGCGGAGAGATCGCGACGGTCCGCCTGCGCTACAAATTGCCTGAAGAGACGCGCAGCCGCCTGATCGAAAAGCCGGTTGCCTCCGCCCTCCTTGCCGAAGCGAGCATGCCGCGGCGCGACATGGCCTTTGCCGTGGCGGTCGCGGCCTTCGGACAGAAGCTGCGGGGGGACAGGCGGCTGGGCGACTTCGGCTATGCCGACATCGCCCGGCTGGCGGGCAGCCAGAATGACTATTGGCGGCAGGAATTCGTCCAGCTCGCCCGGCTTGCCGGCCATGACGCCGATCCATGGCTGAGGTGAACCCGGGGCTGGACCGGCCGTCCTGCGGCGGGGCCGGGTTCACACGGTCGGCACCGTCCCGCCGTCGATGACATATTCGGCCCCGCTGATGGCCCCCGCGCGATCCGACGCCAGGAAGGCGATGAGGTTGGCGACCTCTTCCGGCCTTGCCGGCCTGCCCATCGGTATTCCGCCCAGGGAGTCCATGATGATCTTCTTGCCCCGCTCGATGTCGCCGCCATGTTCCGCCGCCAATCGGCGGGCCAGTTCGATGGAGGCTTCCGTTTCGATCCAGCCGGGCGAGACGCGCACGACCCGGACCCCGCTGGGCGCAACTTCCTTTGAAAGGCTCTTGCTGTAGGTGGACAGCGCTGCCTTGGCCGCCGCGTAAGCTGTCGTGGCTTCCGGCAGGGGCAGCTCCCGCTGGATGGAGGTCACATGGATGACCACGCCATGGCCCCGCGACACCATGTCCGGCACCAGTTCCCGGTCCAGCCGAACGGCGGGCAGCAGGTTGAGATCCAGTTCCGTGCGCCATTGGTCGTCGCCGAGCGCGGAAAAACCTCCTGCCGGAGAGGAGGAGCCGCCCAGCATGTGGACGATGATGTCCACGCCGCCCAGCCGGTCCTTCACCGCTTCCGCCAGTTCCGCGCAGCCCACGGCCGTGCTGAGATCGGCGGCGACGAAGCGCGCATCCGGCATGTCGGCCGGGCGCGTCCGGGCGGTGGTCAGAACATCCGCGCCAAGGGCCTGGAAGAGGCTGACCGTAGCCGCCCCCGTTCCCCGCGTGCCCGATGTGATCAGCGCCCGCTTGCCCCGGAGGGTGAGGAACGGCGTCATGCGCCGAACTTCCGATGCGCCGCCGTCGACCCGATCAGCGGCTGGGCATGACGATCGGCCCTCATGGCACGATCTCCAGCTCAGCGATCTTCCCGCCTTCCAGCATGAAGAAATAGCGCAGGTCCAACGGGCTGCCGGGGAAATCGCCTGCCAGATGGCAGGCCACGACAATGCGGTCACCCTCTTTCGAGAGGGAGAAGGGTTCGGCCGCATACTTATATTTTCTGGAGGACTCCGCTTTCCAGTGCCCGATTTCGTCCCGGCTCCGGTGGATATTGCCTTCATCCCTCACCACCGCTGTCTCGGTGAAACAGCGTGATACGCCGCCCGCGTCCTTGGCGCGGTCGGCTTCGAAATAGTCAGCTATGGCCTTTGGCAGATCGATGGCCACGTCTCTTCTCCTTCCATTTCCGACAGCCGGGGATGCGTGGGTCGATCCCTGTCCGGCTCGATCGTCGCATCAATTTAGGGGTGGATGTGCTGCGCGATAATCGGGATAAAGGGGGATGCGGCATCACGAAAAGCAGGACAATGGCAAGACATAGCCTGATCGAACTCGATTCCATCATCGCCATCATGCGCAAGGGCTCCTTCCGCGCTGCGGCGATCGAGCTTGGCATGTCGACCACCGCGCTCAGCAATGCGGTGGGCAAGCTGGAGCACCAACTTGGCGTGCGCCTGTTCAATCGCACCACCCGCAGCGTTTCCTTGACCGATGCCGGTCGGCATTTCGTCGGCAAGGTCGGTCCCGCGCTCCAGGACATTCACGAGGCGATGGACGCTGCCCGGTCGCAGCAGGAGACGCCTTCGGGGACATTGCGCATCAATGCGTTCGCAACCGCTGCGCGGGAAATCCTTGCGCAACTCGTCCTCCCCTTTCTGCGGCGCTATCCGCAGGTTCATGTCGACCTGGTCACCGAAGGCCGGCTCGTGGATGTCGTGGCTGACGGTTTCGACATCGGCATCCGCCACGTCGACCTGGTTCCCAGCGACATGATTGCAGTCCCCCTTGGCCGCTGTCGGCGCTACGCCGTCGTCGCTTCGCCCGCCTATTTCGGGCAGCGTGACAAGCCGCAGGTGCCGCCGGACCTTCTGACCCACCCATGCATTCGTGTCAGGCTGCCGAATGGAGCCCTTTACCGCTGGCAGTTCGAAAAGCATGGCCGGCAGGCTCAAATCGACGTCGACGGGCCGATCACACTGGATGAGGCCAGTCTTGCGCGCATTGCCGTCCTGGACGGTATTGGCATAGGCTTCTTCATGGAATCCGATGTTCAGGAAGACGTGGCCGCAGGACGTCTCGTTCGCGTTCTGGAAGACTGGACACCACCGCTTTCATCACTATGCCTCTATTATCCAAGCCGGCGAAATCCGTCCGCGGCGTTCAGGGCCTTCATCGATCACGCCCGCGATTTTGCGGCCTCGACGGTCGCGACGCGGGAAACCGGTTAGCAGCAGCGGAAGTCCGCCGCTGGACGGCTGTATAGTTCTGCGATCCTTTGTCGTGCTTTTGAGAGTGTGGATGATGAAATCTGGCAAACCGGTTTATCTGCTGCTGGCGGTTGCGGCGGGGACTTGCTCTCCTGCGGCGCTGGCCGGCTTCTACACCGGGGAAGAGCTTTACGAGCTTTGCTCCACGCCGCGCAGCAGCAATGATTATCTGGAGAAGACCTATGAGTGCATCGCCTATATCACGGGCGCCGTCGATGCATTCAATACGACGCGGGAGGTCAATAAACTGAAAAGTTGCATTCCGGCCGATGTGACGATCAGCCAGCTGAGGAATGTGACGGTGGATTATCTGCGCGACAATCCGGAAGAACGCAGCGCTTCGGCATCCAGGACCGTATTCGCTGCGACGCGAAAGGCCTGGCCATGCCCCAGGACAAGGAAGCGCTGACCGGGGGGTCGACGTGCATCGGATCGGGCGTGACGGGGAAGGCCTGCTGGGGCAGCGCTCGACATTCCCAACCCTGCTGACCAATGTCATATATGATCAGAAGCGAACCTGCCGGTCGTCCACTGCTCAGCAAGCCTAATAGTTGGTCGAGAAATAGCAATTTGATGGGAAGCGGAGACTGGAACTAACAGTGCGGCCTATGGGGGAATCCGCACATTGACGTTAAGATTGCTATTGGCCGCTAGCAGAATGCAGCTCGCGTTGACGCGCCATAATGTCGAGGATCTGTTGCCGATCCTTGTCATCCCACTGCTGACGCTGCCGTCGATGGCGATCCTCATCCATTCTGGCCGCACTGATCTGGCCCCTTTCGCCCTCAGCGCATCGCTGCTGATGACGGTCGGACAGATGGGTTTCTTTGTCGCGGGCGAAGTCGTCTCCATGGATCGTCGCCAACAGTTGCTGGACGTCATCGTCGCCAGTCCGGTGTCCTATGCCGTTATTTTGCTTGGGCGGGTGGGCGTGCTGACCGCGCTCGGCATCCTTGGTTTTGTAGAGGGTTGGCTGATCGCCTGGGGGATCTTCGGAGTCCATGTGCCGATCATCCATGGTGGACTGCTCGCGGCAACGCTCGTGGCCACCGTTATCGCCAGCACTGGGACGGCATTGCTGTTCACAGCGCTTTTGGGATTGGCCGGCACCACCCGCACCTTCCAACATGCCGTGAATGGGCCCTTTTATCTGCTGGGCGGGGTGTTGGTTCCCGTGCATTTCCTTCCCATGTGGCTTCAGCCTTTCGCGCCGCTCACCTTTTTCTACTGGGCCGCTGGATTGGTGCGCGATACGCTGAGACCGGGGCCTGTCGAAGATGCGGTGCAGCGTTTGGGCGCGACCGTTGGGCTGGGGGTGATGACCGGCTTGATAGGAATTCTGGTGATCGGACGGATGTTGAACCGGCTGCGCCGGGACGGAACGCTGTCATTGACATGAGCAACATCCGCATCATGCGCCACGCCTTTCTCGTCGGTGTCCGTGATTTCCAGATGTTCTGGACCTGGCGGACTTGGACCTTCGGCTGGCTGGCGCGCATCCTCACGAGCGCGGCCATATGGGTGCTGATGGGCCGGCTGACCGGATCGCCGCAACAGCTCGACTATTTGCTGATCGGCAACGCAGCAGTCGCCGGCGTCGGCACCTTCGCCATCGCCGCTGCCGTGTGGGACCGTTGGGATGGTGTTTATCCGTTGCTGGTTGCCTCACCCTCCAGCCTCGCGCCCGCGACCATCGGGCGCATGGCGGTCTGGATCCTTCATTGGATCGGATCGTCCGCCGCGACGTTCGCCATGCTGATCCTGGCATTCGGCTGGCGACCGCCGCTTCATGGTCTGCTGTTCGCGCCGGTGGGCGTCGTACTGTTGTCGGTCGGCACCTTCTGCCTGTCTGTTTTCCTTGGCGCACTGGCGGGAGCAGTGCCGGCGCTACGCAACATTCTCATCAACCTGCTCACGACAGCGATTATAGCCTTTTGCGGCGTGTCCGTGCCTGTCGGCTTCTGGCCGGCGCCGGTCCAGTGGATCGCCGAGATTCTGCCATGCACCCATGGCGTCGCTGCGATCCGGCTGATGATGGCGGACGGCCCGACCATCGCAATCCTGTCCGAACTGGGTCGGGAGATAGCCGTCGCAGCGCTTTGGCTGCTCCTCGCCCTGCTGGCGATCGACCACATGGCCGAGCGCGGGCGACGCGATGGCTCGATCGCATTCGGGTAAGGCTGATGGGCATGACGGCGGTAGAAACAAGGAATCTGGGCAGGGTCTATGCGGGCGGTGTCCGCGCACTGGAGGGCCTTTCCCTCTCCATCGAACGTGGCGAGGTGCGCGGCCTGCTCGGCCCCAATGGCGCGGGCAAGACGACTCTCGTCCGCATCCTCTCCACCATATTGCTGCCAAGCGAGGGCCAAGCCTTCGTCCTTGGACATGATGTGGTCCGTGAAACCGCTGCCGTTCGCGCGGCGATCGGCATTGTCTTCGGCGGCGACAAGGGACTGTACCCAAAACTCACTGCCCGCCAGACGCTCGATTATTGGGCTGCGTTGTACCGCGTGTCGGTGGAGGAAGCGCGGCGCAAAGTGCCCGCCCTGCTCGATCGGGTCGGCCTTGCCGCCCGCGCCGACGACCGGGTCGAAACCTATTCGCGCGGCATGAAGCAGCGCCTGCACCTGGCGCGTGGACTTATCGGCGATGCTCAGGTCCTGTTCCTCGATGAGCCCACCATCGGCATGGACCCGATCGCAGCGCGCGAGTTCCGCGCCCTCGTCGGCGAGTTGCGCGGGGAAGGTCGCACCATCCTGCTCACCACGCACGACATGGCGGAGGCGGAAGCGGTATGCGACCGGGTCGCACTGATCGATCATGGCAAGTTGCTGGCGGTCGAGACGCCCGAATCGCTCGGTCGCCTTGTTTCCCAGCATGAGCGGATCGATTTTGAAGGCGATGACAGTGTTGCGCGGAACGTTCTTGCCTTGCCCGGCGTCGCAGGGGTGAAGCCTCTTGCCCCAACCGGATTTCGGGTGGAGGTCGCCGACCCGGCGGTCATCCGCACGGTCCTGGGTTTACTGATCGAAAGGGGAGTCACTGCCATCAGCACCTCCCGTCCCAGCCTGGAGGAAGTCTATGTCCATGTCGTGGGCGATCGTGGGCTACAGGTCTGAACGCATGTCGAAGGCGCATGGCGGAAGGGATACGATCATATGACCCGCAAGCCCGACTATCCCTCGGCCGACTCCGACAAATGGGCCGCGGTCGATGCGTATTTCTCGCAATTGCTCGCACCTGCGGACGATGCGTTGCGCGCGGCCCTGACCGAAAACGAAGCGGCGGGATTGCCCGCGCATGACGTTTCGCCTCTCCAGGGTCGGATGCTTGCCCTGTTCGCGCATATGGCGCGCGCGCGGCGCATATTGGAAATCGGAACCCTGGGTGGCTACAGCACGATCTGGCTGGCCCGGTCGCTGCTCCCTGGCAGCCAGATCGTCACGATCGAGCGGGACGAAGCGCATGCTGCGGTCGCACGACGCAATATCGATCGCGCGGGTCTTTCGGCGCTTGTCGATCTGCGCACAGGCAAAGCGCTCGATGTGCTGCCCACCTTGTCGGGGCCTTTCGATCTGATCTTCATCGACGCCGACAAGCCCAACAATCCCCAATATATTCGCTGGGCACTTGCGCTGTCGCGCGTCGGAACGGTCATCATCGGCGATAATATCGTTCGTGGCGGAGGCGTGCTGGATCCGTATAGCGATGACAGCAATGTGCAGGGTGTTCGTAGCTTTCTGGAAATACTGGCGGCCGAACCACGCGTGGAAGCAACCGCGATCCAGACCGTAGGCGAAAAGGGCTGGGACGGTTTTGCGCTGGCGGTGGTTCGCGCCGAGAAGCGATCGGAGGAGATTCGTCATGATCGCACGATCCTTTTCCGTCGCGAAGAGGACGGCTTGATCTATCGCTTCGCGCCGGCCGGGATGATCGAGGGCAGGCCGATCTGGCGCCGGACCGATCGCGATCTCCGCCTGCAATGGAGCCGGCCGATGGGATGGCATGTGACGGATAAGGCCGGAGCAATGCTGAGCCGTCCCTGGGAGGTCGAGAAGGAGCGGCAGGCCGGCCTTCCGCCTGAAGGCATCTGGGTAAGCCGCAAGGGCGCAAAATCCTATGTCTACAACCTGGCCTGGGAAGATTGACTCAGGACATCATGCTTTCATTCTTGGGGGCTTCCAGCCGGATGGGATTCGCGATCGCCAGCAACTTTCTTGATGCCGGCTCGAGCGTGACGATCGGTTCGCGTTGCCACTGCCCTTTGCCCGACCCTCCTGCCGAAGGCGGTGCGACATTCATTGTGGTCGATCGCGAACATCCTGGCGAACAGGCCCGAATCCCCATCTGAGTTCCATTACCGAACCGCACATGCGGCTGCGGGCATTGTACGGCACGACCTCCAGCGGGATCGCGTCGCTCCCGCTGGCGACATGCGCGGCGGATCCGGATTGCGGGCGGCGGCCACGACCTTGACCGGCCGCTGTCAGCGCGCGCGCAACAGAGGCGCCGACGACCGGGGCGGTCCAAGGTCAGCCATGTCTCAACCTCCGTTTAATAGTGAATGGCGCGCGGGCTGCCGCCGCCTGCCGCTATGGCGTCGCCATTGATCGCGACGCTGCGCGGAGAGGCGAGGAAGGTGACGACCGCGGCGACTTCCTCCGCCTCGACGATACGGCCGATCAGCGACTGGCCGAACAGGGCCTTCTCCGCCACGTCCAGGGTGGTGCCGTCCACGGCAGCCTTTTGGGCCACGGCATTGGCGGTTTTCTCCGTCCGGGTCGCGCCGGGATGGACCACGGTTACGTTGACGCCCTTTGGCCCCAGTTCGTCGGCCAGATTTTTGGTCAGCGCGGCGATCGCCACATTGCGGGTCGATCCGGGGATCGTGCCTGACTGTCGTGCGGCCAGGCCGCTGATGTTGATGATCCGGCCCCAGCCATTGGCCACCAGATGCGGCGCTGCGGCCCGCGCGACCCGCAGATAGCCGACCAGTTTGGTATTGAGTTCGTCCAGCAGATAATCGGATGCGACGCCAGCGACGCCAGGCACTTCCGGTCGCGCGCCGGGCTGCGCGGCATTGTTTATGACGATGTCCAGGCCGCCCAGCTTTTCGACCGCCGCGGCGACGAGCGCGTCGACCTGCGCGTCGTCGCGCGTATCGGCGACGAAGGCATGAAGTTCGCCGCCGGTCTGCGCCGACAGCTCTTGGGCCGCGTTGCTTGCCGCCGCTTCATTCCGGGAAGACAGCAGGACACGGACGCCTTCTTGCGCGAGTGCAAGGGCGATCGCCTTGCCGATCCCTCGGCTGCCGCCAGTCACCAGAGCGCGCTTGCCTGCAAGTTGCAAATCCATGGCATATCCTTTCATCTATCTTGCGATAGCCCTGAATAGGCTTCCCCGAGGGCGAACAGCTATTGCGAGTTCGAAACTATAGATGATCTCTTCTCAGCATGGATCAGGGCATTTAGCCGCCGTGACGAGTGAACTGGTCAGATCGCAAGAGCATTGCTGCTGGATGTGTGTGGTGCGGATCATGGTCGCAATGCCGCAGGCGACCGACATTATCTCTTCTCATCAATGATGGCCGGGAACTCGTTGGTGGCTTTCGCATCCGCCGAGAATGAAAGCATGACGCGCCATAAGATCCCCTTTCCGCACACTCCTTTCATCAGAATGGGAAGACCGTCATATTGAAATAGCGAGAGCCATCTATCGCGGATACTCATTGGAGAAGCGGGGCGGACTGGCATAGGCGGTGCACTAAGTCTATATTCAGCCGCTGAAAGGCATGCGCAGTCTGTGCAATCATGATCGTGGCGACCAATGGGAACAGAGTGCATGTCCCTGACGAACCCTGGCAAAGTGAGAGGGCTCAATCATCTCACCTTGGCGGTCGTTGACATAGGGCGCTCGATTGCCTTCTACCGCGACCTTCTGGGATTCAGCCTCCGTGCCCAATGGGATGAAGGGGCGTATGTTGAGGCCGGAACGCTTTGGCTATGCCTCTCACTGGATGCGAGCCGCGCTGGCCCCCAACCGGATTACACGCATATCGCGCTCGATGTGGAAGAAAACGAATTCGCTGCTTTAAGCGAGAGAATTTCCAACGAGGCGGTGATCTGGAAGTCCAATCGCAGCGAAGGAAACTCCCTCTATTTTCTCGATCCAGACGGCCACAAGCTGGAACTGCACGTCGGCTCCTTGGAATCGCGTCTCGCACATTATGAAGCCCATCCCGTGCCAGGACGGACGATCTATTAGAAGCGGCTATCACAGCGCTATGGCATGGATATAGTGCTCATCTTCATCGGGTCTGGCTCGCCAATCCGAATCAGGATGAGTCGCCGTCCGCCGTCGTGCGTTGCGGCCGTCATCGAGTTTCATTGCCAAACGGACCGATCTGATCCAACGCCAGCGTGTCAATGGCGTCTTGGGCGGCGTCGATAACGGCGCGACGGCATCAGGGCGATACGCACCAGCAGCGCCCTTTTTCCGCCGACCTCGTGCATCCCCTCGATTTCCGTTAAGAGGTCGACATGCCCCGAAGGCGGACGACCGTCGATCCCGGCGCCGCCCCTGTCACCTGATGTCCGGCTCAGAATGGCTCGACCCATGGCCGCAGCTCGACCTCCCAACTCCAGGCGCTGCGATGCTGCGCCAGGACGGCCAGATAGGCGTCGGCGATCGCATCGGGGTCGAGCGTGCTGTCCGGTGCGCCGGTCGGATCGGGGCGGCCCGCACTGCGCACGCCGCCATCGATGACGAAATGCGCAACATGAATACCCTTGGGCGCCAGTTCCCGCGCCGCGCTCTGCGCCAGTCCGCGCAGTCCAAATTTGCCGATCGCAAAGCCCGAAGAATTGGCGAACCCCTTGACGCTGGCCGTTGCGCCGGTCAGCAGGATCGCGCCATGCCCAAGCGGCACGAGCCGCCTTGCCGCCTGCTGCAACACCAGGAAGCCGCCATAGGCGGAAACCTCGATGGCGTGGCGGACCTGGCCGGGGTCTATATCGGTGACGGGTCCGCGGACGCGGCCCGCTGCATTGAACAGGACGACCTCCGGAATGCCGATGCTTCTGTCGACATCATCGAACAGCGCTGCGACAGAAGCGGCATCTGTTGCATCGACGGCGAATGCGGCACCGCCGATCTCCTGGGCGAGGCTGCTCAGCCGCTCCGAATTGCGCGCCGCGACCGCCACCCTCGCGCCTGCGGCCGACAAGGCCCGCGCCACCGACGTGCCGATGCCAGGACCTGTGCCTACGACGAGCGCGGTCTTGTAGGGAATTTGCACCATGAGTTGTTCTCCGCTTATGGGGGGACTTTATGGGGAGCCGGAAAGATGTGGCTCCGCTCACTGCTTCACGACAGACGGCCGATGCCGCCGGCTAGTGGAATTTCTCGACGGCTGACGACCGCGACACCGCCATGTCAGTTGTCAGGCCCAGGCGGATTGCGGAGCGCGGGCCACGGGAAAGAAACGATTGGCCGGCCGCGGAAGGCCCAGATGATCGCGCAACGTCGTTCCTTCATAATCCTTGCGGAACAGGCCACGGCGCTGAAGTTCCGGTATGACCTTGGCGGTGAAGGCCTCCAATCCCGCCGGAACGAACGGGAACATCAGGTTAAATCCGTCCGATCCGCGTTCCTCCAGCCAAGCCTCCATCTCATCCGCGATGGTCTGCGCGGTTCCCACGAAAGCGAGGCCCGCAAAGCTGCCTGCGCGCGCCGCCAGCTCGCGGATCGTAAGATTGCCGGCGCGCGCCAACGCAACCAGGCGTTCGCGGCCGGACCTGCTCCCATTGCTTTCCGGGATTTCAGGCAAGGGGCCATCCGGATCGAAGCCCGACACGTCAAAATCGAGCATGGCGGAAAGCGACCGGATTCCGCTGTCGTAATGGACCAGGCCATCGAGCCGTGCGCGAATGGCTCGGGCTTCCTCGATGCTCTCGCCCACAATCACGAATGCGGCAGGCAGTATCTTGAGATGATCGGGATTGCGTCCGATCGCCGTCATGCGCCCCTTGACGTCCGCATAAAAGCGTTTGCCCTCTTCCAGGCTCCCGGCCGCACCGAAGATGACCTCGGCGGTTTCCGCCGCCAGTTGACGCCCGGCTTCCGAAGCGCCCGCCTGGACGATCACCGGCCAACCCTGAACGGGCCGGGCGATATTCAAGGGCCCTCGCACTGAAAGATGCGGCCCGCGATGATCGAGGACATGGAGCTTCTCCGGGTCGAAAAATATGCCGCTCTCAACGTCGCGGACAAAGGCATCGTCAGCCCAGCTGTCCCATAATCCGGTCACGACATCATGGAATTCGCGGGCTCGCGCATAGCGCCTGGCATGGGCCAGATGCTCTTCATTGCCAAAATTATGCGACGTTTCCGGATTGCCCGTCGTCACGATGTTCCAGCCCGCTCGCCCCTCGCTCAGATGATCGAGGGAGGCAAAACGACGGGCGACGTGAAAGGGCGCATCATAGGTGGTCGACGCCGTCGCGATAAGGCCGATGCGCTTGGTGACCATCGCCAGGGCTGACAGGAGCGTGAAAGGCTCGAACGAGGTGACGGTGTGGCTGCGCTTCAACGCATCGTTCGGCATGTTCAGGACGGCGAGATGATCGGCCATGAAGAAGGCGTCGAACTTCGCCGCTTCCAGCGTGCCGATCAAACGCTTGATATGCGCAAGATTGAAATTGGCGTCCGGCCAGGCGCCGGGATAGCGCCACGCCCCTGTGTGGATCGAGATCGGGCGCATGAAGGCGCCCAGATGAAGGCGTCGTCCTGTCGTCATCGGCGGATTGCTCCGTCCCAGCCATGGCGCTCGGCCATGGCGCAGGAAAGCCAGGAGACCGGCGGCGCGAGTTCGCGCGGAACGCGCAGGGATGCCGGCGCGCCTCTGCGGCCCTCTTTCCGAAGTTGGTCCGTGCTGCTCATCCTGTCCTCCTGGCCCAGATAGAGGGTGCCATCGCACGGATCGGCTTTCGCTCATCCGCGCGGCGATCCAGCATAGGCGCTCTGGGATGGGCTGACGAATTGGACTTTCTCAGCTATTTATGACCTGCTGGAAAGGCGAGAGATGGAAAAGGCCGCACCGCTTCATCCCATCGCCTTTCGAGCGGGCGCCGGACCTTCGTGACGCACGGCGTGACGGCACCCGTATCCCTATGGTGGCGATGGCCTTGAAGCCGCAATGGCTGTCATCTCGATGAGGCTCTTATGCCGGGAACCGCTTTAGCGACTCTCGATCATCTATTTGGCATCGTCATGCCTCAGACGCCGCAACGGAAGTTAAACTGGTCCTCATCTCTGAGGACTCCATTTCATGCTCCATAGGTTCGACCGGCGATCCCTCCTGCTTCTTCCTGGCGGCGCTGCGATCTCGGCCTGCGCCGGCGAGGGCGCTGGGGCCGCAGACAAGCTGTCCGTCGGCGACCGGCGCGAGGGCTCGCGCGTCGTGCTTCAGGGCGCAAACAGGCTGCAAAAGCTCGCGCTCGATATATTGCGCGGCACGCAGCAGCGGGCGGACCGCTTTCCGGTGAAGATCGACGAGACGCCGATCGCCCCGCAGCAGGCGACGGCCGACCGCTATTTCCGCGCAGGCGTCCTCGATCGCAGGCTGGATGTGCGCCCCTTGTTCGACGCCGGCTTTTCATGACCCGCTATTCCGCCGCCCATTGGGGCGTATATGAGGTCTCGCCGGGCGACAGGGATGCGGCGCCGCGATTGGCGCCGCTCGGCAGCGATCCCGATCCCAATCCGATCGGCCTCGACCAGTTGGAGGAGGGCATGGCCCGGCTGCGCGTCCTCCGCCCCGCCATCCGCAAGGGATGGCTGGAAAAGCGGGCGCGAGAGGGGCGCGGCGAGGAAGCCTTTGTCGAAGTGCCTTGGGACGAAGCGCTCGACATCGTCGCGGCGGAGATTGCGCGGGTGCGCCGCGACCACGGCAATGAGGCGATATTCGGCGGTTCCTATGGCTGGGCCAGCGCCGGCCGCTTTCACCATGCGCAGAGCCAGCTCCACCGCTTCTACAATATGCTGGGCGGCTATGTGCGCAGCGTCGACAGCTACAGCCTGGGCGCCGGGCGCGTGCTGATGCCGCACATCGCCGCCAGCATGGACGAGAGCAACGCATCCCATACGAGCTGGGACGTGCTGGAGGCGCATTGCGAACTGTTCGTGAGCTTCGGAGGGGTGCCGCTCAAGAATACGCGGGTGTCGTCGAGCGGCGCGGGGCGGCATCGCGCGCGGGACGGCCTGCGGCGGCTGCGGGAGGCGGGCGCGCGCATCGTCAATATCGGGCCGGTCGGCGACAATCTGGGCGATGGGGATGCGGAGGAATGGATAGCGGTCCGGCCCAACACCGACGCGGCGATGATGCTGGCGCTCGCCTGGGTGGTGTTGCACGATCCGCTGTTCGACCGTTCGTTCCTCGACAGCCATACGGTCGGCTTCGACCGTTTCCGCGCCTATCTGACCGGGGAGGCGGATGGCACGCCCAAGACCCCCGCCTGGGCGGCCGCGATCACGGGCGTGCCCGCCGGCCGCATCGCCGCTCTGGGACAGGACCTGCTGCGGCATCGCACGATGCTCAATTGCGCATGGGCGCTTCAGCGCGCCGCTCATGGCGAACAACCCTTCTGGGCGCTGGTCACGCTGGCCGCCATGGTGGGGCAGATCGGCTTGCCGGGCGGCGGATACGGCCTGGGCTATGGCGCGATGAACGTCATGGGCAGCGCGCATCCGCGCTTGCCCGGTCCCGTCTTTCCGCAAGGGACCAACGGCGTCTCCGCCTTCATCCCCTGCGCGCGGATCGCGGACATGCTGCTGCATCCGGGCGAGCGCTTCACCTATAATGGCGGCGTTCACCGCTATCCCGACATCCGCCTTGTCCACTGGGCGGGCGGCAATCCCTTTCACCATCACCAGGATCTGAACCGGCTGCGGCAGGCCTGGGCGCGACCCGAAACGATCATCGTGCAGGAACCATATTGGACGCCGGTCGCGCGGCAGGCGGACATCGTGCTGCCGGCCACCATATCGCTGGAACGGGACGATATCGGCTTCGCCACCCGCGAGGGATTTTTCGTCGCCATGCGGCAGGCGGTGCCGCCACAGGGCGAAGCGCGCGACGATCACGCCATCTTCGCCGCGCTGGCCGGGCGGCTGGGTGTCGGGGCTGCTTTCACCGAAGGGCTGGACATGATGGGCTGGCTAAGGCGCATCTATGCTGAAAGCGCGGGGAAGATCGCCGCCACCGGCATCAACCTGCCCGATTTCGACCATTTCTGGGAGGAAGGGATCATCGACCTTTCCGCCCATGACAAACCCCATGTCATGCATGCGGATTTCCGCCGCGATCCGCTGGCCCATCCGCTGGCCACGCCTTCGGGGAAGATCGAGATCTACTCGGAAAAGATCGCCGGGTTCGGGCTGGATGATTGTCCGGGCCACGCGGTCTGGCGGGAGCCCTTCGAGTGGCTGGGGCATGAGAAGGCCGCGCGCTATCCGCTCCATCTGCTCTCCGACCAGCCGGAGCGGCGGCTGCACAGCCAGCTCGACGCCAGTGCCTATAGCCGGGCGGGCAAGGTCGCCGGGCGCGAGCCGGTCTATCTCAATCCCGTCGACGCCGCCGCAAGAGGCATTGCGGATGGCGCTGTCGTGGAACTGTTCAACGATCGCGGCCGCTGCCTTGCAGGCGCAATCCTGAGCGATGCGATCATGCCGGGTGTGGCGCGGCTGGCGACCGGTGCATGGTTCGATCCGGGTCCGGGGCTGGAGCGGCACGGCAATCCCAATGTGCTGACGCTCGATCGCGGCGCTTCGGGCCTGTCGCAGGGCTGCGTCGCCCAGACCTGCCTGATCGAGGCGCGGCTGTTCGAGGGCGCGCCGCCGCGCGTCGCCATATTCGATCCCCCTCAGGTCCTGCCGCGCAACGTCAGTCCATAAAGGCGCGGCTCCTGACAAGCTTCCGATAGAGCTGTTGGCGCTGCTGAAGTGACTGATGTCGCCACGCTACGCAATCCGCCTCACATTTCTCGGATGTCCACAGCTGGAAAGCGATTGGCCCTTTCCTCGCCCAATCGCAATATTTTAATATATCATAATAAATATTACTCAATAATAGATTTGGATTTCTAAACAATAAATCATGGTTAAAGTAAATCTTTCTTCTTGCCGTCCCCTTGAATCGTTAAGTCCGGTTCAGAAAAGAATCGAAATAAGACATGAGAGATTCTTTTGAACATGACTCATATATCTATTTCTAATGTTAATAAGGGGGTTGGGAATGAATATAGCAATTAAAAAGAAGCGGAGCTGGGCCGGCAAGGAGCATGTCCGGAAATCTGCTTTCTCCGCACTGGCGCTCTCCACCATGCTGGTCTCGACCGCGGCATGGGCACAAGATGCCCTCACCGCAGCGGCGCCCGATGCGGAGGCGGGCGGGGTCGTCGACAATATTGTCATTACCGCCACCCGCAAGGAATCGAGGATTCAGTCGACGCCCGTGGCGGTCAGCGTTATCGGTGAGGCGTTCCGCGGGAACCAGAATGTCGTCACCACGCGCGATCTGGCCGGGCAGATTCCAGGCCTCTACACGCCGCCCTCGGGCATCACTCCGCTGACCAATACCTTCTTCATTCGCGGCATCGGCAATAGTGATCCGATCTTCGATCCGACGGTCGGAGTTTATATCGACGATGTTTACCTGCCGCGCGCCATCAATGGCATGTCAGACCTTACCGATGTCGAGCGGCTGGAGATCCTGCGCGGTCCTCAGGGCACGCTGTTCGGCGCCAATTCAGCCGGCGGGGCGATCCGCTACGTCACACGCACGCCCGGCGATAAATTCGACCTGCGCGCCGATGCCGGCTATGGCAACTACAATACGATCAACGCGCATGGCTATGTGGCGGGCCCGATCGTGCCCGGCGTGCTGGCGGCCAGCATCGCGGTCGCCCATGACGAGCATGACGGCTATACTTGGAACCCCTCGCAGCAGCGGCACGTCAACAATCAGGACACGACCGGCGGCCGCGTCAAGCTGGTCTTCACGCCGGGTGCTGCGCTGAAGATCACCCTGTCGGCCGACGGGACCATCGATCATTCGCAGGCCGCGCAATATGTGGCGACGACCTACAATCCCACGAATCCGGCATTGTCAGGCCTTGGCGCGATCACGGGCGGCACCTTCTACAGCCCGACCTCGCTCGCGCCCTACAAGGCGAATGTCAGCTATGCCGGGCGACCGGGGATAAACCGATCGCATTCGGGCGGCGTGACCGGCCGCATCGACTATGATCTCGACGAGCATCTTTCGCTGCATTCGATCACCGCGCTGCGGGGCTTCGACCAGGACCCGGTAAACTACAATAATGACGGTCAGAACCGGCTGCCCTATAATGCGGCCCAGCCCCGGCGCATCGACATTTCGGACAATTACATCACCTACAAGCAGAAGTCCTTCACTCAGGAGCTTCAGTTGCAGGGCAACTGGAACCGGTTCGATTTCACGGGTGGTCTCTACTATCTGTTCGAAAATTTCCGAAGCAACCGGATCGGCTATGTGACCGGACTGCCGCAATCGGACACGGCGCTGCCCGCCGCGCCCTTCGATCAGATCGGCAAGACCGTAACGCATAATTATTCAGCCTATCTCCAGGCCAATTACCGCCTGACCGACCGGCTGACGCTGACCGCCGGCGGCCGCTATATCAGCATCCGGCGCGCGTTCGATTTTCAGGGCGTCAACTATGACCTAGACGGCCATCCGATCGATCCGACGCTCTATCCGCAGGTGAAGACAGGCGGCGCGATCCCCGCGCTCGGCGTCACTGTCGCCGCGACGCAGGTAAATTTCGACAATAGCGGCGTGCTCAACAAGAAGACCTGGCATGCGTTCACGCCGAAGGCAGGCATTTCCTACCAGGCAACGCCGACGATCTTCCTGTTCGCCAACTATGCCAAGGGTTTCGACGCGGGCGGCTTCAACAACCGCGCGCTTAACCTTGCCACCGCGCTGCCCTATGAACCCGAAACCGTCAATGCGTTCGAGGTCGGCTTCAAGACCGACTGGTTCGATCGCCGGCTGAGGGTCAACGCGACGGGTTTCTATAACGACTATAAGGATCTGCAGACAGCGGTGTCGGCGTTCAGTCCGATCTCCGGCACCTATGTCAGCACGCGCGGCAATGCGCCGTCAGCGCACACGCAGGGCTTCGAACTGGAAACCTCGGCAGAGCCGACCAACAATCTGTCGCTGGCTTTCAATGTCACCTATCTGACAACCGAATATGACGATTATTCGGCGCCGGCGCTGGGCACCGTTCCCGCCTATAACTATACGGGCAAGCAATTTCCCGGCCAGCCGAAATGGCAATATTTCGCGTCCGCCGACTATTCGATCCCGATTGAGGGGCTGGGCGCGATCAAGTTCGGCGGCAGCGTCAACTGGCAGACCGGCTATTTCTCCGACCAGCTCAACAATCCCCAATATCGGATCGGTTCGAAGCATTTCCTAAATGCCTTCATCGGTTTCCAGACCGCTGACAAGCGGTGGGATTTCACGCTGACGGCGCGCAACATCGGCGATGAATTTTATTATTCCACGCTCACGCCGATCGGCACGGCCATCAAGGCCGGGCCCTATGCGGGCACCTTGCTGCTGCAAGGCGCACAGAACCCGCCGCGCACCATCTTCTTCAAGGTCGGCTTCAAATATTGATCCTTTCCGCCCGCGGCCACAAGCGGCTCTTGCGTGGCCGCGGGCGACCTGCGCTCCTCATGATCCCTCAGTCCCCGCCATGAAAGAAACATTCCTGTCGGGGCCGGGCGCACATGGCGATCAAGCTGGGATAGGCCATGTTCGAGACTCGGGTGATACACCCCCCGACGCGCGTTACCCTCCATGAGGCGGCGCGCGCGCTTTTGCGTGAGGACGATCCGATGGATTTCCTGGCGATCATGACGGCTGGAACTTGATCTGCGGAAGAGCTATATCGGGCTTATGGCAAAGCAGAGCAAAATGGCTTCGGCGAGCATGCGCGACGGAAAGACCGGGATTATCATCGGGCCTGCGGGCTCGAAGCGCACGCGGACGGTCACCACCAAACTGGGTAATGTGACCGTCAGTGCCCAGAAGCCGTCGGCCGCGCTCGTCAAGGATAATGTCAAGCGCAGCTCCCAGGCGTTGGAGCGTGCCGCGGCCCGTATCGTGCGGGGCGGGGTGGCTATTCCTCAGCGCAAGAATGTGCCGCTCTATTCGGTTGATGAAGATAATCCCAAGATCGTCATCCGCAAGCTCAACGGACAGGTGAGTCGCGGCCAGCTTGTCGACGGCAAGTTTCAAGAATTTGCGTGACGGCGCTCAAGGGCGCGGTAGACCAGATACTTTCCGCACAGGTCAGGACCGACAAGCCGCTCGCGATCATTCTGGCCGGTCATAACGGGTCGGGCAAATCGACGATGTGGCGCAAGATTCTTGCGCAAAAGCTCCAGCTGCCGCTGCTGAACGCGGATCGCATGATGCTTTCGATTCTGCCGGAAGCCCAGGGGGACGGATCGCTTGTGGACTGGGCGCAGGAATTGCGCGACACAAACCTCGGCTGGATGCAGGTGGCGCAAAATGGCGTGAAGGCGTTCGCCGCGCATGCCATGGCCGCGAAGGTGCCATTCGCAACCGAAACCGTCTTCAGCCATTGGGAAGAGCGGCCTGACGGCACGGTCGCCTCGAAACTCGACACGATAACCGATCTTCAGGCGGCGGGTTATTTCGTCCTGCTGTTTTTCGTCGGTCTTTCGAACGCCGATCTGTCCATATTGCGCGTCAGCCAGCGCGTGCTTGAACATGGCCACGGCGTCGACACCGGCAAACTCGTCTCGCGGTTTCCCAGGACGCAGAAGGCTATATCGCACGCGCTGGGCGTGGCCGACGCCTCCATATTGACGGACAACAGCCGTGACGAAAAGCGGGCCTTCACGGTGTGCCGGGTCCAGCTTGGCGGCGAAGCGCTTTATGACCTGCGGGATGGCGCGGACAAGGTCCCACTGGCCATCACCGAGTGGCTCGACGTCGTGAGCCCGCTCGCCTGATGAAGGGGCAGTTGATCGGGAACGGCTGTTGATATTTGCATGCGAATAGTTGGGACAGGCAGGTCAAAGCCTGCCGCATTCGCAACCCGTCCGTGTCTACGCGCAAATGGGCTATGGCGGCGACTTCGGTTCAGCAGACTGAATTCGAGGAAAATGTCCCACCGATCGCCGCCTGAACCTCAGCGCGGCCGGACCTTGCGGTCCGGTCGCGCTGAGGCCGGTACTGTCCGCCGGCGCTGCGGTCAGTCGACGAAGATGGCCTGGAACACGATCTTGTCGTCCCGCACGATGAAGGCGTCCTTGCCCGAGACCTGCTGGGGCTGCCCCTTGAACTGGACCCAATGCAGGATGACGCTGTCCGGGCCGGCCGGTTCGATGGTCGTTTCCATCGCCTTGATGCCGGGATGATGATCCTTGTCGGTCAGCGTCGTGAAGACGCGCCGCGCCTGCGCCTGACCCGAATAGATGCCCGGCCCCTTGGCCGGCGCCTGATCCGCGACCAGCCCCTGGGGAGTCACGACGACGGTGTCCGCGGAATAATCGTCCATGATCGGCTGCAGCTTGCCGGCTTTCATGCTCTCGACATGACGGGCGACCACTTCGGCGGGTGTGGCGGCTTGGGCGGCCCCGGCCAGGCAGAGACTGAGGAGGGTGGCGAAGGGGAGGCGGAAGTCCATGATGGCGGGGCCTTTCTCAAGCATTTTCGGGGGGAAGGGTGGGTTGCGGGCCGGTCATCCCTCATAGGGGATGCCCGCTTCATGATCGCGGATGATCTGCCTTACGGCGTCGGGCTTCACGGGCAGCTTGTTCTGATTGGCCTGGAGCCAGGCGAAGAAGTCCGCCTCGATCGCGTCGGTCCAGCGGGTGTCGATCTGGCCGGCGGTATATCTGCCTTCGCGCAGGCGCATATGGCCGAACATGTCGCGCAGCCGCGTATTCTCCGACAGCTTCACCACCTTTTCGGCCAGTTGCGGCGGGATGAACAGCACGCCGCCGTCCCGGCCCAGCACGACATCGCCGGGCATGGCCGTCGCCTTGCCGATGCGGATCGGACCGTTGATGCCTACCATCGTCGAATTGAGCCGCGCGCCCGTCGCCATGGCGCCGAAATGATGCGACGGATCGTAGGAGCGGACGAAGGAAACGAAATTCGGCAGTTCCCTGAGGCCGTTGATGTCGCGCACCGCGCCGTCATAGACGACGCCGTTGCCGCTGCGGGCGTAGATGGCGTTGCCGACATTGTCGCCGATCGATGGGCCGTCCTGCTTCAGTCCGAAATGGTCGCTGACATAGACGTCGCCCTTTTGCAGCATGTCGACCGGCCAGGCGTTCATGGCGCCCTTGCGTCCGTCGTCGGCGCCCTGCTTTTCCAGTACGGTCTGGATGTCCGGGCGGCCGGGCAGCCATTGGGAGGTCAGCGCCCGACCGACCAGCACCTTGTCGGGGAAGATGGACAGCCAGCCATCCTCATATTGATGGTTGAAGCCGGCGCTGCGCAGCGTCGCCCAGGCTTCCTCCAGAGTGACTTCCCGCATCCGTTCCAGAATGTCTTCGGGCACCTTGGGCCGTCCGTCCGGAAAGCGTTCGCCGGTCCAGGCCGGCGTATGGCGGATCACCTGTTCGCGCGTGAAGAAGCCGTCCTCGGCCAGCGCGTGCTGCGGCAGCAGCATGGCTGCGAAGGCGAGGGCGGCGCCCTTCAGCCGCCGGTCGAATCCCATGGCTCGGTATCTCCCCATCCTGTGCGTGGCGCAGCGCCGATCCGCGCGGCGGCCGGTCGGACCTTCCATTCTAGAATTCCGGCGGCATCTGGTCGTTCGCGCCGCCGCGCGGCACCTCGACCCCTGCGGCCCACAGTATTCCATTCACCAGGAACCGGCGTTGCTGCGGATAGAGGTGCATGTTGTCATGGAAGTCGTTGCCGCCCCACACGACCGAACGTCCGCCGTCGGGCCGCTCATAGGCCCAGGCGACCGGACCGCCGGTGCCATTGGCCGCCTGTGACGGCCGGGCGGTGAGCAACGGGGTGCGGCGGGGGTTGTCGGGCAGGAAATAGCGCGCATACATCTCCTCCCGCGGCGTCCAGGGCTTGACCCCGCGCAGGATCGGATGCTTGCCGGGGATCGGCCTGATCGCCCATGTGTCGACGGGATTGTGCGAGACATAGGGAATCCAGACGCCGCCCAGCCAATCGTTCAGATAGAGGCGGCCTGCCCGGTTATCGACGAACATCGTATAATGATAGACGACCAGCCCCGTCTTCCTGCGCTTCAGAAGCGCGTCGAAATCCTTGAGCGCGGCACTGGTCTCGGCATTATAGCCCAGACCGTCCGTTTCGGTATATTGCTGGAAGATCGCGCCGGTTTCGCGCTTCAGCCAGTCGCCATTGCCGTCGATCACGATGGCGTCGGCCGCCTCCAGCATTGCCAGATCCCGCGGCTTTTCTCCGACGACGACCTGCGTCTTCACCTCCCGCGCCGCGCCGGAATGTTCGAGCAGCCAGGCCAGTTCGCGCAGATCCTTCTCATATTCATGGCGGCCGGGCGCGCCATGCTGCTTCGGTCCCGCGAACAGCAGGATGCGCACGGGCGGCAAGGGCGCCGTTCCGGCCGGCATCGGCAAGAGGAAAGCGACCGCCATCGCCGCCAGCGCCGCACCCACCGGGCGCGGGGCACGGGAATGGCTTCGCTTCCTGCCCGGCGGAGCAGCCATATTGCGGACCTTGCGGGCCCAGCTTGTGAACGTCCCTTTCAACTCATCCTCACCAGCAAAGATTCGTATCGCGACTCTCTCGGTCGATCATATCCTATATGATCTGCCACAAAGTGATGGACATACCAAGACCCCGCCGCATATTTCCTGCGATCATATCTTGGAGTCGTTCTGGGAGTTGGTGCACGCGCAAGCCGCCACTGGCCGCGACAGAGCAGATCATGCCGCTTCCACAGGGTTATCTCGCGCCTGATCGCCGTCAGTCGGAACGGACCATGGCTGCTCGCGATTTGGAAGGGTCCGCTTGGCGACCCTTACCGGGGAGGGGCAAGCCCCACGACGGGAAGCTCGACGAAAACGCCTTCATCCTCGATCGTCACCGGATAAGTGGCCAGTCGGCCGACGGCTGCGCCCGACAATGCTTTTCCACTGGGGATGTCGAACCGCGCGCCATGGACGGGGCAGATGAAGTCCTTGCCGAACTGCCGGCCCCCGTCTAGCGGGACCTTCATATGGCTGCACTGGTTGATGATGGCGTATAATGTGCCCTTGACGTTGCAGACGAGGAAGGAGAGCGCCCCCTCCTTGAAGCAGCGATAGCGCCCGGTCGGAATCTCCGCCCGGTCGCACAGGCGGACGCGCACGGTTTCGCCCGCTTCATCCTGCCTTGATTGCGGAACGCCGAAATAGCTCACAGGCGAAGGTCCGGTCCATGGCCGGCCCGATCCGGGCCGGCATATTCGAGCAATTCTGCCTGCTTCGCCGCCATGGTTCAAGTCCGGGTTCAGGCGATCCGGCCGAGCAGCGTTCCGACTTCATAAGTCTCGCCAACCGGCTTCAATATTTCGAGCGTGCCGGACGCTGGACTTTCGATCTCCTGCGTCGATTTGTCGCTTTCTATGGTGTAGAGCGGTTCGCCTTCCTTGATGTCGGCCCCGTCCGCGACGAGCCATTCGGCCAGTATCGCTTCGTTCATAGAAAAACCGATCTTTGGAAGAATGATTTCAACTGCCATGAATGACTCCAGACTTGATAGGAACCGATGCTGAATTGTGAAAAAGTGGCCTATCGCACGCGGCGAGCGCAACGGTGGAATTCCGCGGCCCTCTTCCGCCGCCGAAGGTGGGACGCCGTCATGGCCGCATGATCGATCATATGCTCTCCGGTCGCATCCTCGTGAGATTGGACGCTAGCTTACCAATTGATATGGCGGCCACCATTGCTTGTCAACCGGGGGCGTAGCCTCGGCGGGTGCCCCGGTGCATCAGCCCGATCAGTAAAGGGGCCGAAAATTCTGCCGCACCCGAACGTTCGGGATAACCTGTTCCTGAAGCAGGCGCAGGCTCTTCCATCCGAGTGCCGGATCGAGACCGGCCATGAGCGGCCAGAACTGATATACAGTGTCCTGTTCCATCGCGTTCATATGCTCTGCAAGTTGTGAGGGCGTGACGATCATATAGTCGTTGTTCCGGCGCAGGGCATCGATGTCGTCGGAATTGTCGAACGACAATATCGCGCCGCCACCAATCTCCTTGGTGAAGCTCTTATAGCTGTTGACCCAGTGCAGCAGATGCGGACCCACCTCTTCCCAACCCTGGTCGACATCGGATACGACATGGACGAAGCGGGCTGCGGTAACGGGGAACGGACCGGGATCGGGCTTGCCGAGCTTCCGCAATTCTTCGCGGTAGACGTCGAACAGCGCGTCGATATTGGGCGATACGCCATCCGCCCCATTTTGCGCCGCCCGCCGCGCGACCCGTGGAAAGGATGCCGCCATCAGCATGCGCAGCGGTTCCTCAGGCGCCGGGGACAGATTGTCGATCGACCGCCCGCGATAACGGAAAGGCCCGCCCGCTTCCGCCTTCCGCGCGAGGTCGATCACTTCGTCTATGATGTTCAGCCGGTCTTCCCGCCGCGCGCCATAGGCGGCGAATTCCACTTCCCGATACCCGCCGCTGATGACCGGCAGGGTGCGCCCGCCGCTGATCACCGCCAGTTGGCGAAGGTCCTCCACCAGGCGCAAGGGATTGTAGAAAGGGGCAAGGATGATCATGCGGATCGCCAGCCGCTCGGTGCGGGCGGCGACCGCGCCCGCCATGACCGCCGGAGAACACATATAATGATCGCTGGTAAGATGATGCTCCGCCAGCGTCACGGACTCGAAGCCATTGTCCTCCGCCCAGGCGCACATGGAGAGCGAAGCGTCGTAAAGCGCTTTCTTCGGAATATGCGTCCAGTCCGGCCGGCGCATGTCGAAGCGAAGCTCCAGATGCGCTGCGGGTTTGTCCTCTTGCTTCGCCATGGTTCATCCTCCCACTGTCAAAGATTGCAGGACCGGTCGAATGGGGAACGGTTCAGGCCGAAGCCGGTCCTTCATAGGAATCGAGCGCATCCAGATCGTCCATGGCCGCGGTGATCCGCTCGATGAAGCAGAGCGATGTGGCATCGGGCTGCATATTCGGCATGTCACGCGCGGGCCGGTAGGTTATCGTCCAGAAGGCAAGCGCCTGCGCCAGCTGCTGCCGGACCAGCTTCATGGCTTCGGCAAATCCGACCTTTTCCCCGCCCCGGGCGACGAGTTCGTCGAGATAGAGGCGCAGCAGGTCTTCAAGCCAAGCGCGGCGATCCTCGATGGTGAGGGCAGTGGCCATCGCGTAGATGAAGTCGCGGCTCCAATGGCCGATCTGCGTGACCTGCCAGTCGCAAAGGCCCATGCGGCCGTCCAGGATGAACCAGTTGCGCAGATGCACGTCGCAATGGGTGAGCATCCGTGGAAGCCGGTGGTGCAAGGCGCCGGCTTCCATCGTGCGCGGCCATATTTCGGAACGGCGGGCGAAAAGACGCGGAGGGATGATCGCTTCGCAGTCCCCGAACGCCACATCGCAGCGGTCCGCGAAATCCGGCGCGACCTTCGTCTGATGAACCCACCAGTCGGCATAGTTCATATAGGGGATGCTGGCCGTGCCAAGTTCCGGACTGCCGTAGAATGCGCCGTGCAGCGCGGCGAGCTGGGCCACCATGTCCTCGGCATTGGCGCGGCTGATCTCATGGCTTTCGTCGGGGAAAAGCGCCCCTTCGGTCAGATCCTCCATCACCACGACATAGCCGAACCTATCCCGGTCGGCGGCGGCATGGATCCTGGGCGGCGTCAACGTTTCGATGCGATCCTGTATCTGGTTGAAGAAACTGGCCTCGCTGTCGATGATCAGGTTCATGCCCAGCATGACCCGATTGGCGAGCTTCATGGCGCCCTTGCAGAAGACCGACGGCGGCAGCCCCGCATCCTGCCCGGCCGGATTATAGTCGACGAAGATCCGCTGGCGGTTGGATGAGCCGTCGCTCGCCTCGCCCAAACGGAAGTCCGTCACAGCCGCGCCGGGCGCCCGTCGGCACAGAACCGCCGTCAGCCATTCGGGCGTGATCCGGTCATAGCTCAGGGGCACGTCGTCGATCGTCCGGGGCGCGGCAGGGGCGTCAAGCGCCCTGGCGTAGGTTTCCCTGATCAGATCCGGTAGAGATGCCATGTGGTCGCATCCATTTTCCAGGCGCGGGAAATTTCCAGGCGCAATCCGTCGTTTCTCAAGCCAGCCCCGCCGTCGCCCCTTGGTGGCGCGCGACCGGGCAATGGCGATCGGCCCAGCCGCAGCATCGTCGCCGGGCCGGGCGTCATGCGCAAAGGTCAGGCGGCTGCCGAAACTGTCCTGATCGCGGGAATCACCTTGTTCGCAAACAGTTCCAGGCTAGCCCAGGACAGGTCCAGGGGCATGCCGCCCATCAGCGGGCAGATGACGATCCGGTTGCCCGCATCGGTCTCCTCCTGGCAGAAGGCGATGCATTCCTCCGGCGTCATCACCGGATAGCGGCCCAGCGCGCGCAAGGCGTCATGGTCGTTCGCATCCTGAAAGCCGGTGAACTGACCGGCGCTCTTGCTCGCGGCCGTATAGAAGCCATGATATTCCGCGACATAGGGCGCGACCTGGCTCCATGCCCGGTCGGGGTCCTCGCTCACATAGATGGTGGTCTGCCTCGTGTCGCTGATATAGACCTGGCCGGGCGCCTTGCCGAATTCGGCGCAGGCCCGCTCATATTCGTCGATCAGTTCCTGCGAACGGAACATCGGGTAGAAACCGGTGCCATAGCGCGCCGCCCTGCGCGCCGTGGCCTTCAGGCTGCCGCCGATCAGGAGCGCTGGGCCGCCGGGCTGCAACGGACCGGGCGTGATGCGTCCCCGGCGTCCGTCGATCTCGAATTCCCCCCCGTCGAACACCTGACGCAGGACCGCAAGCTTGGCGTCGGCAATGCGTCCGCGCTCCTTTATGTCGATCCCGAACATTTCGAATTCGGACGGCACATAGCCCAGCACGACCGAGACATCGAGGCGGCCATTGCTGATATGGTCCAGCAGGCAGAGATCCTCCGCAAGGCGAACGGTTTCGTAGAGAGGCAGGGCGATGATGGGCTGTATGCGCAGATTCCGCGTGCGTGCCGCGACCGCGCCGGCGAGAAGGATCGGGGAGGGATTATACCCGCAGGGCGTGCCATGATGTTCGCCGAACTGCGCCGTCGAAAAGCCCCGCGTGTCGGCCCATTGCGACTGTTCCAGCACCGCCGCGACGGTCTCCGGCGTGGAGGGGCCGGATGACGAGGTGATGAGGTCGTAGCGCAAGATGACTTCCATGCTCTTCTCCTATATTCCGTTTGCCTCGCGGGCGCCGGAAGGCCGCTCCGCTTTGCTTTTCGTTGCGGCTCCCGGCGGCGGATGGACACCGCGGCCAGCCTGTTTCCACAAGGCCTGCGGGCGTCCGCAACGAGTCGGTATCTTCAGATAATTCATTAACGAACAAATTGCCGGTTGCAATTACATATTATTATTATACGCTAGCGAAGTGTTTTTTGAAGGGCCGGGAAATCGGCGGCTTCGGCGGCACGAGTGAAAAGAAGATGGGAGGGTGCGTGCAGAAGTCTCTGCGTGGCGTCGTAACGTGCCGATCGGTCGTCGGCCAGGGCCCCACGCCCCGTCGGATCTTGCCGAAAAGCCTCGGGTCGCCTTGATCCGACGGGGGCGTGCCGGACATCCCACCGGTTGAAATGGTCGCTCCCTTGACAGGGGCGAGGATGTAGCAGGCCTGCTCGGCCTGCGTCGCGGAACGGTTGGCGTCGTCCGCATGATGGAATGAATGAGCGAAGGCAACAAATAAGGGGAGGTTCGAATGAACAAGGCACTATATCTTACGGGCGCCGCGGCGCTGGCGATGATCGGCTGTCCCGCGCAGGCCCAGTCGGCGGCGGATCCCGCAGCGGCCACGGAAGCCCAACAAAGCGGGCAGTTGCAGGACATCATCGTCACTGCCCAGCGCCGTGAGGAACGCCTGCAGGACGTGCCGATTTCAGTGGCTGCAGTCGGTTCCGAAGCCCTGGCGTCCAAGGGAATTGATACGCTTACTAACATTAGCGCCGCGGTGCCCGGCCTGAACATCACCGTTCAGGGGTCGGCGGCGCAGATCTATGTCCGTGGCGTGGGATCGAGCACCAGCGACCCCAATAACGAACCGTCGGTCGCGGTCTATGTGGACGGCGTGTACATCGCGTCGCCAATCTCCAACATGTCGTCGTTCAACAATATCTCGCAGATCGAAGTCCTCAAGGGGCCGCAGGGTACTTTGTTCGGCCGCAACGCGACCGGTGGCGTGATCCAGATCCGCACGCGCGATCCCGAGCATGATCCGGCGGTGGAGGTCAGCGCCGGCTTCGCCAATTACGATACGCTGACCGGCAATTTCTACGGAACGACCGGAATTTCCGAATCGGCGGCGATCGACCTGGCGGTGCAATATCGCAACCAGTTCGAGGGCTATGGCCGCAATCTTACGCTGGGCACCGAAACGGCGCGGGATTCGAGCGTCGGTTTCCGCTCCAAGCTGCTGATCACGCCAAGCGACCGGACGCAGATCCGTCTGGCCGGCGATTATAGCCGCGCCTATTCCTCGCGCAGCGACTATAAGCTGCCTCCCGGCGCGCTCAATTTGGACGGCGTGGTGCAGCCGGGGGGCTTCGATACGCTGCAAAGCCTGCCCGCCTATACCAAGCTGAAGCAGGGCGGCGTGTCGCTGCGCATCGAACATGATCTCGACTTCGCGCGCATCGTCAGCATCAGCGCCTTCCGCAAGTCGACCGGCCCGATCGTGATCGACGCCGACGGCGCGGCCGGCGACTACATCCGGGCATCCCTGCCGATGACGCAGCGCAGCCTGTCGCAGGAACTGCAATTGATGGCGCCCAGCGGATCGAGCATCGACTGGCTGGTCGGCGCCTTCTACTACAACAACAAGGCAGGCTATAAGGACGCCGAGATCACCGGCCTGGCGCTGGGCGGCGGCGTCGCGGGATATGATACGCGGCAGCATACCAAGTCGGGATCGGTATATGGCCAGGCGACGGTGGAGGTCCTGCCGAAGCTCAAGCTCACCGGCGGCCTGCGTTTCACGACCGAGCGCCAGAGCATCACGGGAACGCAGACCTTCAACGGCGCGCTGAATCCGACTCCCTTCGCGCCCAAGACCGGGTTCGACAAGCTGACATGGCGGCTGGCGGCGAATTACGCCGTGACCGAGGACGTCAATGCCTATGTATCCTACAACCGGGGGATCAAGAGCGGTGGCTATAATCTGCTTGGCGCGGATCAGGCGGGTTATCGTCCCGAGATTCTCGACGCCTATGAGGCCGGCATCAAGAGCGAACTGTTCGACAAGCGGCTGCGCCTGAACCTTGCCGCCTTCCTCTACGATTATCAGGACATCCAGTTCTCGATCGTGCCGAACACGATCGCCGTCATCCTCAATGCGGCGAAGGCGCGGATCAAGGGCCTGGAATTCGATTTCGAAGCGGCACCGGTGGAGAATCTGACCCTTACCGGCGGCGCGACTTACCTGCACGGCAGATATCTGGATTTCCCGAACGCGCCGGCATTTCCGACATCGCCGCTTTCAGGACCCCAGATCAATGTCGACGCGTCAGGCGGCCGTACCGTCTTCACGCCGAAACTGACCGCCAATTTCGGCTTCGACTATGCGATTCCGACCGATGCGGGGAAATTCATCCTGTCGTCGTCGGTTTATTATAATGATGGCTTCAACTTCTCGCTCGCGCCCTATCCGGGCAATCCGGGGCCGACCGGCGTGATCGGCGCCGGGGCGGGCGATCTCCTGAAGAATGACGATTATACGCTGCTTTCGGCATCCTTGCAGTGGCGTGCGCCGGACGACAATTTCGGCCTGCGCTTCTGGGGAGCGAACCTCACCAACACGAAATATTATCGCACCGGCACGCCTTCGGGCTTCGGTTCGCTGACGGTGCGCGGCGATCCGCGGACCTATGGCGTGACCCTGGATGCAAAGTTCTGAGGTGATGGCCTGACTTCGGCTTCTCCGTCGCCGCCTTCGCCAGAGGGTTGCGACGGAGGGCCAGGTCCCCCGCCATGGACGGCGGATGGGAGCTTGAGGAACGGGTTTAGTCCATCCATACTAGACGCCGTCGGCGCAGGATGGCGAGCAGGAGAAGGCGTAAGGTGCGATCGGACAAAGCGAGGACAGGCGACATGGCGAAGCAGGGCGATGCGGAATATCTCGCGAAGATCGCGGAACCGATGACGGTCGATTCCGAAGCGGACATAACGTGGGACGACAGTGCCGACGTGGTCGTCGTCGGCTTCGGCGGCGCGGGAGCGGCGACCGCGGTCGAAAGCCTGGACCAGGGGCTGGATGTGATCTGCCTGGATCGCTTCGCAGGCGGCGGCGCGACCCGCCTCAGCGGCGGCGTCACCTATGCCGGCGGCACCCGCTTCCAGCAGGAGGCGGGTTTTCCGGATTCCGCGGAGAATATGTACGCCTATCTTTCGCAGGAACCCAATGCGGTGAGCCTGACGACGCTCAAGACCTTCTGCGAGACGAGCAACGCCAATCTGGAATGGCTGGCATCGCTGGGCGTGCCCTATAGCAGCGAGGTCTATCTTGAAAAGACGTCCTATCCGCCGGACGGCAGCTTTCTATATTATACCGCCAACGAGACCTTGCCGGTTTCCCAGCAACGTGCCGCCGCTGCGCCGCGTGGGCATAGGGCGGTGGGCGCCGGATCGACCGGCCACCTGCATTTCGACGCGCTGCGCAAGGCGGCGCAGGACCGGGGCGCCCGCATCCATCTGCATTCCCCCGTCCGCCGCCTCGTCATGGATCGGGGGGGACGGATATTGGGCGTCGTCGCGTCGGTCATACCCGACAGCGAGTGGAAAAGGCATGACGCCTTCTTCGACCAGATCAAGCCGGTCATGCCGTTCCGCCAGAAAAAGTCGGTCCGCGCCGCGCAGGCATGTGCGGAGTGGGAAGAGCAGTTCACGGGGGAGCGCTTCGTCCGTGCGCGGGTCGGGGTGGTCATCAGCACCGGGGGCTTCCTCTTCAACCGTGCGATGATGGAGCGGCATAATCCGCATTTCGAACCCTTCTACATGAACCTCATTCCCATATCGTGCATGGGGGACGACGGCAGCGGGATCGAACTGGGCCGTTCGGCGGGGGGATCGATCGGGTTGATGGACAGCCTGTGCCTTACCAAGGTGATTGCGCCGCCGACCGAACTCAGCAAGGCCGCGCTCATCAACGAACATGGAGAGCGCTTCATTGCCGAGGATGCCTATAGCGGCTTTGTGGGGTCGGCCATTCTCGACCAGGGTGGAAAGGCGTGGCTGGTCATCGATTCCCGCAATTTCTGGAAGGCGTTCAAGGCCTGCCTGTTCCCCAAGAAGGGGCTGCGGCTGCTGACCTTGCCGAACCTGTTCAACATCGCGCTGGGCGGGACGAAGCGGGCATCGTCGCTGAGCAGGCTGGCAAAGAAGATCGGCGTGCCGGCCGATACGCTGGAAAAGACGATCAGCGATTATAATGCCGCGGCCAAGGGCACCGTGCCTGATGTCGTCGGCAAGAATCCCAAGAATATCGCCCCGGTGGCGCGCGGGCCTTTCTATGCGCTGGACCTGAACATGGCCAAGCCCTTCTCGATGACGCTGGTCTTCACCCTTGGCGGTCTGCGCGTCAATGAGGAGACCGGGTCCGTCATTCGGGAGGACGGATCGTCGATTCCGGGCCTCTATGCGGCGGGCCGGGCCGCCGTCGGCCTGTGTTCGAAGGCTTATTTCAGCGGCATGTCGCTCGCGGACACGGTGTTTTCCGGGCGTCGTGCCGCGCGCCAGATGCGGCGGCAGAAGGACGAGGCGGCACTTCAAAAGGGCGAGGCGTGAGGCCGGGCGACATGAGGCAGACGGAAATGGACGATATTCCAGCGCTCGAAGGAATGCCGCTGGCAGAACTGATGGCCGCAAGCGAGCAGGCGACGCTGGCGGCGCATGGGCCGGTCGTCACCTATTCGCGCAAGGTGTTCATCCCCCTGACGCAATTGTGCCGCGACGTTTGTCATTATTGCACCTTCGCGACGACGCCGCGCCGGATCGAGACGGCCTTCCTGTCGCGCAGCGCGGTGCTCGCCATCGCCAGGGCAGGCGCGGCCGCCGGGTGCCGGGAGGCTCTCTTCACCCTGGGCGACCGACCCGAGGCGCGCTATGCAGCGGCGCGCAAGGCGCTCGATGCGCTGGGCCATGAAACCACCCTTTCCTATCTGCGTGAAATGGCCAATGCCGTGCTGGAGGAAACGGGGCTGCTGCCGCACATCAATGCCGGATTGATGGACGACGCCGATTATGCGGCGCTGCGTCCGGTTTCGGCGTCCATGGGGTTGATGCTGGAAACGGCGTCCGATCGGCTGTCGCAAAAAGGCGGTCCGCATCATGGTTCGCCGGACAAGCAGCCGGCGCGCCGGCTGGAAGCGATTGCCGCCGCCGGGCGGGCCGGGGTGCCATTCACCACCGGCCTGCTGATCGGCATTGGCGAAACGCGGGCGGAACGGCTGGAAGCCCTGATCGCCATTCGCGACCTGCACCGCCGATATGGGCATGTCCAGGAAGTCATCATCCAGAATTTCCGCGCCAAGCCGGGCACGAGGATGGCAAGCCATCCCGAGCCGTCGCTGGAAGAGCATCTGTGGACGATCGCCGCCGCGCGATCGATATTGGGACCGGAGATGGTGATCCAGGCGCCACCCAATCTGCACCGTCCGGAAGATCACGCCTTGCTGCTGCGCGCCGGGGTGAACGATTGGGGCGGCGTTTCCCCGGTGACGCCCGACCATGTCAATCCCGAGGCGCCCTGGCCGCATCTGGATGCCCTGGCCCGGACGACTGCTGCCGCGGGACGGGTGTTGCGGGAGCGGTTGGCGGTCGGCCCGGCCTTTGCGCGCCAGCCGGAGGCCTGGATGGAGCCGGCGCTCGCCAGAATAGTGCGCCGCGCCGTGGATGCGCGCGGATTGCCGGTGACGGACGGCTGGCATGCAGGGAGCGGGCAGCCGGTTCCCGCGATCCTCTCAACGGGCAGAACGGCGGTATCCAGGGGGATAGAGGAGATCGTGGATCGCGCCGTCGCCGGGGAGCGGCTGGACGAAGCGGCGATCGCGCAATTGTTCCGCGCCGATGGTCCCGACATGGCGCTGGTCGCGGAGGCGGCCGACATGCTTCGCCGGGACGTGGCCGGCGATGTCGTGACCTATGTGGTCAACCGGAACATCAACTACACCAATATCTGCCTCTACAAATGCGGCTTCTGCGCCTTTTCCAAGGGCAGCACCAAAGCGGAACGCGGTCCGGCCTATCGGCTCGACTTCGAAGAGGTGGGACGCCGCGCCGCCGAGGCGGTGGCGCGCGGTGCGACGGAAGTATGCCTGCAAGGCGGCATCCATCCAGACTATGACGGCAATATCTATCTGAACGTGCTCCGTGCGGTTCGCGCCGCCGCGCCGGACATCCATATCCATGCCTTCTCGCCGCTGGAGGTGACGCATGGCGCGGCGACCCTGGGGCTGCCGCTGGAGGATTATCTGGTGCAGTTGAAGCGGGCGGGCCTTTCCACCCTGCCCGGCACCGCCGCCGAGATTCTGGATGACGATGTCCGCGCGATCATCTGTCCGGACAAGGTGAACAGCGCCGAGTGGCTGGAGGTGATGCGCACCGCGCATCGGGTCGGGCTACGCAGTACGGCGACGATCATGTTCGGCCATGTCGAGCGCTATGAGCATTGGGCGAGGCATCTGCTTCGGGTGCGCGATCTTCAGCAGGAAAGCGGCGGCTTCACCGAATTCGTGCCGCTGCCGTTCGTGCATATGGAGGCGCCCAACTGGCGCAAGGGCCAGGCCCGTTCCGGGCCGAGTTTCCGGGAAACGCTGCTGATGCACGCCGTCGCCCGGCTGGCGCTGCATCCCCTGATCCCCAACATCCAGGCAAGCTGGGTCAAGCTGGGCGGCGACGGGGTCGTCGCGGCGCTCCGTGCGGGGGTCAACGACCTTGGCGGAACGTTGATGGACGAATCCATCACGCGCGCGGCGGGGGGGCTCAATGGCCAGCTCTGCGATCCGGCGCGCATGGCCGAACTTGCCGGTCTGGCCGGGCGCCCGGTGCGCCAGCGGACCACCCTTTACGGCCATGTCGATGCGCCGGCCCTTCTTGAAACATTGGGAGAATAGAATGAACGACATGCAGACCATCGCCATCGTCGGCGGCACGGGTCAGCTGGGGGCAGCGATCGCGCGTCGGCTGGCCAAGGCGGGGCGCAGGGTCATCATCGGGTCGCGTTCCGCGGAAAGCGGGCAGCGCGTGGCGAACGAACTGGGCTTCGGCCTTTCCGGCATGGCCAATGCCGATGCGGCCAAGGCCGCGGACATCGTCATCGTCACGGTGCCCTTCGCGGCGCAAGAGGGAACATTGGCGGAGATCGCTCCCCATGTCGCGGGCAAGCTGGTGGTCGACACGACCGTGCCGCTCGTGCCGCCGAAGGTCATGCGCGTGCAGCTTCCGGCGGAGGGCAGCGCGGCGCAGCGTGCGCAGGCCTTGCTGGGCGACGGCGTCACTCTGGTTTCGGCGTTCCACAATGTCGCCGCGCACAAGTTGGCGACGGATGAGGATATTGCCTGCGACGTGCTGGTCTTCGGCGATGACAGGGCGGCGCGGGCGAAGGTGGTCGAGATCGCGGATCAGGCGGGATTGCGCGGCCTGCATGGCGGCGGGCTGGCCAATTCCGCTGCCGCCGAAGCGCTGACTTCGGTCCTTATCTTCCTCAACAAGACCTACAAGGTCGATGGCGCCGGCGTCCAGATCACGGGAAAGCTGACCCCGCCCGTCGATTGAGACTTCCCGCCTGCATTTCCGGCTTCGTCCGTTTGCAACGGGCGGCGTTTGGCCGCGGACCAGCCCGGCACCGGCGTCAGGTCGGTTCCAGGCTGCTCATGTCGATGACGAACCGATATTTCACATCGTTGCGGCGAAGCCGGGCATAAGCCTCGTTCACCTCGTCCATCCGGATCAGCTCGATGTCCGCGACGATGCCGTGATCGGCACAGAAGTCGATCATTTCCTGCGTCTCGGCTATGCCGCCGATCAGAGATCCCGCCACGCATTTCTGACCGAAGATGATGGGGCCGGTCAGGACGGGCAGCGCGCCCGATCCTATACCCAGCAGGCACAGGGTCGAGTTCGGCTTCAGCAAGGCGACGAGGCCGTTCAGGTCGTGCGGCGCCGATACGGTGTTAAGCACGAAATCGAGCTGCCCCTGGGCGGCCGTCATCTGCGCTTCGTCCGATGACAGCAGAACATGATCCGCGCCGAGCGCCCGCGCATCCGCCGCCTTGCTGGCCGAAGTCGTGATCGCCGTGACCTCCGCACCCATGGCCACGGCCAGTTTGATCGCAATATGGCCCAGGCCCCCGATGCCGACGATGCCGATGCGCTTTCCCGGGCCGACCTTCCATTTGCGCAATGGGGAATAGGTGGTGATGCCGGCGCAGAGCAGCGGCGCTGCCGACGCGGTGTCGAGCGTGTCCGGTAGGCGCAGCACATAATCCTCGTTCGCGACGTACAATCTGGAATAGCCGCCATAGGTGGGCAAGCCCTGTTCGCCGCGCTCGACCGACCCGAAGGTGCCGGTGACGCCTTCGACGCACATATGTTCATGGCCTTCCCGGCATGGTTCGCACAGGCGGCAGGAGTCGGTGAAGCATCCGATCGCTCCGCCGTCTCCCACCGAGAATTTGGTTACCGCCTCGCCGACGGCCGTGATCCTGCCGACGATCTCATGGCCCGGCACCATCGGGAAAGGCATGCCGGGCATTTCGCCGTCCACGGCATGGAGATCCGAATGGCAGATCCCGCAATGGGTGATTTCCAGCACGACATCGTGCGCACCCATATTCCGCCGTTCGAATTCGAAGGGTTTGAGGAGGGCGCCCGGCGCCGCTGCCGCATAGCCCAGAACCTTGGTCATCTTATTTCCTCTCCATATCTCATTATCGGCGCTGCCCTATCGGTTTCCGTCCACGCCGGTCGTCATGTTTTGGCGGATGTGAAGGAGCCCTGGGCGAGATAGCCGTCCATATCGACCTGCACGTCTCCCGCCTTGGACCGGCCGAAGAAACGGTCATAATCCTCCGGCTTGGCCACGCGCCGCGCCGCCATCTCCTTTTCCGACTTGGAAGCGAGAAGGGCGGCGGCGCGCTGGACTGCAGGTCGCTGATCGATCTTTTCCCGCCAGGCGATGAGATTGGGATAATCCTCGGCTGCGAAGCCGTGGCGGCTGAAGTAGCCGGCCCATGGATACATTGCGATGTCGGCGATCGAATAATCGGAGCCGCCCAGCCAGGGCGCGACGCCCAATCGCGTGTCGAAGTCGCGATATACGCGGCCGGCCTGGTCGCGATAGCGTCGGCCGGCGTAGCTGTCCAACTGCTTTGCGACGAGCTGGAAATGATTCAACTGGCCCAGCATCGGCCCCGCCAGCGCCACCTGCGCGATCAGCCATTTGATCACGTCCCAACGCGCCGGAGCGGGTGGCAGCAAGTCCGACTTATATGTTTCGGCCAGGTAGATGAGGATGGCCCCGGATTCGAAAATCGGCTGCTGACCGGGCGCGCCCTCATGATCGACAATGACCGGCACTTTGCCGAGGGGGTTCATCGCCAGAAATTCGGGGGTCGCGCTGCCGCCCAGAAGAACGTCAAGATGATGGAAGCGATAGTCCAGTCCGAGTTCTTCAAGCATGATCGCAACCTTGAGCACGTTCGGACTGCCCATTCCGTACAGATCAATCATGAGGGGGTCTCTCCTGCCAAGCTCTAAGGTGATGTGTTTGAATATGCGGCAGCAGCGGGAAGGGCATGAGGCCCGGCTTCATGACGGCCAAGGGTTCCATGTCATCCCACTCAGCGGCAGCATCGCCGGTGAGGCGCCGTGCATCGGATCATGACGCCGCGACTCGGTTGCCGATTCCATATAGTATGCATGGATTATAATATGCAAACGCATCTTAATGTCGCCCATGTTGGAAGATCGATGCGATGGGGACGCAACAGGGCCGGAAAACGCTGCTGCGCTAATGCCGATGCGGAATAATGAACTTGAATTTTGGATGCATGTAACCTATTCTCAATCATTGGCTTTGATGACGGTGCGCCTTGATGTGATCGCGCATGTACGGAAATGGTCGAATAAATATAATCGCTGAAAATTCAGGATAGGATGGGCTCGAAAAATGTCGAGCATCAGGTGCAGTAAAGTCTACAATGCCTTATCGGATCCTGTCCGATCATTAGGGTGGGATGCATTTGTCTATACCTTTACCGTTGCAACGGATTGGACGGACGAAAGCACCGAATATGTCCAGGAAGCCTGTCCGGCGATGCGCGATTATCTGCGCGAATATATGCGGCGGGGCATAAACCACAGCATCAAGCGCCTTTCTCTGGTCAGAAGCGATTTGCCGAAGATCTTCGAAGTCGGCAAATATGGCGATGCGCCCGACGAACGGGAGCTTCGCGAGCTGATGCTGGAGCGGGGTTGGCTCAGCGGTTTGGCGGCGCCCTGCTATGGCTATGGCGGCGCGGTCGGGCTGACGGTTCTTGTCAGCCGGGAGAAGATGCCGCCGGAAGCGCGCATAAAGGATAGCCTGTCCTTCCTCATCCCGCGGCAGACGCAACTGAACGCTTGGGCGCGTGAGGCGTTGGAACGGCAATATCGCACCGAAAGCCTGTCGCGGCGCGAGGTCGAATGCCTGATGTTCGTTGGCGAAGGAAAAACGTCGAAGGACATAGCCGACATGCTGTCGATTTCGAAGAGGACGGTCGATTTTCACATCGAGAATGCGATGAACAAGATGGGCGTCATATCGCGCAGCCAGGCTGTCTCGCGGCTCAGCCGGATGTCCATACCGCATTTCCCCAATCAATCCGACCGGACGGAAGTCGATGGCGGGGCTGCGCTGACGACCATCCGGCCTTTCTGATGGTCATTGCGAAAGGGGCGTGCGACGGGTGATGAACGGGTTCCGCCAGTCGCTGCCGAAATGACGATTTCGCCCGGATTATCGAGCTTCATGCTTGACGTTTTTGCCAATAGTTTGCAAACAAATCATTTAAGGCTGGTCCGTTCGGATTCGTCGATGGCCGGAAGGCGTCGCATCCCCTGGGACCGGCTGCGACTTGAAGGATGAGACTGAATGGCTAGTGCCGCCGGCAAGCTGACCCGATCCCGCTCCAAGCCCGCCCGGCAGTCGGCCCGGAGGCCGGAAGGCGAACGGCCGATGGTCCCCAACGCATTCCGGCTGGGCTATCTCATCCACGATGTATCGCGCATGCGGCGCACGACCTACGACCAGCATATGAAGCCCGAAGGGATCACCCGGTCGCAATGGTGGGTGCTGGCCAACCTGTCCCGGCATCCCGGGCGCGGCATGATGAGCACGGAGCTTTCCAAGCTGCTCGACGTGGGCAAGGTCACGCTGGGTGGCCTGATCGATCGCCTGGATGCGGCCGGCTATGTGTGCCGGCGCCCGGACAAGAACGACCGCCGGGCCAAGCAGATCTTCATCACGGATGCCGGCTATGCGCTGATAGAGCGGATGCGGGTGATCACCGAGCGCCTCAACCAGCAAATTTGCGAGGGGATGACATCCGAAGAGATCGAGGCGGTCGAACGGCACCTCCTCCACATCAAGGATAATCTGCGCGAGATGCTTTCAGAGGAACAATCCTCCGAAAACGCTTCCTATGGTGCGGAAGACGACGTCGCCTGAACCCTTATTGCCTGCCTGATTGATCCATCGGTCGCGCAAGGCATGCGCGCGTCTATGATCGACGGCGATTGACTCCCGACATGTCGGTTCGGCCTTCCGCCGACCGCGTCGCGCCGGGATGATCCGGGACGCCGCTGCGATCCCATTTCCATTGCCTTGGCGCAGGCTGCCACTTGCGGCGTTTATCCCCGCAGCGGCGGACCTTGGCGCAACGCTGAACGCGCTCCACGAAACTATCGCCAGCACCCCCTGTAATTTATCCCATACCAAAAAAGATCGATAGCGAACAATATTCGATTGTGCCGGATTGCTCAGGCCAATGGGGAATATGGCGCCCTTGGATATATGTGCGCCTGCCGCGCCGCATGATATGTAATCGAGAGACTTCAACGGCAATTGAGGGCGCTCCAGACGGCTTATGCCAGCAATTTTCGGCATGAAAAAAAGATCAAAAAATATCCTATTAAAAACAGATCAATATAAGAGGAGAGGGGTGAGCAATGAAAAAAGATCGGAAATTCAGTCCGGGCATTTTTGGAGTGCATCCGGCGACGGCCTGTAAACATGCCGCGTTGATCGGTGGATTGGCATATCTGTTTTCCACGACCTCATTGGGGATCACGGGTATGGCCTGGGCGCAGTCTGCGTCGGCGCCTCTGCCCGAAGCGGCGGAGCAGGGCCAGAGAGGCACGTTGCTGGAGGACATCATCGTCACGGCGACGAAGCAGAGCCAGGCGCAGTTGAACCAGTCGGTTCCAGCCACGATTTCCGCTTTCAGCTCCGGCCAGATCGAGGCGCTCAAGCTGACCAACATACAGACCCTGGCTTATTCCGTGCCGAATGTCGCCTTTGACGGGGTCAGCAGCCTGAAGGGGTTTGCGAACTTCCAGATACGCGGCCTTGGCGTCAACAGTTCGGTGGGTTCGACGGCGCCGACGGTCGGCATGTTCGTCGACGGCATTTATGTCGGCGTGCCGATCGGCGTCCTGCTGGATACGTTCGATTTGGACGGCATCGAAGTCCTTCGGGGACCGCAGGGCACTTTGTTCGGGCGAAATGTCACGGGTGGCGCTGTATTGTTGCGCAACGCCGCTCCCCGGCAGGAGGCAGACCTTATCGCCAGGGTCCGCGTGGAGACCGGGCCTGAGGTCAATATCGCCGTGGCGGGAGGTGGCGGATTGACCGATACGATTTCCGGACGACTTGCTGTCCTCTATCGTCATGATGCCGGATATTTCAACAACAGAGGAAATCTGGCGACCAACTCGCTGAACGGCAGGAGCTACAGCTTCAGCAAGGACACGGTTTTTGCGGTCCGTCCGGCGTTGCGGTTCGAATCGGGCGGTGCCGACATCATTTTGCGCGGCGAATATGGGCAGCAGAAGGGCGACGGGCCCGTGGCCAAGGCGTTCGAGCGCGACGAGGATGGGGCGGGTCCGCTGCCGGCCTATGGCGCCAGCTATAATGATGTCTATCTCGATGAGCGCGGGAGCACCGACATCCAATGGTATAATGCTTCGCTCAACGCCCGGTTCGATGTCGGCTTCGGTGAAAATGCGTCCATCACCAATATTGCCGGCTTTCGTCATGTGCGAAACCTGACGACCTATGATGGCGATGGAACGGCTATCCCCATCTCGCACACCGATGCATGGACCGCCGCGGATCAGTTCAGCAATGAGTTGAGATATAATGGCACATTCGGTCGGGCGACGATTACGGCCGGACTATTCTATTTCTATAATGATCTCGAACAGTTCAATCATCAGATCCTCATCAATTCGACGGCCGGTGGCAGGCTGAAGGAAAATGTCTTCGGCGCTTTCGGCCAGATCGATTACAAGATCACCGATCATCTGATGTTGCAGATCGGCGGGCGGTATAATTACGAAAAGAAGAAGGCTAGGATCGCGCCGCTGGCAAGCGAGAACCCGAACGTCAATCAGCCGGGCACCAATGGCACCCCCGGCGCCTGCTCCATCGCGGCGCGGGCTTGCACCTATCAATATGATCTTTCCGACAGTTGGAAGAATTTCTCTCCCAAGGTCGGGCTTCAGTTCTGGGCGGCGGACACCATCCAGTTCTACGCCACTGCGCAGAAGGCTTTCAGAAGCGGCGGCTATAATGTGCGATATAATTCGCCGGGAACCCCGCCGCCCTATGATCCCGAAAAGCAGGATGCGATCGAAATCGGCTTCAAGACGGATCTTTTCGATCGCACGACCCGGTTCAACGGCGCTCTCTTCTACACGAAGATCAAGGACCTTCAGCGCGACATCACCGTATTCGACAATGTGAGCAGGGCCGCGATCCAGACCACGTTCAACACGGCGGATGCGACCACCAAGGGGTTCGAGGTCGAATTCGTCCAGCAACTGGCCAAGGGGGTGATCTTCAACGCGAATGTCGGATATGTGCACGGCAAATATGACAAGATCCGGTATGACATCACGCAGGATCCCGTGCCGACGGTCGATGCGTTCGACTATCGCCAGAAACTGCCACGGCTTGCGCCCTGGACCTATAGCGCGGGCATCACGGCCGACCATGATTTCGGTTTCGGCAAGCTGACCTTCCGCGGCAATTACAGCCACCGCGATGCGGCCTATTTCCCCGACTATAATACCGGTCGGCGCGATGGCGCGGTTCCGAAGATGCCGGCGACGGATATTTTCGATGCGCAGATCAGCTATGAGCCCGGCGACGGCAATGTCTCGCTGACGCTCTATGGGAAGAATCTGACGAACGAATTCAGCCTGAATTCCTTCACGCCGGTCCTCTACACCACGCAGAAGGCCTGCGCATGCGGCTTGAACGAGGGAAGAACGCTCGGCGTCGAACTATCGATGAAATGGTGATCCGGATGGGCGGGGCGTTCGCGTCCCGCCCGTTCCCTGCGCGGAAAAATCGGCGCGGGGAAAATCGGCCCGGCCCATCGTGGGCCATAAGTTTTTGATACCCACCTGTAAATTATGCTGGCGACATTCCCTTCAACGGACCCCAGTCTGCCGGCCAGAACTTAGCGAGAGGTGTTCGAATGGTTGAGGTTCTGGAGGCGATCCGCGTCCTGAAATCCAATAGCGGCTATGCGCCGGACGAGATTTCACTGTCCTTGTACAGGGGGTGGGACGATCTGTACAATATGGACCGGAAGGCCGTGGAGGCGTTCCAGCTCGAAGCGGCGCGGGAGCGTTTCCGCAACCTGCGCCCCGCCGTCCGGGCGCTCGATATTCAGGCGCAGCAGGCGGGCGTGAACGCGATCGAGTCGCTGAACGACATCGTGCCGCTGCTGTTCCAGCACACCCATTATAAATCCTATCCGATGTCCCTTCTGGAAAAGGGGCGCTTCGACATGCTGACGAAATGGTTCGACGGGCTGACATCGGTCGACCTGTCGGAAGTCGATGCGCGGGGATGCACCGGCATCGACAACTGGCTGAGCCTGCTGGAAGCCGAAACGCCTCTTCAGCCCTTCCACACGTCCGGGACCACCGGGAAAATATCCTTCTTTCCCCGCACCGATATGGAGAGGGATTTCTGGATGTTCGGCTTTACCAAGGCGTTCAAGGGCTTTGGCGACGAAGGCGGCGTCAAGCTCGGCTTCGACGGCGAGCGCATGCCCTGCATCTATCCCAGCCTTCGTTACGGGCGGTTCGTGGCCCAGCGGCTCGTGACCTTCATGGCCGAGCATGTCGCGCCGTCGCCTGACCAATGCTATACGATGACCAACGGCACGCTGAGCGCCGACCTGATGTCGCTGAGCGGCCGCATCCGCGTGGCGCAGGCGAAGGGCGAGCTGGACAAGTTCGAACTGTCGGATTCGATGCGGGAAGCTATGCGCGTCTATCTGGACGAGCTGGAACGGCGGCCGCAGGAGACGGACGAGTTCATGCAGCGGATGATGGACGAGCTGAAGGGCAAGCGCGTCATGGTGACGTCGCAGACAAGTTATCTCGTCCAGGCGGCGCAGCAAGGTCTGGCGCGCGGCATCCGCGACGTCTTTTCTTCCGACAGTTGCGGATCGGTCGGCGGCGGCGGCAAGGGCGTCGTGCTGCCCGACGACTGGGAGCGCCAGATCGGTGACTTCACCGGGATCAGCAAATGGGTCCATTCCTATGGGATGACGGAGATCACCGGATCGATGCCGCGTTGTCCGGAGGGCTATTATCATGCCGCAGCCTATCATATTCCGTTCGTGCTGGACCCGGAAACCGGCGCACCGCTGCCCCGCGAAGGGCGGCAGACAGGCCGTTTCGCCTGTCTCGATCTCCTCGCCCAGACCTATTGGGGCGGGATCGTGTCGGGCGATCAGGTGACGGTCGAATGGGATCGGCAATGCCCCTGCGGGCGGAAGGGCACGCACATCCACGATACCGTCACCCGGTATAGCGAGGCCGTGACCGGGGACGACAAGGTCACCTGTTCCGCCACGGTCGACAACACCGATGCGGCGCTCAAGTCGCTCCTCCGTATCTGAGCGGGAATGAAGTTGGGAGATATATGATGGCTGATTTTCGCGTACCGCTCATTATCCGGGGAACGATCATTGACGATTATTCCGTGACCCATGGCGACCGGAGCGGTCAGGGCCGGTCCTTCGAAACGGCGGATGTCCGCAAATATATAAAGCAACTCATCAACAGTCGTCCGATAAGCTTGATGGACATGTATGAATTGTCGCTGGAGGATATTTACGACTTCCTGCACGAACTGGGCGACAGGCTGGATCTGGATACCAATCCCTATTGGCGGGAGGCGTTCGAGGTCAGTTGCCATGCGTCGAACCTGTCGCGCCCGGTGATGGAACATTGCTATCGCACCTGTCCGACGATGCTGCACCGCGGCCATGTGCGCGATGTCGTGGAAAACCGCATCGGCTCGCAATATCTGGAAGGGTGGGTTCCCAGCAAGCTGGCCGACGGGCGGTTGATCAATGTGCGCGCGGTCGGATCGCGCAGCGTGCACATCATCGCGGGCAATGTGCCGGTGGTTTCGATCGCCACCGTCCTGCGCTCCGCGATCACGCGTAACGACGCCATCATCAAGGCGCCTTCGAACGACCCGCTGTCGGCCAATGCGATCGCCCGGACCATGATCGACATGGCGCCCGACCATCCGCTGACTAAGCACCTCACCGTGGCCTATTGGAAGGGGGGCGACGAAGAGGTCGAGAGCATGGTGTATCAGCCCCAGAATGTCGAAAAGATCGTCGCCTGGGGCGGCTATTCCTCGATCCGGCACATCTCCAAATATCTCGGCCCCGGCCTCGACCTGATCACGCTGGACCCCAAGAACAGCACCACCTTGATCGGCAAGGAAGCCCTGGCCGATGAGGAGACGATGAAGGAGGTCGCCACCCGCCTGGCGGCGGACGTGGGCGGCTGGGATCAGGAGGCCTGCGTGAATGCCCGCGTGATGTTCCTGGAATCCGGCACGGACGCCGTCGGCATCGGCAAGGCGAACCGCTTCGGCCGCTATGTGTTCGAGGCGATGCAGAACCTGCCCAAGACGACCAGCGGCGGGCCGGTCAAGTTCGATGCGGAACTCAAGTCGGAAATTCAATCGATCATGCCGCTCAAGGATTTCTACAATGTCATCACCGATCCCGACAGGATAGAGAAGACGGGCGCCATCATCGTATCGCAGATGGATGAGCAGGTGGATTTCCCCAAGCTTCTCTACGGCCGCGTCGGCAATATCGTTCCGCTGGACAATATAGAGGATGCGATCGCTTCCTTTTCGTCGGCTACCCAGACCGTCGGCATCTTTCCGGACTCGCTCCGGGCGAAGCTGCGCGACCGGGCCGCATTGATGGGCGGTCAGATGTTCGTGCCGATCGGCTACGCCATAGCGGGGACCATGGCGACCCCGCAGGACGGGATCGAGGCGGAACGCAGGATGTGCCGGTGGGTCGTCGACAGCAATTGCGATTCCGTGATCAATCCCGGACCCTGGCTGGAGCCGACGTCGGTCAAGCAATCCTCGATGATCTGATTGCCCGCCATTCGGCCGCCGTTGATCAATTCACCGGCGGCCGAACGATAGATACGGAGAGCTGTTGATGGAAACGCCTTCTGAATGGCGTGCCGGGTGGCGGACGGTCCTTGGCGGGTCGGTCGCGATGGGGACAAGTTACGGGCTTCTGATCATGACTTCGGGGCTGTTCATAGAGCCCATGCAGCGCGAACTGGGCTGGTCGCGCACGACATTGACGTTGTTGCCGATCATCAGCGTCATTTCGGCCTTCATGCTTCCCGTGTTCGGCTGCGTCATTGACCGGATCGGCGCGCGGTCCGTGGGCATAGGGGGGCTCATCGGATTGGCGTCGGGATATTGCGCGCTGATCCTTCTGCCGCTCAATCTCGCCATACTTTATGCCATCGTCACTTTCATCGGCCTGGTGGCGGCGGCGAGCGGGCCCATGCCGTGGACGAGGGGCGTCGCCGGCTGGTTCAAGGCGCATCGCGGCATGGCGCTGGGGCTGAGCCTGTGCGGGACGTCCATCATATCGGCGCTGATGATGCCGATCCTTGCGGCGATTCTGGTCGGGCATAATTGGCGTTGGGGATATGCGGCATTGATGGGTGCGGTGGTCATGGCCGGGCTGCCCGCGGCGCTGCTGCTGTTCCGTGAACGTCCCGCAAATATGGAGCAGCCCGTCGACGGCGCCCGGAAAGTCGGCTTTCTGGAAATCCTGAAGGTGCCGCAATTCTGGCTGTTAAGCGGTTGCTTTGCGTTCGTCAGCGTCCCCATCGGGGGCTTCGTGGTGCATATGGTGCCCATTCTGACATCCAAGGGCCTGTCGACGACCGACGCGGCGGCGGCGGCATCGGGATTTTCGCTCGCCATCGCATTTGGGCGCATCGTCGGCGGCTTCCTGCTCGATCGCATCTGGCCGCCGCTGGTCGCGGCGACATGCTTCCTGTTGCCGATCGTCGGTACGGTGGTGATCGGCGCCATGATCGATTCCACGCACAATGGATTGATGATCGCGCTCACCGCCGCAATATTGCTGGGCTTCGCACAGGGGGCGGAGGTCGATTTCATAGCATTTTTCGCGGCGCGTTATTTCCCCTATGCCGCCTATGCACGGACTTATGGACTGCTTTCGATGACGACATATATCGTCAGCGCGGGCGGTGCCCTCGGCTTTTCGATGATTTATGACAGAAATGGCGATTATGGACTGGCGATCGAGATTTCGGCGATCTGTTATCTATTGGGTGGGCTGTTGATCCTGGGACTGGATCATATTCCTGTTTCGCCGCCGTCCCGCGCTCGCCAGTCCGTCCGATCGCGGGGAGCGAAATTCGCGGGGCAGAGAATATCGAATTGATCGAGATAGTATTCGCATATATTGAGAATGGTGAAACCGTTTGAAATACGCCATGAAGTGGTTTTTGCCTATTATCGTTCATGGCCGTCCAGTTGCATCATGTCTCATGGAGAATATAATATGAAAATCGGCATTATCGGCGCGGGATATATCGGTCGAGCCGTGGCAACGCTTGCTGCAAGGCATGGTCATGACGTGATGATTTCCAACAGCCGGTCCCCCAAGAGCCTGTTCTCGATCGCGAACACGATCGGCGTCAAGGCGGGTACTGCGGCAGAAGCCGCGTCGTTCGGAGACATCGTGCTCATCGCCGTTCCTCTCTTCGCTTATGAAGATCTGCCCTTGGCCGCGTTGGAGGGCAAGATCGTGCTGGATGCAGGCAATTATTATGCCGCCCGCGACGGGGAGGTCGCCGCGCTGGATCGCAACCAGACGACGACGAGCGGAATCCTTGCGGAGCTGTTGCCTGAATCCCGCGTGGTGAAGGCCTTCAACGCCATATTGGCGGCCGACATCGAGCCTGACGCTCGCCCCAATGGAGCCGTGGATCGGCGAGCCCTGCCGATTTCGGGGGACGATGCCGATGCCAAGAAGGCCGTGGCCGCGTTCATCGACGATCTCGGCTTCGATGTCCTCGACGCCGGAGCTCTTGTCGAGGGATGGCGTTTCCAGGCGGGGATGCCGGGCTATTGCGTCCGCATGAATTACGACCAGCTTCGGCAGGCTCTTGTCGGCGCCGAAGCGGTGAAATCGCCTCCGGCACATAGCTAGGCCAGGCGGAGAAATTCGGAATGTGGGGGAATGTCTTGTAACCAACCAAATCGCTCAGCCCGGCGGATCGGGTTGAAGCGATTACAGGTCGCGCGGTCTGGTTCCTTGGTGTCGCATTGAAGAAAAGGCCCGATCCTGCCCGACAGGATCGGGCCTTTTCTTGAGCGCAATGCGCCATTCGATGACCCGACCGCCGCGAGCGGTCCCCAGGCTCAGGGCAAGAAGGCAAGGCGCAGGATATGTTGATATTTCCAGCCTTGCCGACGCAGCACTGGGCCATTTCGACGCCTCGAACCCACCAGTAAGGGGTTCTGAGCCTAGCCTTCCGCCAGCGGGTCCTCTTCGGAGGATTGCTCCTCGGTCAGCATGCCGCGCAGATTGTCCTTGATATGGAGAAGGTGCCGTTCGATCGTTTCGATCTCTTCCGGCGTCAGCCCTTCGCAGATCTGCCGGTTGAGATCCTCGGTGATGACGCGCATGCGGTCGATCAGCGCGTAACCGGCATCCGTGATGAAGATGTGCTTGGCCCGCCGGTCGTTCTTGTCGGGCCGGCGGTAGACGTAGCCGGCCATCTCCAGCCGGTCGATGAGGCCGCCGAGCGTGACCTTGCCGACGTCGAGCAGCTTGGAAAGCTCCGTGCTCATCATCCCCTGGCCCGGATGGCGCGACAGGTTGGCGAGCACCCACCATTGCGAACGGGTGATCCCTTCAGGCTTCATATGCTGGTCGAAGACGGTGCGCCGCATCCGCGAAACGTCGTGGATGAGATAGCCCAGCCGGAATATATTGGGCGCCATCGGCCGCTCGGTTCCCTGTTTCCTGGTTGCGGCCTCACTGGATTTGGTGCGGGAACCGATCGCTTTGTTGGTGGCGCTGGCCATTCAGTCTCATCCTTTACGATGCCCCATGCCGATCCGGATGCGGAGCGCCTTTTTTGAGCGGCTCCACGTCTTCGGACGGGACGGATGCACCTTTTACGTTGGCAAACTATCAGGGTCTGCGTCAAGTTGCACGGTGAAAGAAGGGGCGGCTTTGCTACCCCCTGCGGCGAAACCGCCGATTTTTTTCCGCGGGTCGCGCGCAAGCAGTCTTACAACCGCGATTATTCCCGCCTGAAAAATCAGGTGAGGCAATAACTTATCCCGCTCCGCAGCCTATACGGGGCCTGATCTTGCCGAGCCTGTTGAAAGGGAGAAGCGCGAACAATTTGGCCAATGCTCTTGCGCTTACGAATAATAAGCTTATGTACTTCTTTCATGGCGAACATGCCATGGGAGAGGAGAAGGATCGGTACGTGGACATCAGCTTTTCCGAGCAGCACGAGGCTATCCGCGTCGGTGTCAAGAAGGTGGTCGACCGGTTCGACGATGAATATTGGTCGGCCTGCGATGAGGAGCATCGCTTCCCGCATGAGTTCCACCGCGCGATGGCGGACGGCGGCTGGCTGGGCATCACCATGCCGGAAGAAGTGGGCGGCGCCGGCCTGGGCGTGACCGAGGCGGCGATCATGATGCACACCGTCACGTCGGGTTGCGGCGGCTATTCTTCGGCAAGCGCGCTGCACCTCAACCTGTTCGGGCCCCACGCGGTCGTCGTTTTCGGCAATGCCGAGCAGAAGGAGCGGATGCTGAAGCCGCTGGTCGCTGGCGACGACAAGGCCTGTTTCGGCGTGACCGAGCCCGATGCCGGGCTGGACACCACCAGCATCAAGACCTTCGCGACCAAGGTGGATGGCGGCTACCGCGTCACCGGACGCAAGATCTGGACGTCGTCGGGCCAGGTCGCGAACAAGATCCTGCTGTTGACGCGCACGACCCCCAAGGAGGAGTGCCGCAAGCCGACCGACGGCATGACGCTGTTCTACACCGACCTGGACAAGAGCCAGATCGAAGTCCGCCGCATCCCCAAAATGGGCCGCAACGCCGTCGATTCGAACGCGACGTTCATCGACGATTATTTCGTGCCCGACGCGGATCGGATCGGGGAGGAAGGCAAGGGCTTCCACTATATCCTCCACAGCCTCAATCCCGAGCGCATCCTCGTCGGGATCGAGGCGATCGGCTTTGGCCAGAACGCCCTGTCGCGGGCATCGCAATATGCCCGCGAACGTGTCGTCTTCGGTCGTCCGATCGGGCAGAATCAGGGTATTCAGCATCCGCTGGCGGAAAGCTGGATCGCGCTTGAATCCGCCTTCTGGATGGTGATGCGCGCGGCCTATCTCTACGATTCCGGCCAGTCCTGCGGCGCTGAGGCGAACGCCGCCAAGTTCCTGGGCGCGCGGGCCTGTTTCGACGCCTGCACGCGGGCGGTCATGACGCATGGCGGCATGGGGTACGCCAAGGAATATCAGGTCGAAAGACTGTTCCGCGAATCCATCCTGCCGCGCTTCACCCCCATCACCGAGCAACTGATCTTGAGCTTCATTGCCGAGAAGGTGCTAGATCTTCCCAAATCCTATTGAGCAGGCACGTCATGACTCATTACGGCATTACCGGTTTCGGCGCTTATGTGCCGCGTCTTCGCATGGACAGGGGCGCGATCGCCGCCGCGCACAAATGGATGGCGCCCTCGCTCAAGGGGATGGCGAAGGGCGAGCGCGCCTTTGCCAGTTGGGATGAGGACGCGATCACCATGGCCGTGGAAGCCGGACGGGACGCGCTGGGCGCCCGGTCGAGGGACGGCATCGGGCGGTTGACGCTGGCCTCCACCACCTTGCCCTATGCCGATCTGCAGAACAGCGTCATCGCCATTGGCGCGCTGGCCTTGGGCGATGGCGTGCGCGGAACCGACATGGGGGGATCGCAACGCGCCGGTCTTGCCGGTCTGGTCCAGGCGCTGCGCGATGGCGGCGGCGACCAGCTCTATCTGGCGGCGGATCGCCCCAGGGCCAAGCCCGCGAGCACGCTGGAAATGACCTATGGCGCTGGAGCCGCCGCCTTCCGGCTGGGCAGCGAGGGCGTGATCGCGAAGCTGCTGGGTTCGGGCACCGTCGCGGCGCAGTTCGTGGATCATTTCCGGTCCACCGATCAGGACCACGACTATTTCTGGGAAGAGCGTTGGATCCGCGATGAGGGCTATGCGAAAATCTTCCCCCGCGCGGTCGGCAAGGCGCTGGATGAGGCGGGGATCGGCATAGGCGATATTTCCACGCTGGTGCTGGCGTCGCCGCTCAAAAATACGGTGCCGGGCATAGCCAAGCTGTTGCGGTTCGAGGGCGTGATTGCCGATGGGCTGGAATCGACCGTCGGCTATACCGGCACCGCGCATCCGCTGCTGATGCTGGCTGGCGCGCTGGAGCAGGCCAGGCCGGGCGACCGGATATTGGTCCTCGCCTTCGGTCAGGGCGCGGAAGCGCTGGTGCTGGAAGTGACGGACGCGATCGCGGATTTCCGCCCGGCGCGCGGCCTGTCCGGCGCAATCGCGGACAAGGTCTCCACCACCGATTATCTGCGGATGCTGTCCTTCTACGATGAGCTTGACCTTGAATGGGGCATGCGCGCGGAAAAGAGCAACAAGGCGGCGCTGACGACGCTCTATCGCGATTCCGACCAGCTATCCGCTTTCCTGGCGGGCAAATGCGGGGCGTGCGGCATGGTGCAGTTCCCGCAGCTTTCCTATTGCGTGAACCCCGAATGCCGGCAGCCCGCCGCGCAATTCACCGACCTGTCGCTGACGGACCAGCCGTCGCAGGTGATGACCTTCACCGGCGATTGGCTGTCCTATTATCCCGCGCCGCCGCTTTATGTGGGCTTCGTCCAGTTCGATGTCGGCGCCCGCCTGTTGATGGAGATCGTCGACGTCGGTCCGGAAGGGCTGGAGGTCGGAACGCCGCTGCGCGTGGTCTATCGCATCAAGGAACCGGACAAGGTCCGGGGGTTCAACCGCTATTTCTGGAAGGCGACCCCGGTCGCGAAAGGAGTCTGACATGGCTACAGGCATCAAGGACAAGGTCGCCATCCTCGGCATGGGCTGTTCGCGTTTCGGTGAACGCTGGGATACCGGGACGGAGGCGCTGCTGGCCGAAGCGTTCGACGAGGCGCTGCTGGACGCGGGTATCGAGCGGGACCAGATCGAGGCGGCATGGTTCGGCAGTTGCATCGACAATGTGAATATCGGCAATTCCGCCATTCCGGCCTCCACCGCCCTGCGGCTGGACGGCATTCCGGTCAGCCGGATGGAGAATATGTGCGCGACGGGAACCGAGGCGCTGCGCGGGGCGGCCTATGCGGTGGCCTCCGGCGCGGTCGACATCGCGCTCGCTATCGGTGCGGAGAAGCTGAAGGACACCGGCTATGGCGGCCTGCCCACGGCCTATAAGGGCACGTTCAACGATCTCTGGCTGCCTTTGGGGTCGGCGCCCGCCGGGTTCGCCCAGCTTGCCGCAGGGTATCGCTCCAAATACGGCACCTCGCGCGAAGACCTCAAGAAAGCGCTCGCCCATGTTTCGTGGAAGAGCCACCAGAACGGTGTGCACAGCCCGAAGGCGCATCTGCGCAAGGAGGTGAGCATGGACGCGATCCTGAACGCCCCGATGATCGCGGAGCCGCTGGGCCTCTATGACTGCTGCGGCGTGTCGGACGGGGCGGCGGCGGCCATCGTCACCACGCCGGAAATCGCGCGGGCGCTGGGCAAGAAGGATCTGGTCACGATCAAGGCGATCCAGCTTTCCATCAGTTCGGGCATCGAATCGACCACGAACCTGTGGGACGGTTCCTATGTCCGCAACACGCGCAAGGCGGCGGAGCGCGCCTATAAGGAGGCAGGCATCACCAATCCCCGCGAACAATTGTCGCTGATGGAGGTGCACGACTGTTTCTCGATCACCGAATTGGTGACGATGGAGGATCTGGGCGTTTCCAGGGATGGTGGCGCGGTGACCGATGTGCTCGATGGGTTCTTCGATCGTGACGGCGGCGGGGTGCCCTGTCAGGTCGACGGCGGCCTTAAATGTTTCGGCCACCCGATCGGCGCGTCGGGGCTGCGCATGGCCTATGAAAATTACAGCCAGCTTCTGGGGCGCGCGGGCGAGCGGCAATTGTCCAATCCGTCGCTCGGGCTCAGCCACAATCTGGGCGGGGTTCCCTATCTGGGCATCGCCGCCATTTCCATCCTGGGGCTGCACTGATGGCGGGCGTCTGGTTCGATGAAATGACCATCGGGCAGCGGTTCGAACATCCGATCCGCCGTACCGTGACGGAAACGGACAATGTTCTCTTCACGTCGATGACCCACAATCCCGCGCTGCTCCATCTGGACGAGGAATATATGCGCGGCACGGAATTCGGGCAGCGCATCGTCAACAGCGCCTTCACGCTGGGTTTGATGGTCGGCATTTCGGTGGGCGACACGACGCTGGGCACGGCGGTCGCCAATCTCGGCTGGGATGAGGTGCGCTTCCCGAAGCCGCTGTTCCACGGCGACACCATCCATGTGGTGACGGAGGTGCTGGAGCTGCGCGAGAGCAAGTCGCGTCCTGACGCGGGCATCGTCACTTTCCTGCATCAGGCGTTCAATCAGCATGGCGATCTGGTGGCCAGTTGCAAGCGCTCCGGCCTGCAGCGCAAGCGTCCGAAGGAAGGCGCATGATCGGCCTGCGTTCCTTCCTGTTCATTCCGGGCGACAGCGAGAAGAAGCTGGGCAAGGCGGACGGCACGGGCGCCGACGCCCTGATCCTGGATCTGGAGGATTCGGTCGCGCCGGAAAACAAGCCGCTGGCGCGGGAACTGGTCGCGGCCTATCTGAAGGCCCGGCCGCGGGGGGAGCGCAGATCGCAGCTATGGGTGCGGATCAATCCGCTGGACAGTGGACTTGCACTGGCCGATCTGGCCGCCATCGTCGCCGCCGCGCCGGACGGCCTGATGCTGCCCAAGGCGAACGGGCCGGAGGATGTGCGCACCCTTTCCCACTATCTCGACGCGCTGGAGGCGCAGGGCGGGGTCGATCCCGGATCGATCCGCATCTTGCCGGTGGCGACCGAGACGGCGGTGGCGCCCTTCCGCCTGGGCGATTATGCGGATGCGGGACTGTCGCGGCTGGCGGGCATCACCTGGGGGGCGGAGGATCTCTCCGCCGCCATCGGGGCCAGCACCAATGTCGATGAAACGGGGCAATGGGCGCTGACCTTCCGCATGGTCCGTTCGCTTTGCCTGCTGGCCGCGCATGCCGCCGGGGTGCAGGCGATCGAGACGCTTTATGTGGATTATAGGGACGAGGAGGGGCTTCGCGCCTCCTGCCGTGCCGCGCGCGCCGAGGGCTGGACCGGCCGGGTCGCGATCCACCCCGCGCAGGTCGCGGCCATCAATGAAAGTTTCATGCCTTCGGAAGCGGAGGTCGCCCATGCCCGCCGCGTCGTCGCGGCCTTCGATGCGGCGCCGGGCGCGGGGACGGTAGGGCTGGACGGCAAGATGATCGACATTCCCCATTTGAAGCAGGCAAAAGGGGTGTTGGCGCAAGCCGCCGCCCATGCCGCCCTTGACCAGAACGGATAAAGTCATGCAGCGTTCGCTCTTCTCCAGCGACCATGAGATGTTCCGCGATTCCGTGCGGGCCTTCATCGAAGCCGAACTCGCCCCCCATCACGACCAGTGGGAGCGGGACAAGATCGTTCCCCGTTCGGTCTGGCGCAAGGCGGGGGAGGCCGGGCTGCTGTGCTGCGACTTGCCGGAGGCCTATGGCGGGGCGGGCGCGGACTGGCTGTACAATGTCGTGGTGATCGAGGAACTGGCCTATGCGGGCATCACCGGGCCGGGCTTCATGGTTCATTCGGAGATGGTGGCGCCCTATATCCTTGCCTGGGGATCGGAGGAGCTGAAGCGCGCCTGGTTGCCGAAGATGGTGACGGGCGAGGCGATCGGCGCCGTCGCCATGACCGAGCCGGGCGCGGGCAGCGACCTCAAGGAATTGCGCACGCGGGCTGTGCGCGACGGCGACGACTATGTCGTCAACGGCCAGAAGGTCTATATCTCCAACGGCCAGAATTGCGATTTCGTGCTGCTCGCCTGCAAGACCGATCCGGATGCAGGCGCGAAAGGCGTCAGCATCGTCCTTACGGAAGCGGCGCGCGCGGGTTTCGAAAAGGGGCGCAATCTCGACAAGATCGGCCTGAAGGCGCAGGACACGTCCGAACTCTTCTTCTCCGACGTGCGCGTGCCCGTCGCCAACCGCCTTGGCCAGGAGGGCGAAGGCTTCAGGATGCTGATGACGAAGCTTGCGCAGGAACGGCTGACACAGGCCGTCCGCAGCATCTGCGTCGCGGAAGCCGCGATCCAATGGACGGTGGATTACACCAGCGAGCGCAAGGCGTTCGGCGGGACGATCGCCACCTTCCAGAACACGCAGTTCGTGCTGGCCCAACTGGCCGCCGAAACCACGGCCCTGCGGGTGTTCACCGACCATTGCATCGCCCGGCATCTGAAGGGCGAACTGACGCCGGTCGACGCGGCGAAGGCGAAGCTGCTCGTCACCGACCTGCACAACAAGGTCGTCGACCAGTGTCTGCAATTTTTCGGAGGCTATGGCTATATGACCGAATATCCGATTGCGCGGGCCTTCATCGATGCGCGTATCGTGCGGATCGCCGGCGGAGCCGCGGAAATCATGAAGCAGATCATTGCGCGCGATCTGTTCAAGGACCGGCTCTAGGACGGTGTGCGATCGGATGGGAAAAGTTGGCGGATAGGATATTGGCTTGCCTCTCGACCATGAAGCGCTGAAGGCGCACATATTTCCCGACGTCGAGCAGCAATTCACGAAGCGCGACACGATCCTCTATGCGCTTGGCGTCGGATGTGGCGATGCAGACGCCGATCTTCCCTTTCTCTACGGTCCGGAGCTGAAATCGCTGCCGACCATGGCGGTGGTGCTGGGGTCTCCGGGCTTTTGGCTGCAACATCAGCCCTTCAGGTTGGACTGGCAGCGCATACTGCATGGCGAGCAGTCGATCGATTTGCATGCGCCCCTGCCGGTCGAAGGGCGCGTCGTCGGCCGTTATGAAGTGGAGCAGATCGTTGATCAGGGGCCGGGACGCCATGCGCTTCTCCGGTGCCGACGCATGCTTGTGGACGCGGACAGCGGCCTCCTGCTCGCCACTTTACGGGAGAGTTGGGTCGCGCGGGGAGGCGGCGGTTTCGGGGGGCCGGCCGCGCCGCTGCCCGGCCTCCCGCCGCTGCCGGACAGCCCGCCCGATCTCAACGCCACGATGACGGTGTCGCCGCGTGCGGCGCTTCTCTATCGATTGTCCGGCGACTGGAATCCGCTCCATGCAGATCCCGCCATAGCGCGGGAAGCCGGCTTCGACCGCCCGATCCTTCATGGCCTTTGCACGCTGGGCATGGCAGGGCGGGCTTTGTTGGCGCTCTGCTGCCATGATGATCCGGATCGGTTCGGATCGATCAGCGTCCGCTTTTCCGCGCCGGTCTATCCGGGCGAACGGTTGCGGATCGACTTGTGGCGTGCCGGCGACGAAGTGCGGTTCCGCATGGTCGCTATCGATCGCGACGTGACCGTGCTGGACAGGGGGATGGCGTCGCTTCGCTAAGGGTGCGAGGCGACGCAAGGCCCGTCGTCACCGGCTGGCGAGGGATGGAGGGTTGCCGGGCAGGAACCGCATATAGCTGCCTGCCGTCATCCCGCCGTCGGCGGTGAAGTCGGCGCCCGTGATGAAGGATGCGTCGTCGCTGGCAAGGAAAAGGCTGAGGCGTCCGATCTCTTCCGGTTCGCCCGCGCGTCCCAGGGGCAGGCCTGCGAAGTCGGCATCCAGATCGGCGTCCGCGACATCCAGGGCGATGGGAGTCCTGATCGGGCCGGGGTGAACCGAATTCACGCGGATGCCGAAGGGCGACAATTCCATCGCAGCGCTTTTGGTGAGACCCCTGACCCCCCATTTGCTGGCCGTATAGGCACCCATGCCGTTGATCCCGCGCAGCCCCTCCGTCGAGGAGATGTTGACGATGGAACCTTTGCCCCCCGCCTTCATGCCGGGCGCCAATGTCTTGATGCCCAGAAAAGTGCCGCAGAGGTTCACCCGCAACGTGCGTTCGAAAGCGGCGAGTTCCAGATCGACCAGCGTGCCGACGCACATGATGCCGGCATTGTTGATCAATATGTCCGCCGGACCAAAGGCCGCGCGGGTCCGGCGGTCCAGTTCCGCCCAGCTATTTTCGTCGGCCACGTCGAGCGTGACGGCAAGGGCGGCGTTGCCGATCTCCGCCGCCACGTCGTGAACCTCCGGCAGAATATCGGCCAGGACGACCCGGGCGCCCTCCGCCGCGAACAGGCGTGCGGTGACCGCGCCCATGCCGCGTGCGGCGCCGGTGATGACCGCGATCCTGTCGTTCAATTTCGTCATGATCCCTCTCCTTTGCCTTCCCGCGGCCTTGAAACGGGCCAGTCTGGAAAACTATTCGCTTACTTACCATTTGACCGGCGGCTGTCTATAGCTATGCTTGCGAACCATTGGGTGGTCGGCCCATCGTGACGGGACAGCGTTCGCCATGTTCAAGCCTCAGGATCGGATTTTTCTGCCCGGATCGTGCGGTGCGCCGCAGGACATCGTCGACGCCGTGCTTTCAGCGCCGGATGCGCGGATCACGACCAGCTTCGTCCCCGGCATCAATCCCTTGCGGTCGGAGGACATACCGGCCGGTTGCGTCGTCTCCGGCCTGTTCATGCAGCCGGGTCTCGCCGATGCGCAGCGGGACGGCCGCTACAGGCATCTGCCCTTCAGCTATGCCGCGACGATCAAATGGCTGCGGGATCAGCCGGGATTCGATTGCTGCGTCATACAGGTGACGCCGCCCGATTCCGACGGGAATTGCAGCCTGGGCCCCGCCGCGGAATTCACGCCGGATGTGCTGCGCCGGGCCGGCCGGATCGTGGCGGTGGTCAACCCCCATGTTCCGCGCATCGCCAATGCGCCGGTCGTTCCCGTCTCCCGTTTCGCGCATATCGTTCATTCCACTGCGCCGCTCCCCGGCTACGACGTCGGGGAAGTCGATGCCGCGACCCGCCGGATCGCGTCTCTGGCCGCCGCTTTCATTGCCGATGGCGATGTGCTTCAGGTCGGGCTGGGCAAGGTGCCGCATGCCTTGATGCAGGCCTTGTGCGATCGCCGCAATCTGCGCCTTCATTCCGGCATGCTGTCCGACGGCGTCATGGCGCTTGCCGAGGCAGGGGCGCTCGATCCCGACTGGGCGCATGTCACGACGGTCGTGCTTGGCAGCAGGCATCTTTACCAGTGGGCGGCGGAACGGAAGGACATTCATGTCCGGGGCGTGGAGCACAGCCATGACCCGATGCGCCTCGCCGCGCTGGAACGGTTCATCGCGGTCAATTCCGCGCTGGAGGTGGATCTGTTCGGCCAGTGCAATCTGGAACTGGCCGCCGGACGCGCGGTGAGCGGGGCGGGCGGCGCGCCCGATTTCGCCCGGGCGGCCAGGCTGGGTCGGGGGGGGATGAGCATCGTCGCGTTGCCCGCGACCTTCGGCGGCGGCAAGGGGTCGCGTATCCGCCCGTTGCTGGGCGACGGCGGCCTTGCCTCTCTTTCCCGCGTCGATGTCGATGCCGTCGTGACGGAGCAAGGCGCGGCCGACTTGCGCGGGCTTTCGGTCCATGAGCGGGCGGCTGCTCTGATCGCCATTGCCGCGCCGGATGCGCGGGAGGGGCTGGCCCGGGCCTGGCGAGAAATGGCGGCAAAGCTCTGAACCCCATCCGGCAGGAAGGAAGCGTGAAGGCGTGACAATGGCCAGCAAGTTCGTCCCCGATTATGGGCTGCCCGCCAGCAACCGGCGGGTTCTGCTTGTCCGCAGGCCAAGGGGCATACCGCAGGCGGAGGATTTCGCCCTTGATGAAGCACCGGTGGAGCCTTTGGCCGAAGGACGGTTTCTGGTCCGCAACCTGTTTCTGTCCGTCGATCCCGCGCAGCGCGGCTGGGCCTGCGACGACAGGAATTATTCGGAGCCTGTGCCGCTGGGCGGCGTGATGCGGGCGCTTGCGGTCGGGGTGATCGTCGAGTCCCGCCACGCCGGGCACAAGGCGGGCAGCTTCGTCTATGGCTGGTTCGGCTGGCAGGATTTCTGCGTGGCGGGGCCGGAGCAATTGATCACGCAGACCGAAACCCTGCTTGCGCCGCTCTCGGCCTATGCGGGGGTGCTTGGCATCAACGGCCTCACCGCATGGCTCGCCTTCCACCGGATCGGACGGCCGGAGCCCGGCGACCGCGTGCTTGTTTCGACGGCGGCGGGAGCGGTGGGGTCCATCGTCGGCCAACTGGCTCGTGAATCGGGATGCCATGTCGTTGGACTGACGGGCGATGAGGAAAAGCGTCGCCGCTGCGTCGACCGGTTCGGCTATCATGACGCGGCGAACTACAAGCAGGGCAATCTTGCCGAAACGGTCGAGCGGCTCGCGCCCGAAGGCGTCGACATATTCTTCGACAATGTCGGCGGCGAAACCCTGGACGTCGTGATCCGCGCGATGCGGGTCGGCGGGCGCATCGTCCAGTGCGGGACGGCGTCCATCGCAGCCTGGACGCCCCCTCCCATGGGCCTTCGCAACGAACGTGAAATATTGACGCGGCGGCTGTGCTGGGGCGGGTTCGTCATTTTCGACCATGCCGCCCGGTTCGAAACCGCCTCCGCCGAACTCGTCCGCCTGATCGACGCGGGCCGGCTCGTCCATGCGGAGGACATAATGCAAGGCATCGAATCGGCTCCGGCGGCGATCGGCCGCCTCTATGCCGGCGAGAACAGAGGCAAGAACCTGATTTACATTGGATAGCAGGCGGATCGACCCTGCCGCGTTCCGAAAAAGCTTGACAGGATCGCCGTAAATCTAGTTAGCTTGCATATCTTTTGGAAACGTCCGATACGGGCGCATGTGGAATAGGGGAGAAGGATTCGTGGCCGACTTGCTATCTGGAAAGGTCGTGATCGTTACCGGCGCGGGTGGCGGCGTGGGCGCGGGCATTGCCAAGCTTGCCGCGGAAAATGGCGCCAAGGTCCTCGTCAACGACCTGGGCGGCAGCGCATCGGGCGAGGGGGCGGACGCCACCCCCGCACAGCGCACCGTGGACGAGATCAAGGCGGCCGGTGGCGAAGCCGCGCCATCCTTCCACTCCATAGCGAGCTGGGACGGTGCGCAGGCGATCATTCAGGACGCGATCGACGCCTTCGGCCGGATCGACGCGGTCGTGAACAACGCCGGCATCCTGCGCGACATCATCTTCCACAAGATGACGCCGGAGGATTGGGATCTGGTCCGTTCGGTCAATCTGGATGGCTATTTCTACATGTCGCGGGCCGCGGCGCCCTATTTCAAGGATCAGGGCAGCGGCGCATTCGTGCACATGACCTCGACCAGCGGCCTGATCGGCAATCTGGGACAGGCCAATTATTCGGCCGCCAAGCTGGGCGTTGCGGGCCTGTCCAAATCGATCGCGCTCGACATGAAGCGTTTCAACGTGCGGTCGAACTGCATCGCGCCCTTTGCATTCACGCGAATGGTGGGTACCATTCCGGCGAATGACGAAGCGAACCGCAAGCGTCTGGAAATCGCGAAGCGCATGACGCCGGACAAGATAGCCCCGCTGGCCTGCGGCCTGTTGTCGGACGCTGCGGCGGATGTGACCGGGCAGGTGTTCGGCGCGCGGATGAACGAACTCATCCTGTTCAGCCAGAGCCGCCCCGTGCGCACGACCCAGACTGGAGAAGGATGGACCGCCGAGAGCGTCGTCACCCATGCGCTGCCGGCATTCCGTCCGAACTTCTACCCGCTCGACATTTCGTCGCATGTCTTCACCTGGGACCCTTTCTGAGGCTTTGCAATGACTGAGGTGACTGATCCGCCGCCGTTTCTGGTCGATCGGACGGACGGCGTCCTGACGCTGACGTTCAACCGTCCGGAGCATGGCAACGCCATGCCGCCGGCATCGACGCCGGATCTCATCGCCCTGCTGGAAGATGCGCAGAATGATCCGGCCATTCGCGCATTGGTGGTTTGCGGCAAGGGCAAGCATTTCACGACGGGCGGCGACCTGGCCGTCTTCGCAAAGGGGGTTGCGGAGGGGCCTGCTGCGTTGCAGGCGGATTTCACTATCCGCATGGCCAGCGTGAAGCGTCTCGTCCAGGCGCTTCTCGCGTTCGACCGGCCCGTCGTGGCGGCGGTGAAGGGGGGGGTCGCTGGCGCGGGCCTCCTCTTCTCGCTTGCCGCCGACATCGTCATCGGGGACGATACGGCATTCTTCCTGTTCGCGCACCAGCGCATGGGGTTGAATCCGGATGCCGGCGTCAGCTGGCTGTTGCCCCGCGTCATCGGCGTTCGTCCCGCCAAGATGCTGACGCTGACCGCCGCCCGCGTCGAAGCGGAAGAGGCGCAGCGGCTGGGCCTTTTGTCACGGATCGTGGCGGCCGACATGCTGGATGAGGAGGTGGGGAAACTCGCCCGCCGTCTGGCCCGCGCGCCCCAGCATGCGACGCGCACCGCGAAGCGACTGCTCGACCAGGCGGCGATGACCACGCTTTCCGATCAGCTCGATGCAGAGAATGCGGGCGTTATCCAGGCGGTCGGGGACCCGGACTTTGCGGAGGGGGTGACATCGTTCATTGAAAAGCGCCCGCCCTCCTTTCCTTCGGTACGATAGAATTTTCTGAATATCTCATGTTGTGAGGTAAGAAGAACGGCAGGTGGAACGAATTTTCCTGCCAAGACAAGAATATTGAGAAAGCCATAATCATGAATATCGTCAAATTTGATTTGGATCAGTGACCTTCGCAACCTCCCATTGTCATATGGATTAACGACAATGAGAGGGTGGGAAAATGTCCGAAGACTATGATATTGAAAAGGGATATATCGTATATCCCAAAACGAAGAATGGCGATATTGCCGCGAAATCGCCGAAAACGCTCGTCCACAAGGGCATAGTTCCGACGGAGCGTTATTTCTCGCGGGAAGAAGCCGATATGGAATGGGACCGTCTGTTCCAGAAGGTCTGGCTTTTCGCGGGTTTGACCCAGGATCTGTCAAAGGTCGGGGATTATTTCAAATTCGACGTCGGCCGTGAATCGATCGTCGTCGTTCGTTCCTCCGAAGACAATATCCAGGCCTTTTACAATGTCTGCCCGCATCGCGGCAATTTCCTGGTGTATGACGATTATGGATCGATCAAGGATGGGGCGTCGCTCTACTGCAAGTTCCATGGATGGCGGTTCAATCTCGACGGGTCCGTGCGCAGCGTAAAGGACCGCCACACCTTTCCGCCGGAAAATCTATGCGGCATGAACGGCCTGAGGGAACTGCGCTGCGAAGTCTGGAACGCGCTGGTGTTCGTCAGCTTCGACGATGATGTCGAACCTCTGCATCAGGCGCTTGGCGTGGTTCCGGAACATCTGGCGAATTATGACTTCACCCGCTCCCGCGTCTATCGGGAAGTGCAGGACGTCGTCGACGCCAATTGGAAAACGGCGATGGAGGCGTTTCTCGAATTCTATCATTCCGATGACACGCATCCGGAAGTCATCCCGCTTTCCGCGACACTGCGCACGCAATATGACCTGTATGACAAGGGCGTCAGCCGGATGTTCATCCGCTTCGGCTATTCGGGCGACAGAAGCAGGAACCCGGATGATGTTCCCGAAATATTGAAGGGCATGATCACCCTTTATGGCGGCGACAACGCCGATTATCTGGGGATCAAGGGAGGGGATTATCGACGGGCCTTTTGCGACACCTTGCGGAAATGGGCTGCGCGCAACGGCCATTCCGACCTGTTCGACAGGTTGAGCGACGATCAGGTGACGGACGACTGGAACTATAGCATCTTTCCGCACGTCACGCTGAATGTCTTCTCCTACGGCGTGCACATCCAGTCCTGGCTGCCGTGCCCGGACGATCCTGAAAAGCATGTCTATCGTTCGATCTGCCTGCTTCTTCCGCTTGCCGATCCCGATCAGGTCATCGCGGACCCGACCTCGATGACGGTCGCGCAGGAGAAGGGATGGACAGGGGAGGTGCGTCCTCCGCGCATCAAGCCGAAAAGCATGGCGGATTGGGGATCGGTCCTCTTGCAGGATGTGGAACGCCTGCCCTATATCCAGCGCGGCTTGCGGTCCCGAAGCCATGTCGGAAACCGGTTGAGCGCGTCGGAATGCCGCATCAACCATTATCTGGATGAGATCGACCGTTATCTGGGCAGAAAATAACTGGAAGGGGCGCGATTTGCGCATCGGCGGATGCTGCTATCGCGCCCCTTCCGGCGTGGTGATCGCCGGCTGTCGTCAGTCGACCGTTGCGCTGCCACGGTCGAGGACAATGACATCCCGTTCGGTCGCGCGGCACCGGAAGCGCACCAGACCCCCGCCCTCATCGAAGATTTCCGTCCGGATCGTCTCGCCGGGATAGACCGGACGGCTGAACCGGACGAACATGGACGTCAGCCTGGCAGGATCATAGTCGCAGCGCGCGCGCAATATTGCGCGCGTGGCCAGGCCCATGGTGCAAAGTCCATGGAGGATCGGCCGATCGAACCCAGCCTTGCGCGCGATGGACGGGCTGGCGTGGATCGGATTATAGTCGCCGCTCAGCCGGTAGACCAGCGCGATCTGCGGAAATGTGGCTATGTCGACGACCGTGTCCGGCGCCCTTTCGGGCAGCGGATCGGGCGCGACGGGGATTTCCCCGAAGCCGCCTTGCCCGCCATCGCCGCGCATGAAGACGGTGGTGACGACGGTGTAGTAGAGCGTTCCGTTCTCCCGGTCGACCAGCCGCTTTTCGAGGGTCAGGACAGCGCCTTTCTCCTTCCCCTTATCCTCGACGCTCAGGATTCGGTAGGTTCCCTTCACCTTGCCCTCGGCCGGCAGGGGATGATGCATGACGAAGCTTTGTTCGCCGTGCAGGATCTTGACCCAATCCAGCCCCAGCACCGGTTCCTTCACCCAGAAGCCGGGGTGGGAGAGCGTGTTGCAGATGGACGGAACGATCTTCAGCCCATCTTCGAAGACGAAGCCGAGTTCATTTTCGTCCATCGGATCGGAGCCGAAGCCAAGGCCGAGCGCATAAAGGATGCCGTCCTTGACGGTGTAGTCGTCATCCACCGCCGGAATCACCCAATTCCGCAACCTGTCCAAGTCCATGGAAGCCTCTCCGCATCGAATGTTTGCAAAATATATGCTTCCGTACTATCTTGGGGCGATGATGGTCAACCGGGATTTGTTCGACATCATGCGGGAAGCGGGCGCGAAGGCTCTCCATTCCCCGTTCTGCCTTGATAACCCGGTGGAAAAGGCAGCATGTCTGTTAGCGTATTGAACCTGCCAATAAGAATGAGAGGATGAATCCCGCCATGATGCAGCCCGGAAAGGTCATCATCACCTGCGCCGTAACCGGTTCGATCCACACGCCGTCTATGTCCCCGCATTTGCCGATCACGCCGGACCAGATTGCCGAACAGGCGATCGCCGCGGCGGAGGCCGGGGCGGCAATGATCCATCTTCATGCCCGCGACCCGGAAACCGGCAAGCCAGATCAGTCGCCGCATCTGTTCGAACAGTTCCTGCCCCGCATCAAGCAGTCCACCGACGCCATATTGAACATCACGACCGGCGGGGGGCTTGGAATGCCGCTCGATGAACGGCTTGCGGCGGCCCGATGGGCCAGGCCCGAGGTCGCGTCGATGAACATGGGCTCGGTGAACTTCAACATCTCGGGCGCGGGGTCCAAGGTTCAGGCATGGCAGCATGACTGGGAGAAGCCCTATCTGGAGATGACGAAGGATTTCATCCTTTCCAACAGCTTCGCCCAGATCGAACGGGCCATGATGGCGCTCAACGACCAGGGGACCCGCTTCGAATTCGAATGCTACGACATCGCGCATCTCTACAATCTCGCGCATTTCGCGGACCGCAAGCTGATCGAGCCGCCTTTCTTCATCCAGGGCGTGTTCGGCATATTGGGCGGGATCGGCGCGGAGCCCGAAAATCTGATGCATATGAAGTCGACGGCGGATCGCCTTTTCGGACGGGACTTCCTGTTTTCCGCACTCGCTGCGGGCAAGCACCAGATTCCGATGGTCACACTGTCGGCGCTGCTGGGCGGATCGGTGCGGGTGGGTCTTGAGGACAGCCTGTATGTCGGCAAGGGGCGGCTCGCCTCGTCCAATGCTGATCAGGTCGCCAAGATCCGCCGCATTCTGGAGGAACTGGGCCTTGAGATCGCGACGCCGGACGAAGCCCGGTCGATCATGAAGACCAAGGGCGGAGACCAGGTCGGCTTCTAGCGCCGCTGCGGCGTAGAGGGATCGGCATCGCCGCCGTCGCACGGAAATAAATACGCTAGCATATAATAATGAAAGTTATATGTTGGTGTTGAACGGCCCGCTCCGACTCAGTTCGTCGCCCGACAGGGTCGATGCGAACGGCGGGGGCGCGCTGCGACCGGCAACGGGGCGATGCGGAGCCGAATCCGCCGCCGACGATAGGGATCAGGAGACGGAATGGTGATCGATCTGTACGGAATGAGCAGTCCGAATGTCCTCAAGGTGGCGATCATGCTCGAAGAGGTCGGATGCCCTTATGAATTTCATCATGTCGATGTGCTGAGGGGTGGGGGCAGCACGCCGGAGTTCCTGGCCATGAATCCGCTGGGCAAGGTGCCGGTGATCGTGGACCATGACGGGGCGGGCGCCGATCATCCGATCTTCGAATCCGTCGCCATTCTGATCTATCTGGCGGAAACCTACGGATCGCCTCTGCTGCCGCCTGCGCCGGCGCGATGGGATGTGATGAAATGGCTGGTCGCGCAGGCCGCGCTTGCCGGTCCCATGCTGGGGCAGATGAATCACTTCCAACTGGTTGCCGACCATGGCGACAGCTATGCTGCCGGGCGCTACCGGGACCAGGCGGCGCGCGTCTATGCGAATTTCAACACGCGGCTGAGCGTTTCGCCCTGGCTGGGGGGAGACAGCTATTCGATCGCGGACATCGCCATGTATCCCTGGTCCGCCTATCTTGAGCGCCACGGCTTTTCCGCCGAGGATCATCCCTATCTGGTCGCCTGGCGCAACAGGATCGACGAACGGCCGGCCGTCAAGCGCGGGGTCCGGACGGTCACGTCCAGGATCGATGCGGAGGCGGCGTCGGTGCAGGCGGCGTCCGACAGCGATTACGACCGCTTCTTCGGCCGTTCCGGCCCCAGCGGCGTATCGGTCGACATGGCATCCTATGCAGCGAGGGGAGCGTTCATGTCAGCGAAGGTCTGACCGGGCGGCGGCAGCGTCCTGAATGCGCTGCGGCGGCGGTTATCGATGAGACATCACAATGAGCGAGAGGGACGTTCAAGGACGTTCCAGCTTCGCCGTTTCGGGAGAAGGATGCATGGAACAATGGTTTGAGGGCAAGGTCGCGCTGGTCACGGGCGGCGGCGACGGCATCGGGCGCGCGACCGCCCATCTGTTCGCGCAGCGCGGCGCCAGGGTCGTGATAGCCGATCTCAACCCCGAAAAGGGCGAGAAGGTGGCGCAGGAAATCCGCGATCTTGGCGGGGAAGCGGCGTTCGTGCAGACCAATGTCGCGGACCGGGGATCGGTCGACGCGCTGATTGAGGCGACGCTGGACCGCTTCGGCCGGCTGGACTGCGCGATGAACAATGCCGGCATCACGCATATTCGCGATCATGAATGGGACGACGATGCGTTCGACACCACCATCGCCATCAACCTGAAGGGCGTGATGAACTGCCTGAAGGCGGAGATCCCCGCCATGTTGAAAAGCGGCGGCGGCACGATCGTGAACACGGCCTCCACGGCAAGCTTCGCCGGCAGCCGGACGCTTGGCGTGCCCGCCTATGTCGCCAGCAAGCATGGCGTGGTCGGCCTGACGAAGGTTGCCGCGCTCGACTATGCGCAGAAGAATATCCGGGTGAATGCGATTTGTCCGGGCGTCACGGACACCGCCATGGTGGCGCAGGGAAAAAGCCTTTCGGAGGAGATCCGCCAGGCGCTGGACGATTTCGCGCCGATGGGACGCATGGCGCGGCCGGAGGAAATGGCGGAAGCGGCCATATGGCTATGTTCCGACAAGGCGAGCTTCGTGACCGCGCATGCGCTGGTGGTCGATGGCGGCCATCTTGCGGCATAGAATTTTCCCGGCGATTGCGGCGCCCGGCGGACCGGATCGCCGGGCTGCGGCGGTGAGAAGATCGATCAAGAACAAGGAAAGCCACATATGAAGATTGGCCTGTCAATTCCGAACAACTGGGGCGTGGCGGATGCGAGCCATCTGATAGACGTCGCGGTGCGTGCCGAGGAACGCGGTTTCGCGTCGATCTGGACGTCGGAACATCTGATCAACCTGTCCTATGTCCGCGCGAGGATCGGGGACCGGCCCTATTATCATCCGCTCGCGATCCTTTCGGCCGTCGCCGCCCGGACCAGCCGGATCACGCTCGGCACGTCCGTCATCGTCGTCCCGTTCCACAATCCCTTCGATCTCGCCAAATATGTCGCGACGCTCGATCAGATTTCTCATGGGCGGCTCATTCTGGGCGTGGGCGTCGGCAATGTGCGGGAGGAATTCGACGTGCTGGGCGTGCCCTGGGAAAAGCGCGGCGCCATCACCGACGAAGCGATCGACGTGATGCGGACCTTGTGGGCCCAGGAACGCGCCGCCCATTCGGGCAAGTTCTGGCAGTTTTCGGACGTCTGGACCTCCCCCAAGCCCTATCGCCCCGGCGGCGTCCCGATCTGGATCGGCGGCATGAGCCCGGCGGCTGGCCAGCGCGTGGCCCGGGTGGGAGACGGCTGGCACCCCACCGCCATCACGCCGGAGGAATTCCGCGCCAAGACGCAGGAGGTCAAGGATCTGGTGGAGAAGGCCGGGCGCGATCCGGCGTCGATCGAATTCTGCATGCGCTTCAACGTCTCGCTGGACGACGAAGAGGTCAGCGAAGCCGAATTGCGGTCGACCGTGCTGGGAAGCGACCGGGCGCGGATCATCGAGATTGCGGAGGCCTTTGCCGATGCGGGCGCGACGCACTTCATTTATGCGCTCAATTCGCACGAGCCCGATGTCCTTCATGCGACCATCGACAATCTGGCGCAGGATTTGAAGGCCTATCTCGACTAAGGGGGCGTCTCGTGCGCAAGGTCGGTCAGCCGGCCTTGCGTGCGAGGCGGTTGAAACCAATTTCCGGAAAAAGGGGGAGAAGGGGGCCATGGCGCGTTCGCATGAACGCGCCATGGCCCCCTTTTTCAACTCGCGGCCACAGTCTTGAGATAGGCGTCGCGAAGCGCGAATTTCTGGATCTTGCCCGATGTGGTCATGGGAAAGGCGTCCACGATCCATACCGCCTCGGGTATTTTGTGGCGCGCCAGCAAGGGGGCGAGGAACGCCTTGAGATCGGCGGCGGTGGTCGTCTCGCCCGGGCGCATCCGCAGGGCGGCGACGATCCGTTCGCCCCAGCGCGCGTCGGGCGCGCCGAACACCGCCGCTTCGACGATGCCGGGATGCGTGGCGAGGATATCCTCGATCTCCCGCGGATAGATGTTTTCGCCGCCCCGGATGATGAGGTCCTTCAGCCGGCCGGTCAGGGTCATGTAACCGTCGGCCTGAAGCGTGCCGAGATCGCCGGTATGGAGCCAGCCATCCCCGTCGACGGTGCTGGCCGTGGCGTCGGGCTGGCCGAAATAACCCTGCATGACGGCGAAGTTCCGGATCTGCACTTCTCCCACTTCGCCAAAGGGCACGATCTCGCCGCTCGCGGGATCGACGATCCGCAATTCGGTATGCGGCATGGCCTTGCCGATGGTCGAGAATTTATGATGATCGCTTTCGCCGCGAACCCCCAGGCAGACGGTCGAGCAGGTCTCCGTCTGGCCGAAAACCATGACATGGTCGACGCCGAGTTCGCTTTCGAGCCGACGCACCAGCTCCGGCGCGATCGGCGTTCCGCCCTGCGTGACCATTTCCAGGCTGGAAAGGTCGTAGGCGCTGCGGTCGGGCGCGTCGAGCAGCGCCAGCGCCGTGGTCGGCACCAGCGGCAGCCAGCGGGGGCGTTCCTCCTGGCAGACGCGCATGACGATGGCGGGATCGAAGCCGGAGAGCAGCACCATCGTCCCACGGTTCCAGATGCAGCTCAATATCGCGAAAATGCATCCTCCCGTATGGAAGAGGGGCAGCCAACTGAGCCAGCGCGATCCCGTCGGCATCGTGAAGCGGGCGTTGGTGAATTGCGCGATGTTCACGACCCCCCGGTGCGACAGCATGGCGGCCTTCGCCTTGCCGGTCGTGCCGGAGGTGAACTGGATCATGGCGGTGTCGTCGGCGGAAACGGCCGGCAGGTCGCCCGCTTCCTCCGGCCAGTCGAAGTCCTGCCACGCATCGAACAGCCAGACATGGCGGAGCAGGGGAAGGTCCCCCCTGATCCCTTCCAGCAGGGCGAGCGTGTCCGTGCCCCGGTAATGGCGGCTGAGGAACAGTCCGCTGCTCTTCGACAGCGACAGCGCATGGTGCAGTTCATTGGCGCGGCTGGCCGGATTGATGGCCACCAGCGTCATGCCGGCAAGCGCCGCGCCCAGTTGGACGAAAATCCATTCCGGGCGGTTTTCCGCCCAGATGGCTACATGGTCCTTCGGCTGGAAATGCCGCAGCAGGAAATGCGCCACCCGTTCCGATTCGGCCAGCAATTGGGCATAGGTCCATTGCCGCTGGGCCCCGCTTTCCGGATCGCGCGGTTCCAGCAGCGCGACCTCCTCCGGCACCGACGCCGCGACATGGCGCAACAGGTCGCCCACGCTCCAATCGACGATCTCGCCGTCCGGCTGCGCCGGCCAATAAGCCTGGTTCGACGCTGCCACCACTCCAACGGAGCCCTCGCTCATAACATCCTCCAAATTGCGACGGACATCGGGATTCCCCGTGAAACCGACTCGACTCATTAGTATCCTTATACTATTAGTAGGAACGACCTATTTGCCAATGGGGCAAGAGACAAAGTTGCCGTGTGAAAGGCCGGGAACGGCGTCTCCGTCTGCTGCTCGCTCCCATGGAGTGTAGGACTGGCCCGGGCCGTTGACCACGGCCCCAATCGAACAAGAGAGGGATGATGAAAAGCACTGCCGATCCACGCGATCACGATGCCCTCATTCAGAGCATAGAGAATCTCGAGGTGAAGCTCTCCAGGACCAGAAGCTGGGGAGGGACCGAGACCGAAGCCTTTTACGGCCCGGCGGAGCCTGCCGCGGACTATCGCGAGAAGCTGGGCGATCCGGGGCAATATCCCTTCACGCGCGGCGCCTATCGGGAGATGTACCGCAGCCGCATGTGGACGCTGCGCAACATCGTCGGCTACGGCGCGCCGGAGGATACGCGCGAGGGGTTGCTGAAGGTCCTGGCATCGGGCGGCGGCGGCGTGAATGTCGTGGTCGATCCGCCGACCAACCAGGGCATCGATCCCGATCATCCGGCGATCGGGCCGGAAGTCGGGCTGGAGGGGTGCTCGCTGCCCACGATGCACGACATGGCGCGCCTGGTGGAGGGGATGGACCTCGCCAAGATCGATACGGCATGGCACTGGACGACGACGGCCTATGCGCTGGTGGCGGCGACCCATGTCTCGCGGGGGCAGGCGCTGGAAACGCTGCAAGGGTCGAACATGCCGGACATGTTGCAGGAAACGCTGTCCGGCTGGGGGCAGGGGGTCGTGCCCGCCGACTTCGGCCATCGCAGCGCCGTGGATCAGGTCGAATTCTGCGTCCGCAACAGCCCCAAATGGGCGCTCGGCCTGCCCCAGGCCTATGACCTGCGCGAACGGGGCCTGACACCCGGCGGGGAGATCGCGGTCGGCATGGCCATCGTGATCAAGACGCTGGAGGATCTGGTCGGACGCGGGATGAGCGCGGATCAGGCCGGCGCCAGCCTGGCCTGGGTTTCCACCTCCGATACCGATTTCTTCGAGGAGGTCGCGAAGTTCCGCGCCCTGCGTCGATTCTGGGCCCGGACGCTGAAGGATCGTTTCGGCGTGACCGACAATCGCGCCCTCCGCCTGCGGGTGGCGTGCCATACTTCGGGCAATTCGCTGATCTACAAGCAGCCGCTCAACAATCTGACCCGGACCGCGATCCAGAGCTTCGCCGCCCTGTGCGGCGGCGTCCAGTCGCTGGAGGCCTGCACCTATGACGAACCGGTATGCGTTCCGACCCATGAGGCGCGCGACCTTGCCATTCGCCAGCAGCAGATATTGGCGAACGAGGTCGGCGCGGCGCGGGTGGCCGATCCCCTGGGTGGGAGCTGGTATGTCGAGGCGCTGACCGACGCGGTCGAGGCCGAGGCCGTCGCCCTGCTGGCGCGGATCGAGGAGGTCGGCATCATCGAGGCGATGACCAGCGGTTTCGTGGAGCAGGTCATGGACGACCATAATCTGGGCGTCCGCAGGGAACTGGAATCCGGGGAACGCATCGTCGTGGGCCTTAACCGGTTCGTCCCCGACGACGACCCGCCGCCTGTCCGCTTCGCCTTCGACCCGGCCAACACCAAGGCGCACCTCCGGCGCTTCTCCGAATTCAAGCAGCAGCGCGACCGGTCGCGCTGGGAAGCGGCCCTGCGCAAGCTGCACGGCGTGGCGCACGGCGGCGGGAACAGCATGCAGGCGATGATCGACGCCTTTCTGGACAATGCCAGCATCGGGGAAATCTGGGGCACGCTGCGCGTGGCCAATGGCTATCCCTACGACCCCTATGGCGCGATCGAGGCGCCGTTGAACTATGCCGGCTGAGGGGAATCATATGACGACGTCCACGGTTCGCTGTCTGCTCGGCATGCTGGGCACCGATGTGCATTCCAAGGGAATCCGGACCATCGCCCAGTTCCTGCGCGATGCCGAGATAGAGGTGATCTATATCGGGGAGCATAACAGCGTCGCCGGCATGGCGCAGGCGGCGCTTGACGAAGACGCCGACATAGTGGGGCTGAGCTTCTCCTCCGCCGCCTATATCCAATATACGAGGCTGTTGATCGAGGAGATGAGGCGGCGGGGCGCAGGCGACGTCCCGGTCATGGTGGGGGGCCTCATCCATCCGGACGACCATGCCGAACTGAAGGCCATCGGCGTGAAGGGGATATTCGGGCCGGGCACGACCATGCCGGAGATCATCGACTTCGTACAGGGCAGGGGCCGGACCAGCGCATGAACCCGCAGGATCTTGCCGCTGCGGTCCTGCGCGGCGAACGTCGCGCCGCGGCAAGGTTGATCTCCCTGGTGGAAGCCGGCGACGCCGGAATTGAGGACCAGCTGCGCCAACTGTACCGCGCAGGCGGTCATGCGCGGATCGTCGGCTTCACCGGGCCGCCGGGCGCCGGCAAGAGCACGCTGATCGACGCCCTCGTCACCTTGTGGCGGCAGAGGGGCGAGCGTGTCGCGATCCTGGCGGTCGACCCGTCGAGCCCCCTGTCGGGAGGGGCCGTGCTGGGAGACCGCGTCCGCATGTCGCAGCATGCGACGGATGAGGGCGTCTTCATCCGTTCCATGGCGTCGAAGGGCGCGCCCGGGGGCCTGGCCCATGCGACCGGCGATGCGCTGACCATATTGGATGCGATGCGGTTCGACATCATCCTCATCGAAACGGTGGGCGTGGGACAGGGCGAGATAGAGATACTCGTCCACGCCGATGCCGTGGTCCTGCTCCAGGTGCCGCAGGGGGGCGACGGCGTGCAGGCGGTGAAGGCGGGCGTCCTGGAGATTGCCGACCTCATCCTGGTCAACAAGTCGGATGCGCCCGGCGCGGCGCGGATGATCGGCGACCTGCGCGAAATGGCTGCCCACCGCCGCGAAACCGCCGAGGGATGGGCGTTGCCCGTCATCCCGACGGAGGCGAGCAAGGGGCAGGGAGTCGAGGCGGTGATCGACCATCTGGATGCCTTTTTCCTGACGCGCAGCCGGCATCCCGAAGATGCGGCACGCCGCCGCCGTCGCCAGTTGCAGGCCCGCATATGGGCGCTCGCCCAGGCAATCCTTTCCAGGCGTTTCCAGGCCGATAATGGGGAACTGGCGGAAAGGATCGACGATCTCATCGGCCGTCGATCGGACCCGCATGAGGTGGCAAGAGCATTGGTCGGATGGAATTGAAGAACAGGCCAGTTCGAAAAGGAGAAGAGCCATGACCGTATCGATCACCGCGGACCTCGATGCGTCCGTCGAGGATGTGTGGGCGATTATTTCCGACTTTGCGCATCTGGGACGCTGGCATCCCGACGTCGTGGACGTCACGACCGAAGGAACCGGTGTGGGCGCGACCCGCAGGATTGCCTTTGCCGACTGGTGGGTGGTCGAGCGCCTCGACCGGCTGGACAATGAGAATCACGTCCTCGGCTACTCCGTCATCGACGCCAGCCGTCCGCCGGTCATCGGGGTCAGCGGTTCGATGTCGCTCAGCGCAGTGGATGCGACCCATGCGCGCCTGTACTGGGAATCGGGCCAGCAGGCCGGCCATCCCATGGCCGATCAGATCAATGCCGGGCTGGAAGCCTATTACCCCACGCGGGTGGGGCATTTGCGGGCGGCCTTGCAATCGGTTTCCTGACCGTCGCGGCCAGGAAGCGGGAAGGCGTCACTTTCCGGCGCGTTCCTGCTTCCGCGCCCTTGCCGCTTTAGCGCCCTGCCGCCGGCGGGGGGCGGGCGGCTCGGCGGACTCATAGGCGGCGATCTTCTTCTCCGCGATCGCGACGAGCTCCTGCAGGAACAGATTGTCCGAATAGGGCTGGATCAGGCTGACATGCCGCATGAAGCATTTGAGCAGCGCGTCGGCCTTTCGCGATGAGCGCGAACCATGGCGGATGCGATCGAACGCCAGTGTTGCGATCGATACGTCCCACATATTGCCCGCCAGCAGTTCAGGACTGGATGGCGCGACGATCCTGCGCATGTAGCCCGCTTCGATGGCGGCTTCGATGATCGCCACGCGGGCCAGGAATATCCGGTCTTCCAGCCGGACATAGCGTTCGCGGAGATCCTGATCGTCCTCGAACAGGAAGCTGATGGAACTGAAGAAGAATCGGAAGTCCCACATGATCCCGAACAGGTCGATGAGGGATCGGGCCATCTCCTCCGCCTCCGTCGCCAGTTCCGGACGATCCCATGTGCCCAGCAACTGCTGCTCCAGCCGGTCCACCAGCTTGCCGATGATGTCCTTGCGCTTGGCGAAGTGATAGGTCAGATTTCCGGGGCTTATCCCCAGTTCCGTGGCAATCCTGTGCACGGCGACCCGCTCCACCCCCTCCATGTTGAACAGGGTGAGCGCCATCGACAATATCCGTTCGGATGTGCTGCTTTCTTCCTTCGCTTCCATCGGCCCCAATCGAATAGTTGCATATGGTCGTCATCGCTGGAGTGCGCTGCATTGAACCGGACGCAGGTCGCGCGCTCCAAATTTTGTCGTCGCATCGTTCGATCTGGAAAACCGGCTCCCGCCCTTCGACAGGCTTTTCCGAACGATGCTCCGGCATCGCCCCGAAAAACGGGGGGCGACATTCCCCAATAGCGGCAACCTCCTGCTTTTCAAAAGGGGGCTCGTCATGCGCGCGCGTCCTCATCCCCGCAGCAGGCGCCGATTGCCGGGCGCCTCAGCCCTTGGGGCGGGACAGCCTTTCCTTCATGGCGTTCATCATGCTGTGAAACTCCTCGCCCAGGATAAGCGAGCTTGCCGTCAGGCGTTCGACATTGCGAGCCTGGCCGCGCTCCAGATCCTTGGTCAATTCGATCGCGAGCTTGCCCGCGGCGAAGGCCTCCGGAGGGATGGCCACCAGTTCCGCGCAAAAGGAATCGACCGCCGCCGCCAGCGCGTCGGTGGGGTGCACCTCATGAACCAGCCCGATGGACAGGGCCCGTTCCGCGTCGATCTGGCGATTGGCGAGAACGAGCCAGCGCGCCCAGTGCGGGCCGGCCAGGCGGGTGAGCCGGCTGGTGCCGCCCGATCCCGGAATGGCCCCCAGGGCGATCTCCGGCAATCCATAGCGGGCATCGGTGGACGCAAAGCGGAAATCGGCGCAAAGGGACAATTCCAGCGCGCCGCCCAGACATGGCCCCTGATGCGCGACCACGATCGGCTTTTCGATCGCCTCCCACTCGTCGCCCAGCGGATGAAGGCTTCCCACCCCCTGGCGATACCAGCGACGGAAGGCGGATGGACTGGCGATCTGCGGGTCGGGCGCGAGCGCGCCGTTGAGGTCGATCCCCGCGCAGAAATATTTGCCGCGCGCCGTGACGAGCATGACGCGCAGGTCGTCCCGGTCGCGGAAACGGGCGGTCGCCTCGCCCAATCCGGCCCACATCTCATGATCGAGCGCATTATATTTACTGGGTCTGTTCAACGTGACGCGAAGGATCGGCCCATCTTCGTCGATCAGGATGTGCGCTTCGGGCTGCGGCGCGTCTTTGGTGGCGGTCGGGTCGGGCAAGGCTTCGTACCTCATCTGTCCGGGTGGCAATCTCACCCGCTTGTCGCAATTAGTATGTTTAGACTAATACAGGAGCCAAGGCGAGTCGCAAGCGCAAGATTCGGGGCGGCAGCATGCTCCTTCTCTTCAGCCATGACGCAGCGTCGGGCGTATCATCTGCCGGTTCTCATGTCGGAAGGCGCCGCCGCTCGTGACAACGCCAGATCGGATTTCAGTGGGAGAGGTGGGCAGTGTCTGTTTTTTTCGGGACGACTGATGAGCATCGGATGATGCAGGAGACGCTTGTCCGCTTCGTGACTGCGGAAAGCGGTCTGGAGGACAGGGCGCGGCGCCTGCACGGGCCTGCCCCGGACCGGCTGGCGCTCTGGGCCCATCTGCTGGAACTGGGCACGGTCGCGGCCCTGTTGCCGGAGGCTCATGGGGGTTTTGGGGGAACGCCGGCCGACATGGCCGTCGTCCAGGCGGCCCTGGCCGAGGGACTGCTGGTCGAGCCCGTGCTGGCCTGCGCCGTCGTGGCCGCCCGGTTGTTGCAGGCGGCGGAAGGAGAGCAGGCCGCCGCCTTGCTGGCTGGCATCGCCAGCGGCGACGCCATTGCCATCCTCGCCCATGCAGAGGGGTTCGACGCCTTCGCGGCCCCCATTCTTGCGGCCGAGCCGGATGGTGCGGGCGGCTATGTCCTGTCGGGCGTGAAGCCGGCCGTTCGCCATGCCGACGTCGCCAGCCATTTGCTCCTGAGCGCAAGGCTGGGGGATGAGACGGCGCTTTTCGTGCTTCCCTCGGCTGCCGAAGGCCTGGAACTGGCGTCGACGCGCGCCATCGATGCGGCTGGCGCGGCCGACGTGATCCTGCATTCCGTGCGGCTCGGTCCCGAAGCGCGCCTCGCCTTCGTTGGCGACGCATTGGACGCCATAAACGATGCGCTGCTATGGGGTCTGGCCGGTCTTGCCGTGGAAACGGCGGCCATCGCCGCGGCGGCCAATCGCGAAACCTTCGCCTATCTCAACGTTCGCGAGCAATTCGATACCAAACTCGCCAATTTCCAGGCGCTCCAGCACAAGGCCGCCGACATGGCCATTGCAGGCGAAGAGGCTGCCGCGATGGCCGCCCATGCCATCGCCGTGCTGGGTTCCGGGCAGGATATGGCCGAACGCAGCCGGTGCGTGCTGGCCGCGTCGCTGGCCTGCGACGCGGCGGGGCGCACCGTCGGCCACGGCGCGGTGCAGCTGTTCGGCGGCATGGGCGTCAGCGACGAGACCATCGTCAGCCACCATGCCCGCCGGCTTGCCGCCATTCGGGCCCAGATCGGAACATGCGAGGCGCGGGCCGCGCGCCTCTCCACACTCGAAGGAAATGGCTAATGGATCATTCGGCGCTGGACGCTTTCCGGAAGGAAGTGAGGACGTTCGTGCGTGACGCCCTGCCGGGCGACATCCGCCACAAGGTTGCGCAGTACAAGGAACTGGACAAGCAGGATTATGTCCGCTGGCAGAAGATACTGGACGCGAAGGGCTGGCTGCTGGGGCATTGGAAGAAGGAATGGGGCGGCCTTGGCTGGGACGCGGCGACGCATCTCGCCTTCTTGCAGGAAACGGCGCTGGCCGGCGCGCCGATGATCATTCCCTATGGCGTCAACATGATCGGCCCGGTGCTCAACCGCTTCGGCACCGACGCGCAAAAGGCGCAATGGCTGCCCGGCATAATCTCCTCCGACTGCTGGTGGTGTCAGGGCTATTCCGAACCGGGCGCCGGGTCGGACCTCGCCTCGCTCAAGACCACGGCGGTTCGCGACGGCAATCATTATGTCGTTAACGGGTCCAAGATGTGGACGACCGAAGCCCATTGGGCCGACATGATGCACTGCCTGGTGCGCACCGATGCGTCGGGCCGCAAGCAGGAGGGGATCAGCTTCCTGCTCATCGACATGCGCAGCCCCGGCCTGTCCGTGCGGCCGATCGTCACCATCGACGGACAGCATCACACCAACCAGACCTTCTTCGACGACGTCCGGGTGCCAGTGGAGAATCTGGTGGGCGTGGAAGGGCGGGGCTGGGACATCGCCAAATTCCTCCTTGCCCATGAGCGTGTCTCGATCGCGGATTCCGGCAACAAGCTGCGCCTGCTGGAACGGCTGCGCGGGATGAACGACGCCGTGCAGGCCGATGCGCAGGTGCCGGCAGGGGTCAAGGCGCGGCTGGCGGCCCGGCTGACGGACATTTCCGTTCAGGCGCAGACCTTGTGCGCGATGGAACGCTATTTCGTGGAGGGGTGGGCGAAGGGACGGCCGCAGGGCGCGGATGCGTCCATGCTCAAGGTCAAGGGGACGGAAGTCCTGCAGGACCTGGCCGAACTGGCGCTCGCCCTGGAAGGGCCCTATGCGGCCATTCACGATCCCGAAGACCTGCACAGGCCGGTCGGAGAGAAGGAATCGCCGGCGCAAGCCGCGAGCGCCATGGCGCATCAATATCTCTATTCCCGCTGCTGGTCGATTTTCGGCGGGTCCAATGAAATTCAGCGGAACATCATCGCGAAGACGGTGCTTGCAGCCTGATGGAGGAAGGGCCGGAGCGGTCTCACCGCTCCGGACCGTCGCTATTCCCTCATTTCAATTGCCGGCCTTGCTGATCGACCGGAGGATGTCGATCAGCATCTTCGGTTCGAAATCGCCGGAGAGCTGGGCGAATTTCTCGAAGGATTCATCCCGCTTTACCGGTGCGAGCGCCCTGACGGCGGTGCGCAGCGCCTTCCGCACGCCCTCTGCATCATAGTCGGTGCAATAGGTCGGCGTGCCGGGCTGCTGGCGCCAGGATTCATCGATGGTCCCGGCATCGATGCCGTCGAAACCGGCCACGTCCACCAGTTCCAGGGCAACCGCCTTCGCCCGCGCGTCGTCGCCCGCAACGGGCAGGGCGATACGACCGGGCGAACCCGCCGGCTTCCCTTCATTGGCGAGGCTGGTCCAGAATATGCTGTTGAACGCCTTCGTCACCGGGCGGCCGATCTGCCGCGAAACCCAGAGGCTTTCCTGAAGGTCGTCTTCGATGGCATCGATGCGGCCGTCGCGGATCGGATAATAGTTGCCGGTGTCGATGACCACCACGTCATCGGGGACGCCGTCGAACAGATCCCTGGGCAGTTCGGGAACGCTCTTCAAGGGCACGGATATGATGACGACATCGACATCCCTGACCGCGTCCCTGGCGCTTGCGGCGGCGACCCCGATCTGCGACGCAAGCTCCGCCAGCGTTTCCGGGCCGCGCGAATTGGCCAGCTTCACCGCATGCCCGGCCGCGCTGAACTTGCGCGCCAGGGTCGATCCGATCTGTCCAGCGCCGATGATACCGATTTTCATTTTTTGCTCCTTGGTGATGATCCAACGCCAGTGCGCAGGCGAATAGTTTCTTCAAGGATGGTAAGAAAGCGTGCTAATCGCAAGAACGAACAAAAAACACAGTAACCCACCAAAAGGATAGTGACATGGCTGACGCCCCGCCCATCTGTACCGATCCGGCCATGCGGGCCGCCTGCATCGCCTCCACAGTGGATGCGTTGCGGCGGCTGGAAGGCAAATGGAAGCTTACGATCCTCTGCCAGCTGTTCACGTCCGACACCCTCAGATTTTCGGAACTGGAGCGGGCGATTGAAGGCATCACGCAGAAGATGCTGATCCAGCAGCTCAAGGAACTGGAGAAGGATGGCCTCGTGCTGCGCACGCTGTTCCCGCAGGTGCCGCCCAGGGTCGAATATTCACTGACCGACTTCGGACGCGCGCTCGCGCCCGCCATATCGGCGCTGAAGGATTGGGCGGAGGCCGGACCGCAAGGCGCCGGCAGGCGCGTGGATGAACACCGCCTGATGGAACAGGCCTGAGAGCGATGAACGTGGCCCGCCCTCCCGGTCGGAGATGGCGGGCCATGTCCGGTGCGGTCTGTTGGGAACGACCTCCCATAGGGTCATGATCCTGACCGGACGGGACCTGAATTTCCAGCAGCCGTCTTCCTTGGCGCACTCTTCGGAATATCGCGCGCCGACACCTTGCTCGAAGCCCTATCTCTCCAGATAGCGGTCGATCTCCACCAGATAGTGGCGGATGCGGACCTCGGCCTCGCCCAGCAGCGCGCCCTTAAAACCGGGGGATTTGATACCCTTCTGAACTTCGGGCACCAGCCGGATGTCCTGATTGAGGACATAGCCGAAATCCGCCGTATCCTCATGTCGTTCGCGCGGAGGGCGCACCTTGCCGTCGAAGTTCATCGGGCCATGGGCGTCGGGACCGAAATTGTTGATGTCGAAGATCCGATAGTCGGGATCGTCCACCGGCGGCGCCAGCGTCATGGTGACGTAGCGGCTTCGTTCCGGATTGGTGGCGTCGGGCAGCCAGCGCTGGATCTGGAGAACGTCGGCAAATGTGTTGAAGGTCATGTTCGGGAAGAAGGAATAGTTCCAGTCGTCGGTGACCTGGCCATCGCTCAGCCCACTGAAATCAAGCCCATATTTCGCCGCCCAGCGCCGCTTGGTGTCGACGAGCGCCTTCTTGAAATCGCCGCTGGAAAGGTCGAGTTCCGGATAATCCTCCGGCTTGCCGTCCCACAGGCCCAGCATCTGTTGCGTTTCGGGCGGAACCTTGTCGCCGTCGTTGAATTCGCGCGGCAGGCCGACCGGAATGATCATGCGGCCATGGCCGTTGGGGAACAGGTCATATTGCATCCGATAGGTCTCGCTATTGCCAAGCACTTCGGGATGCACGTCGTCGCCATGGTAGAATTCCAGGAACGCCTCGGCCGCCGTTTTCCAATTGGCGTCCCAGGTAAGTTCCTCGTCCCGATAGGGCCTGAACCGCTCCAGATTATAGGGTTCCAGATGCTTGGGAATATCGCCCAGAAAATCCATCAGCGGTTCCGCATCGGGGTCCATGTTGATGAACACGAAATTGCCCCATAGCCCGATCTTCACTTCCTCCAGGCCCGGCCGGTGGGCGATCACATCGGGCCGGAAAATCTCTTCATCGCGGATTTTGACGAGATTGCCGTCAAGATCATATTCCCAGCCGTGGAAGGAACAGTGGAAGCATTTGCCCACGGTGCCGAAGTCGGTGGTGACCAGCGTATTGGCGCGGTGGGCGCAGAAATTGTGAAAGGCCTTCAGTTCTTCGGGCCGCGTCCTGACGACTATGATCGACGCGCGGCCGACATCGAATTTGAAGACGTCACCGACATTGGGGCAGTCCGATGCAAGGCCGGCCATCAGCCATGTCTTGGTCCACATCTTGTCCCATTCGCGCTCCGCCTCCTGCGGGTCGTAATAACGCTTCGGATCGATGAGGGCAGTGCCGTTGTCGATATAGGGATGCTTCTCGCCATATTTGGCGTCCTTGTCGACGGAGAATCCCTTCCGAAAATCAAATGGCTTGTTCATGATACCTCTCACCGCCTCTCGCGCTGTTGCCGGCTTGTCCATCCGGCGTTGCGATATTGATAGCTTTCGTACAATCAAATAGCAATATGTCCGCTAGCGAATGAATTCGAGTCGCCAAGGCCGACCGCGCGATTTTATCCTGCACAGGGGAGGAGAAGCCCGAATGTACGCTATCGTCGGCATCATGAAGCGCCCCGATCACTGGACGGCCGGTCAATTCCGGGACTGGTGGTTGAACGATCATGCTGAAATCGCCAGGAAATTGCCCGGCCTTCGTCGTTATACGGTGCATCCGCCCACGGATTCCTTCGACCCGGTGACAGGCAAGTTCGGCGGGGAACCGAGCCATGACGGATTGGCCTTTCTCTGGTTCGACGACAAGCAGTCCGCGGAGGATGCCTTCGCTTCCGACGAAGGCAAGCATGACATGACGACCTTTGGCAGGACAGGGGTTTCGTTGATCATTTTCGGTGTCGGGGAAACGAGGGAAATGCTCGATTGAGCGCCTCGCCGGATCTTTGCACGCTTCCGTCAGTGCCCGAATGCGGCTGGGCGGGAGCATTGTCCCGTTGACCCTTGAGGATCGACGGCTCGGCAAATGCGGCCTCCAGGGGCTGGAGCGTTTTCGTTCATCGTGACGACGCCCTGTCGGAGCGGCCCGCTCGCGCCATCGCCGAAAGCCAAGCCCGAACGAAGACAGGAAGCAGGACGATCGGAAGCGGCTGGAAATGCGCCGCCCGAACCAAGGAGGGGAATGTCATGCATGTTACTGCCCTATCAGGTTGTTGCTCCCTTTTGGCTCTGGCCGTCCCGGCCGTGGCGCAAACGACCGCTACGGGAACGCCATCGGGCTATTCCGACATCATCGTCACCGCGCAGCGGCGTGCGGAGCGGCTGAGCGACGTGGGCATCACCATCGTCGCGGCGACCGGCGAGCAATTGCAGAGCGCGGGCGTCACCGAAGTGGTCGACCTGCCCAAGATCGCACCGGGCCTGACCACCGGCACCACCTATGCCGGATTCCCCGTCTTTTCCATGCGGGGCGTCAACTTCAACGCTGCCCAGATCGCGACTCCCCCGGCGGTCAGCGTCTATGTGGACGAGGCGGCGCTCCCCTATGCGCCGATGACCGCGGGCATGATGTTCGATCTCGAGCGGGTGGAGATATTGAAGGGGCCGCAAGGCACCTTATACGGCCAGAACGCCACGGGCGGGTCGATCAACCTCATAGCGGCGAAACCGACGGAGAGGCTGAGCGCCGGCTTCAGCGGCGAGGTCAATCATTTCGGCCAGGTGATGGTGGAGGGATTCGTCAGCGGCCCTCTGTCGGACAGTCTGCGCGCGAGGGTCGCTGCAACGACGACGCAGGGCGGCGCCTGGCAACGCGGCTATTATCTCGGCACGCGTGAGATAGGGGATCAGAACCGCGCCAGCGGCAGGCTCCTGCTCGACTGGACGCCCGGCGAGCGGGTGAAGTTCGCCCTTCATATCGGCGCGAATTACGACCATGGCGAATCGCAGCAGGCGCAGCTTCATCTGGTCGCACCGATCATTCCGGCGGCTGCGGCGCCCGGCCTGATCGGTTATCCTCTGCCGCGCGGCAACCGGGACGCGGATGTCGACAGCGATTATGACTTCCACCAGCGCAATCGCCAGTTCAATGCCGCGCTGCGGGCGGATTTCGAACTGAACGACCATATGACGCTGACGTCGCTGACCAGCTATGTGAACACGAAGGTCTATCAGCCGCGCGATTATGACGGAACGGTGCTGGTCCTGGCGCGCGGCACGACGGGCGGCACGATCGAAACCATCTTCCAGGAAGTGCGGTTGTCGGGCGAGATGCCGGATGCAGGCGTCCGCTACATCGTCGGCGCCAATTATCAATATGACGACATATTCGACCATGTGACCGCGGAATACGGCTTTTCAAGCCTGCCTGCCGGGACTCGGCCGGACTGGAAGTTCGATCTCAGCAATCGCGCCGCGGGCGTCTTCGGCAATGTGGATGTCGATCTGAGCCGGAATGTCGCGCTTACGGCGGGCATTCGCTACACCGATAGCCGGCAGACCGTCGACGGATGCCTGGAAGGCAATGTTCTCATGGCTGCCGTGCAGGGGACGATAGCGGGCATGAGCCGGCCGGGTGTCGAGAATGCCTATTTTTCCGCCCGCTGTCTGGTCGTGAACGACATCGGCCCCAATGCGGATTATCTGCCGACCACGACCGCGCATGCGCAGAATGAGGACAATCTGTCATGGCGGCTGGGCATCAATATCAAGCCGGACGACGATACGCTGGTCTATGGTCTGGTCAGCCGGGGATATAAATCGGGCACCTATCCATTGACGGGCGTCCTGCTCGCTTCGCAGGTCAGGGACCTCAAGCAGGAAGAGTTGACCTCCTACGAACTGGGCGGGAAATTCAGCCTGTTCGACAGGAAACTGCAGATGAACCTGTCCATCTTCTATTATGACTATAAGGACAAGCAGTTCTACACCTATGTTCCCGTTCCGGCCATCGGTTCCGTTTCGACCCTGATCAACATTCCTCGGTCGGAAGATTATGGCTTCGATGCCGAAATCGTCGTCCGGCCGTTCGAAGGCCTCACGCTTCGGGGCGGCGTCACCTATGTGCAGACGGAAGTGCGGGCATATCGCGGCTTCAACAGCCTGGGACAGGTGGTGGACTTCGGTCGCAGGGAGTTCAATTTCGCTCCGCCCTGGAGTGGAACGTTCGATGCCGAATATCGCGCGCCACTCTCTTCGGGCCTCTCCGGCTATCTGGGCATTGGCGGAACGTTCAGCAGCAGAACCTTCGCGGACCTGGGCGAAAGTGCGGTGACGCGCATTCCCGCGCGGGCCGTGCTGGATGCCCGGATCGGTGTCGAAGCCGGGGCGGGCTGGCGCATCGGTCTGTTCGCCCGCAACTTCACCGATGAAGACTACTGGCAGTCCGTGGCCTATAGCGCCGACAATCTGGACCGCTTCGCCGGCCTGCCGCGCACCTTCGGCGTCACCGCCGGCTACCGCTTCTGAAAACCGCAAATGGAGAGGATCAGGCATGAGCGACGATTACGAACGGATACGCCAGCTATCCTATGAATATAGCTATCTGCTCGACGCCGGGGATTTCGCCGGCCTCGGCGAACTTTTGCGCCATGGTCGGATGTGCGTGACATGGCTGGGCGTGCAGGGGCCATGGTTCACGGGAGCGAAGGAGGTGGAGCAATTCTACCGCCGGGAGGTTTCGACCTATGACGCAGCGGGCCGGCTGGTTCTGCCCGAACATCGCGGCGATCCGCTGACGCGCCATGTGATCAGCAATCATTCGATCCATCTGGACGGCAACAAGGGCAGCGGAATATCATATTACACCGTCTATCAGCGCCCGCCGGGGCAAGCCTATCAGATCGTGCTTGCCGGACGCTATGAAGACAGGTTCGAGAAGATGGACGGCGTCTGGCATTTCATGGAGAAGAACATCGTCGCCGAATATCTCAACGACGTCGGATACCATGCCCGCGCGCAGGAACGTGCGGTCTAGCATAGCCTGCATTGAATTCAGGTCATTCAGCCCGAACGAATGGCAGCTGATCTCGATTATCCGCAGGATGATTCGGCTATTCGACGGCGACGACGACTTTGCCCACATGCGCCTGGCCTTCCAGATAGCGGTGCGCCTCGATCATTTGGTCGAAGGGGAAGACGCGGTCTATCACGGGCTTGAGGACGCCGGTCGCCAATCCGCCAAGGACCAGCCGCTTCATCCGTTCCCGCTTTTCCGGGTCCAGGCTGACCGTGAATTGCGAGGGGAAGTGCAGATGAAGCGCCTTGGCCATGGCCTGGGCCACGTCTATGGTCGTCGGCCGATCGTCCATGATGCCGTAGAGGATGATATGGCCGCCATGAGCGGCTGCCTCCACAAGCTGCGCCACGCCGGCGCCCGCCACGGGATCGAAGATCGCGTTCGCTCCCGCATCGCCCGTGATGCGCCGTACTTGCCCGGCAAGGTCGCTTTCGCCCGTTACGATCACATGGGCGGCGCCTTGCTGGCCCAGGACCTCGGCCTTCGCCCGGCTTCGCGTCGCGGCGATGGGTGTTGCGCCAAGCAGCTTGGCGATCTGGATCGCGGCAATGCCGGTGGATGCCGACGCAGCCGTGATGAGCGCGAACTGTCCAGCGCGCAGCGAAGCCGCATCGACCAGCCCGCTATAGGCCGTGGCATATTGCATCCAGATCGAGGACGCCTCGACAAAGGACATGCCGTCGGGGATTTTCACGGCCATGGCGGCCGGGACGAACGCCTTTTCGCCATAGACAGCGCAGGCATGGGCCGTCGGCTCGGTCGAGAAGCCGGGCAGGGTGGAAAAGCCCGGAATGGTTGCGATCCGATCCCCGGGGGTAAAGCCCTCGACATCTTGCCCCACCGCCTCGACCGTTCCCGCGCCTTCCGAACCAAGCGTGGCGGGGAAGCCCGCCGGCTGCCCCATCCGGCCGGCGCGGTACAGCAACTCCGCCCGGTTCAGTCCGATCGCCGCGACCCGGATGCGCAGTTCGCCCGGCCCCGGTTCGCCAAAGGCCGTTTCCGCATAGCTGAGGACTTCGGGCCCACCGGTTCGGTGAAAGCTGATGACCTTCGGCATCTTCCGCTTCCTCATGCGGCAATTCATGCTTGGGACGAACGCGGCTCCACGGGCGTCCGCCCCAAGTCGTCGTCACTGCGCCGATCTGGCGATCAATGAACGAACCGATTCCTCTATGCCCGCGGCGGAGGGGGCGAAGGCGGTCTCGAGAGGCTTGGAGAAGGGCACCGCGCACATCTCCCCGCCCAGACGTCCTACTGGCGCCCTGAGATCCCTGAAAAACTCCTCCGTGATGACGGAGGCGATCTCGCCATTGATGCCGAATTCGCGTGCGGCCTCCTGCACGACGAGCGCGCGCCTGGTCTTCGCGACGGAGGACAGCACGGCGTCCCGGTCCCATGGCGATATGGTGCGCAGGTCGATCACCTCCACCATGATGCCGTCCTTTTCCAGTGCGGCGGCGGCGGCCAGCGATTCGACCACCATGCGCGAATGGGTGACGATCGTCAGATCGGTTCCTTCGCGCGCCACGCGGGCCTTGCCGATGGGAATGCGCACATGTCTGTCGCGAAGCTCGCCGCGCGCCGTTCCGATGGGGATATTCTCGATGAAAAGCACCGGGTCCGGATCGTCTATGGCGGACAGCATCAGCCCGTAGGCGTCCGCCGGATTGGATGGCGCCACCACCTTGATGCCGCCGACATGGGCGAACCACGCCTCCAGATAGTCGCTGTGCTGTCCGCCCAGCGACAGGCCCGAACCCGTCATCGTGCGCACGACGATGGGCACATTGGTCTGGCCGCCGGACATGAAGCGCAGCTTGGCCGCATGATTGACGAGCATATCCATGCCGATGGTGATGAAGTTCATCAGCATGATCTCCGCCACGGGCTTGTAACCGCCCAGCGCCGCGCCGATCGCCGCGCCGATGATGGCCTGTTCGGCGATGGGCGTGGAGCGGACCCGTTCATCCCCATATTTGGCGGACAGCCCGCGCGTCACGCCCATGACGCCGCCGCCTTCCCCGTCCGCCAGGTCTTCGCCCAGGCAGAGCACGGTGTCATCGGCCGCCATGGCATCGTCCAGGGCGACGCCGATGGCCTGGAACATCGTCATCTTTTCTACGTCAGCCATTTCTTTCACCCGATCTCATTTGCGAAGATGTCGCGCTTCAGTTCGTCGAGCGCAGGGAAGGGCGCGGCGAGCGCGGCATCCACCGCCTCGTCCAGTTCGCGCTCGAATCCTTCCTCGATTGCGCTCAGTTGATCCTCCGAGGCGATGCCTTCGGCTATCAGCCGCGCCCTGAGCCTGGGCACCGGGTCCGCGGCGATGGCCGCGGCAAGTTCTTCACGGTCGCGATAGGAGCCGTCATCGCCATAGACATGGCCGTTATGGCGATAGGTGATCGCCTCGATCAGGGTCGGGCCTTCGCCGGCACGCGCCCGTTCGATGGCGATGCGCGCTGTTCCGTACATCTCGTCCGGGTCGTTCCCGTCCACCGTATATCCGGGCATGGTATAGCCCAGCGCGCGGGTCGACACCTTCTCCACGGCGGTGCAGGTGGCATAGGCCGTATGTTCGGCATAACGGTTGTTCTGGCATATGAAGATCACCGGCAGTTTCCAGACCGAGGCCAGATTGAGCGATTCGTGGAAGGCGCCGATATTGGATGCGCCGTCGCCGAAATTGGCGATGGTGACTCGGCCGTTGCCCGCCAGCCTGGAAGCCCAGCCCAGGCCGTTGGCGATGGGCATGGTGCTGCCGACGATCCCCGTCGTGACCATGATCCCGGCGGAGGGATCGGTGATGTGCATGGGACCGCCCTTGCCCTTGCACGATCCGGTGGCGCGGCCGCCCAGTTCGGCCCACAGCTTCTTGAGCGACAATCCCTTGGCCAGCGAGTCGTGCAGGCCGCGATAGATGGTGCAGAGATAGTCGTCGGGCCGCAGGTTCACCGAAACGGCGGACGGTATGATCTCCTGTCCCTTGGTGCTGTAGAAGGGCATGACCAGACGGCCGGACCGGATGACCTTGTGCGCGCGATCGTCATTCTGGCGTATCAGCGTCGCCTTGCGGTAGATTTCCAGGAGCGTTGCTCCATCGGGCGTCGGAAAATTTGCTTCCAAAGTCTCTCTCCTGTTGACCGGCTGCGCATGCGGCCGACGTGATGGCGATCAGCTTTTCGTTGCCGCGATGGAGGGGAGGCGCTCAATGGCTTCCGGGCATGGCCCGCCGGACAAGCCGCTGCGCTTCTCCGGGGAGTTCCGCGCCCGGCGTCGGGGCCGGAATCCCGGCCGTGGTCGCAGCCGGCTTGCCTGCCAAAGTGCCTCCCGCTCCTTCCCCCGCCAATTCCTCTTTGCTTGATTGTTCGCTAGCTTACTCTTTCAACTTTGCCGGAGGTTGTCAACGGGGAAGGAAGGGGACGGGAAGGAGGATCTGGCCATGGGCCGACCAATGGGTTGTGGGCGGGGTCCATCGGGTCCGGGCCTCAGCGGCAATATTATCAATCGCTTAGGGCGTGATTGTATCGCCGCGGTCAGAGGTGATTGTCATATCCAGTAGGCGTGCTGCGAACTTCCATATTCAGCCGCCCTCTTCCCCGTAAAAAGCAATATTGCGTATTATATATATACGCACTATATGAAATTTCAGCCCGGCGGATGCGCGAATTGATCGCGGCCACGGCATCCAGAGACCCGCAAAGGCGCATCAGGATGAGGATTGAAAAAACATCATGACCGACGTTCCTACTTTCCTGTCCGCCCTGGCGCCGCTCCCTGTCGCGGACTTTGCCGAATTCGGAGAGATCAGCGTCAGGAAAGCCGATCGCATGCAAATGCTGACGGCGAATTTTCTCGGTCGGAACTGGGTCACCATCCCGCATGTCACCCATAATGACGAAGCGGACATCACCGTCCTGGAAGCCTGGCGGGCGGAATGGAACGACGCCAATCCCGAAAGCAGGCTGACGCCGGTGGTCTTCCTTGCAAAGGCTCTGGCGCTTGCGCTGGAGGCTTTTCCCGCCTTTTGCGTCTCGCTCGATCCGGTGAACCAGCAGATCGTCGAAAAACATTATCGCCATGTCGGCATTGCCGTCGACACGCCGCGTGGGCTGGTCGTCCCGGTCATCCGCGACGTCGACAAAAAGGGCCTGAAGGAGATTGCGGCCGAGCTGCGCGCCTTGTCGGAAAAGGCCAGGAGCAAGGGGCTGAGCCTGTCGGAGATGTCGGGCAGTTGCATTACCCTGAGTTCCCTTGGGCATATCGGCGGGACCAGTTTCACCCCGATCATCAATGCGCCGGACGTCTCGATCCTGGGCGTGACGCAGGCCCGTCCCGTTCCGTTCCCGACCGAAGAGGGAGGCATTGAGTGGCGCAGGATGCTGCCCCTGTCCTTCAGCTACGATCATCGCGTCATCAATGGCGCCGATGCGGCCCGCTTCGTCCGTTTCGTGGCCGATCTGCTGGGCCAGCCCGACCGACTGGCGGCCCAGGGAACCCGGCATGAACCGTCGGATGGCATTTGATCAGCATGGAGGATTTCGGTCCCTTGCGGTCGGGAATAGAGGTATGAATATGCGGATGCCCACATTGGCTTCGCGCAGAGGGAGTCTTGCCTGATGCAGGTGCCCACCGCTCAGTTGGCACATGGCCTCAAGGAATTTCTCACCCGGAAATTCGGTGCGCAGATCGGCTATGCCTCGGACGAGGAAGCCGCGCTTGCGGCGATCGCCATGATCGAGGCGCAGGCGCGGCGCGGGCGTGCCGGCGACCTGGCGGAGGTCCGCGACCTTAGCCATGCGCTGAAGCCCTTGAGCGGTGATGCCGCGTTGCCGGCGGTTGCCCCGGATCTGCACGCCGCGTTGCAGGCTTTCGCCGCCCGCCTTCAGGACGCCGGCTTTCTCGATACTACTCTCCTTGCCGAACTCGAGGCGCTGTTGAGCCGTTTCATGGCCGACCGGCGGCTGTCGCCCGCACAGAAGGGAGCAGCCATAAGGGTGGCGCAATGGGACGCGGCGCGCCTGAACGGCCTGGCCGGCAGCGCTGCGGATGGCAATGATGCGGGCGACGACGGCGTCACGGCCGAAAAGCTGCGGCAATATCTGGTCGAGCGGCTGGAAGATCCCACCCTCGAACTCACCGGCGTGCAGCGCGTTTCCGGCGGGTTCGGCAAGGAAACCGTGCTCTTTTCCGCGCGTGGCAACGGGCTGGACGGCGATTTCGTGCTGCGGCGGGACCGGGCCCGTCCCACGCTGGAGAATGACTGCCATAATGTGGAGGCCGAATATCCGGTCGTCCGCGAAGTGTTCAAGGCCGGCTTCCCTGCCCCGGACGCGCTGTGGATCGAAACCGCGAGTACGGCGATTCCGGGCAGCTTCTTCGTCATGAAGCGCGCCAGGGGCAGGGTGATCGGGGATGTTTTCGGATCGTCGGGCAAGCTGCCCGAAGGGGCGTTCACGGCACTGGCCCAGGGGATCGGCAGGCTGCACCGATTGCCGCCGATGCACCAGTTGGGCGACCTGACGCCATCCATCCGTTCGGACCTGTGGTCCATGCCCATTGGCGAGGTGACGCGCGATTATATCCGCGGCTTCTTCGCCCTGTACCGCAGGGAGCAGGAACTTGCGGTGCCCGGCCTCGGCGCATTGGAGGGCTGGCTGCTGGACAATGTGCCCTCTCCCGATGGTGCGCCGGCTCTGTTGCATGGCGATGTCGGGCTTCAGAACATCCTGTTCGACGGCGACGCGCTCAGCGTCGTGCTGGATTGGGAATTCGCGCATATCGGGGACCCGGCCGAGGATGTCGCCTATGTCAGGAACACGGCCGGTCCCCATCTCGACTGGCGCCGCTTCCTGGACGATTACCGGTCGACTTCGGGAATAGAGTTCGATCCCGCCCGGCTGCACTATTTCCGGGTCTGGGGATATTGCCGCAACGCATTGGCCGCGGCGCTCGCGACCAACTGCTTTGCGACGGGCAGGCTCGACAATCTGAACATCGCCCATGTCGGTTTCTTCTACCTGCCGCGCTTCGTCGAAGCGGCGACGCGGCTGATCATGGATGGACCCGAACGGCTGGACTGAAACCGCCGCGGCAGCCAGGCGCGCATTGCCGGCGGCAGATTGAGAATGGACCTTTTATGCCAGCGACCGACGCCATTTCGCCAGATTTGCCCATTCCCCGATCATTGTCGGACATCACGCCCGACTGGATCAACCGGGGCCTCGCTGCGCGCTTTCCGGGGATCGGGGTGAAGGCGGTCAGGGTCGAGGGGTTCGTCGGGCACAAGCCGAACAAGGCGGTGGTGTACCTCGACCATGGCGCGCCCCCATTTGACGGCGTTCCGCAGAGCGTCTTCGTCAAGGGCAGCTTCAAGGCCGATCCGGACGCTCCGAAATCGGGTCTGGACGTGGGCAATGAGCTGGAACTGCTGAGCTATGAGGAGGTGGTTCCCTTCATCGCGGTCAACACCCCGGATTGCTACGCCATGCGCTTCGATCAGGAGCGCTGCGAGGGCGTGGCGATCCTGAAGGACATCCATGCCGCCGGGGCGGTGTCGCTCAAGGAGCGCGCGCAACTGGAATATGACGAGGCTGCCGCCTTCATAGACAGCCTGGCCCGCACGCATGCGCCATGGCTCGGCAGCGCGGAGCTTGAACCCGGCGGCCGCTTCGGTCCCGGGTCTCCGCTCGTCCAGCGAACGCTCAAGATCCACGAAAGCTATATCGAACAATTGGTGAAGCCGGAATATTGGGACAATTTCGTCACCCTGCCGCGTGGCGAGGCATTGCCCCGCATGCTGCGCGACGCAAGCCGGATGGCGGCGGCCATGAAGCGCATGCATGCCGTGCATCGCGGCATGGCGCGCACTGTGATCCATGGCGACGAGCATCTCGGCAACCTCTATCTCGAAGCCGATGGGACGCCCGGTTTCCTCGACTGGTGCGCGCGGGTCGAGGCATGGCCGATCAGCTTTTCCTATTTTCTGGTCTCCGTGCTGGACACCGGCGACAGGCGCAATTGGGAAAGGCCCCTGCTGGCCCGCTATATCGCCGGGCTCAAGGCGCATGGCGCCGTTGCGCCCAGTTTCGAGGAGGCGTGGTATGCCTATCGCTGCACCATCGTCTATTCGCTGTTGATCTGGCTGAACAACAGCAGCAAATGGCAACCGGAGGCCGTCAACACGCGCAATGCCGTGCGGGCGGCCAATGCGCTGTTGGATCATGACGTCTTCCGCCTGCTCGGCTTATGAAGGCCGCGATCTTCAAGGGCGCGGGCCAGCCGCTCGCGATCGAGGAGGTGCCGGAACCGGTGCCCGGTCCGCACGAGGCGGTGGTGCGGGTCAGCCGCTGCGGCATCTGCGGCACGGATGTTTCCATGACCTCGGGCGTGGGCTGGAACTACCCCCTGGGATCAGCGCTGGGGCATGAATTTTGCGGCGAGGTCGTTTCGCTGGGACCGGATGTGGAACGGCTGAGGATTGGCGATCGCCTGGCCGTAATGCCGCAGGCCGGCTGCGGCGCCTGCCGCCCCTGCATTGCCGGACGCCCGCTCGATTGCGAGAGGGGCTTCCGGATGATGATGGGTGGCCTTGGCGAATTTACGCTGGCGGATGAACGCTGGTCGGTCAAACTGCCGTCCACCCTGTCGGAAACGGACGGCGCGCTGATCGAGCCCATGGCTTCCGCCCTGCGCGGCGTCAGAATGGGCGGGGTGGACGCGACCTCCCGCATTGCCGTCATCGGTGTCGGCGCCATGGGCGCGGGCGCGATCTACTGGTCGCGCCGGCAGGGAGCGTCCCGCGTCGCCGCCCTTGCGCGGTCCGCCCGCCGCCGCGATCTCGCCAGCACCATGGGGGCGACCAGCCTGGTGCCGATGCCGTCGGAGCCGGGCGCCGTTGCCGAGGCGCTGCAAGGCGCGCCCGACATCGTGTTCGAATGCACCGGCGCGCCGGAGATGGTGTCCGCTGCGATCGACCTTGTCCGGCCGGGCGGCACCATCGTCTTCATCGGCATATGCGGCGGCAGCGCCAGCTTCGTGCCGGCGGCGGCCACGATGAAGGAGGCCGTGATCCGTTTCACCTCCGCTTATTCGCTCGAAGAGTTTCAGGCCACGGCCGACGCGTTCGACGCGGGCGGCGTTGAGCCGCGCAGCCTGGTGGATCGGAGGGTCGGGCTGGACGAGGTTCCCGCCGTGCTGGAGGCGATGCGGAGCGGCAGCAGCCAGGCGTTGAAAACCCATGTCCATCTTCACCGTCCTTAGCGTCGGGACCGTTGCCGCGGTTCAGCCCCGGCGACGGGGAAGAATTATATCGCTAGTTGACTATATGGATGCGATCTATATGCTGGATGGCTGAAGCTGCCTCCGGGCGGATCGACCAGAAAAAAGCAGGAGACGGATCATGAGCGAGGCGGAAGAAGTATCGGCTCTTCTAATTCTGACGGCGACGACGCATCCCGGCACCGACCATGATGCTTTCAATCGCTGGTATACCGAGGTTCATGTTCCGGACATATTGACGGTCGAGGAAATTGCCTCCTGCCGCCGCTACAAGGTGGCGCGGGCGCGACTGGCGCCCGGCGTGCTGGCGCAGCCCAGCCATGAATATACCGCCGTGTACAAGATCCGCGCCCGTACCGAGGAGGATCTGGAGCGCGTGGCCGAACGGCTGCACGAACTGGGCGCCAGCGGCATTTCGGTCAACACCGCCTTCGACGATTCGCGGACGATGGGCACGTTCCTGCTTCCGGTCTCCGACGACATCGTCGAAGACCCTGATTATCGGCACAGCGGAACCCGCGCGTCCGCCTGACGGGGTTTGTATCGGGACAATCGGCCGTTCCGGGGAGATATGCGATGATTGATCAAGATCGTCTGGATTTGCAGCAACTCAACCATCTCTACGCCTATCATGTCGACAACTTCCATATCGATGAATGGGTCGATCTTTTTACGGATGATGCATTTTTCGATGAACGCGAATTCGGCTTGGGCCTTCATGACGGGCGCGCCGCCATTGCCGAATATGGCAAGAAGATCGTGCGCGAAACGGAATATGCCGTTCATCTGATGGCCACCCACATCATCCATGATGTCAAGGATGGGGTGGCGACCGGGACCGCCTTCGCCCTGACGCAGGCGCTCATGAAGAACGGCATGAACGCGCGCTATCAGGTCAAATATGAAGATGTATATCGCAAGGTCGACGGAAAGTGGAAGATCGCCAGACGGGTGCTCCGCAAGACCTTCCCCGTCGAAGTCTTGACGGAACCGGACGCAGCATGACCCGGGACATGCAATCGGATCATCGAAAGGGGGACGAAGCGGCTCGATAAAGGGCAGGAAAAGAATGGATAGGGAAAATCCCGTCGGCAATATCGACAATGGCCGGGGCAGGATGGGGAGGTGAAGATGACAGGCAGGTCTTTCCTATATCGCTGCTCCATGGCGGCGATCTGTGCCGTTCCGTCGATCCCGGCCTGGGCGCAGTCCGGCGGCACGCCGGCCGATCAGGCATCGGCAGGGCAGCTGGAGGACATTGTCGTCACGGCCCAGCGCCGCGCGGAACGGTTGCAGGATGTGCCGATCGCCGTATCGGCGGTCACTTCGGATGCACTGGCGCGGCAGGGCGTCGACTCGCTGGTGGGACTGAACGCGAGCGTGCCGGGCCTGCAATTCCAGACCACGGGCGTCGCTTCGGCGGTCTATTTGCGCGGTGTCGGCACCAATGACGGCAATCCCAATATCGAACAATCGGTCGCGCTCTACATCGACGGGGTCTACATCGCCTCCCCGAACGCCGCGCTCAACCAGTTCAACAATATCCAGCGGGTCGAGGTGTTGAAAGGCCCGCAGGGCACGCTGTTCGGGCGGAACGCCACGGGCGGCGTGATCCAGATCGTCACCAGGGACCCCTCTCATACGCCCGGCGGGGAGTTCAGCGCCGGCTATGCCAATTACGACACGTTCAGCGCCAATGGCTATGTCACCGGGCCGATCGGTTCGACGCTGGCGGCCGATGTGGCCGTGACATGGCGGCACCAGGGCGATGGCTTCGGCCGCAACCTGATCCTGGACAGGGAAACGCGCAAGTCGAAGAATTTCGGCATCCGTTCCAAGCTGATCTGGGAGCCGACCGATGCCCTGACCGTCCGCCTGTCGGGCGATTATGCGAAAAGTTCGGCCATGCACCCCGATTTCGTGCTGCCCAAGGGCGTGCTCGGCATCGATGGCGAACTGACCACCGGTAGCTTCGACACGCGCACCAATGTCGTGCCGACGGGCGACCTCAAGCAATATGGCGGTTCGCTGCGGCTGGAATATGATGCGGGGTCCGTCCTGTTCACCAGCATCACCGCCTATCGCGAGACGCATACGCACAGCGCCTTCGATTCCGACGGGACGCCGCTGGATTTCATCCGCGCCGACCTGCCGAACAGGCAACGCAACTGGACGCAGGAATTCCAGATCAGTTCGCCCTCGGCTTCACCCGTGCAATGGATCGTCGGCGCCTTCTATTATGACAACAAGGCTCGTTACGTTTCCGGCCGCCTGTCGGGACTGGCGATAGAATTGAGCGGCGTTCCCTATATCGACTTCAACAATGGCCAGTCGAGCAAATCCTATGCCGGGTTCGGCCAGGCGACCGTGGAACTGGTCAAGGGGCTGAAGGCCACCGGCGGATTGCGCTATACGAGCGAGAAGCAGCGCTTCTTCGGGGACACGCGCACCATATTCGGCATTGTGCCGGTCGGCCCGCAAGAGCAGAGTTTCGACAAGCTGACATGGCGCATGGCGCTCGATTATGAAGTGGCGCGCGACGTCCATGGCTATATTTCCTACAATCGGGGCGTGAAGAGCGGCGGCTTCAACCTGTTGACGCCGACGGCGCCTTCGTTCAGGCCGGAAATATTGGACGCCTATGAGGTCGGGCTGAAAAGCGAGCTGTTCGACCGCAGGCTCCGCCTGAACGCGGCTGCCTTCCTCTACAAATATAAGGATATACAGCTTCAGGTCATTCGAAACGGCACCTCCTTCTCCACCAACGCGGCCCGCGCCACGATCAAGGGGATCGAAGCTGAAATCCAGGCGATACCGATCGAAAATCTGACGATCACGGCCGGCTTTTCGATACTCGACGGACAATATGACCGCTATCCCGATGCGCCGCTCTTCACTCCGTCGCCGCTTACTCCGCATCCGGCGACGCAGGACGCCACGGGCAACGACACGGTCGCCGCGCCGCCCTTCGCGGGCAATATCGGTTTCGAATATGTCGTTCCGACCAAGGCGGGCCGCTTTGCCCTGTCATCCTCGCTCTACTATAATGACGGCTATTATTTCGGACCGGACAAGAACTTCCCGCAGAAGAACTATTATCTGCTCTCCGCGGCGCTGGGTTGGACTTCACCCGATGAGCGCTATGGCCTCAGGCTCTGGGGTGCGAACCTTACGAACGAATATTATCTGCAACAGGGTTCGCCGGGCGGTTTCGGCAATCTCACGATCCGCGCCGACCCGCGCACCTATGGCGTGACCGGCACTGTGAAATTCTAGGATAATATAGGGTGGGCCGCCTCTGGCGATCCGCCCGCAACGATGGAGCATCCGATGATCTTGGAGATTTCCCGCGTCAAGATATTGCCGGGCAAGGAAGAAGAGTTCGAGCGAGTCTTCTACGAGGCGTGCGAGATCACTTCGGCGCTCAAGGGATATAGGGGCTGCGCCCTTGAAAAATCGATCGATACGCCCGGCATATATTATATGATGATGAACTGGGCGTCGGTCGAAGCCCATCTTGTCGAATTCCCGCAATCGCCGGAAGGGGCCCGTGCCATGGAGCTTGTCGTGCCTCTGTTCGACGGGATGCCCGTGGCGGACCATGTCGTCCGCATCGAACGTCCCTGACCGGACCAGCGCAAAGGAGAATATCCGATGGAAGTCGCAGACGAACTCGCCATTCGCAACCTCATCGCCCGCGTCGCGCGCGTCACCGACCAGTGGGAAACGCTGGAGCAGCTTGCCGCGGAATATGTCGAGGACGGCGTCTGGCATCTCGAAGGGCTGGAACCCTATGTCGGGCGGCAGGGCATCATGCGGCGGGCGCGGGAGATGCAGGAAGCCGGCATCTGCGGCCCCGGCACGCCGATGCGGCATATCGTGTCGACCCCGGAAGTGATCCCCGATCCGGCCAGGCCCGATGAGGCCACCGTGATCTCCTTCGTGGCCATGGGCAATATGAAGGACGGCAAGGCGCTGCTCGAAGGCTATGGCCAATATACTGATACGGTCCGGAAGGTGGACGGCAGATGGTATCTGGTGAAGCGCTACGGCAACGCCTTCTGGTAAGAAACGGAACCTTGATGCCCGGGCAGCGGAGAGAAACATGACCGGCGGAACGACATCTCCCATCCCATATTCCATGGGAGCATCGGGCGGCCGACGCATGGCCCTCTCCCGATCCTTGCATCAGGGAAGCTGAGATGGACCGTCAGGAGAGCCCATCCAGCCGGGCGCCGCTGAACCGGATCAGCCAGTTGCTGGGCGTGGCGGCGCGCGACCTTGCCAAATATGTCGAGCCGCAGCTTGATGGCGAAGCGCTGGAGATCGTGTCGTTGCTGCGGCCCACGCTGCTGCGGCTTGCCGCGCAGTTGGGCCCGCTGGAGCATGTCGCGGCCGAGAGCTGCACCGAATATCAGCGGCTTGCCGCATGTGCGGACGACCTTCTGGGCCGGGGATCGGATGTGGCCCATGACGCGGGAGGGGAGGGCGGCGCGTTCGCCCGGCTCCTCGACATCCGGGCTGCATTGGCGGCCTCGATCCCGGCTTTGTCCGACAGGGCCGGCGGGCAAGGGACCAAAGCCGATGCCGCCTCCCGGCTGCTTGCCGCGATAGAGGAACAGGAAGCCCGCTGGGGCGCGCGGGAAGCGGATGCGGTGGCCTATGTCGCGCAGGCCACGGACATCGACATTTCCTCGCTCCAGCAGGTGCGCGACCGGCTTCAGCCGGATGTCGTCACGGGATATTTGCGGCGGGCGGCGCCGGAATTCGCGAAGATCGAGGTGGGTTCGGTCAATGTCCTGCCGGGAGGCCGTTCGAAATCGACGATCTTCATCACCGCGTCGGGATTCGAAGCCGGATCTTCCCTGGTCTTGCGTCAGGATATTGAGAGCGCCTTCATACGGACGCGCGTCAGCGAGGAGGCGCCCTTGCTGCGCCTGCTGAAGCAACAGGGCGTTCCGGTGCCGACGCTTTTCCTGTGTGAGCGCGACAATTCGGAACTGGGCCCGCCGTTCATCCTGACCGATCGCGTGGCGGGGAAACCCATGGGCAGCGCATTCGGCTTCATCGATGCCGATCCCGCCCATGTGCGCAGCTTGGCGGGAATTCTCGCCCGGATACATGCGACACCTGTTTCCCACTTGCCTCCGGCGCTTCTGGGCGGCGGGATTTCTCCTGCGGATCGCCTGCGCAGGCGCATCAGGCAGGCATGGGACGAATGGCGCGCGAACACGAGGGAGGTGTCGCCCCGGATCGAAATGGCCTTCGCCCGGATCCATGCAGACAGCGATCATGTCGCCCCGGCGGAGGCCCTTGTCCATAGCGACTTCGGGCCCCACAACCTGCTCGCGGACGGGAATGGCGTCAGCGCGGTGCTCGACTGGGAACTGGCGTTGCTGGGCGATCCTGCGGAAGACCTTGCCTATTGCCGGTCGGCTGTCGAGCAGGTCATGCCCTGGACTGACTTTCTCGAGGAATATTATCGGTGCGGGGGCAATGCCGTTTCAGAGCAACGACTTGAGTTGTTCAGGCCCTGGGGCGCCCTTCGCAACGCCTGGCTGACCGCGAAGGCGATGAATGCCTTTTCGGAAGGGCGGGTGGGATCCGCCAATGGCCTGATCACCTATGTGGCCATGCCTTATTTCAATGACGCCGTCAGTCCGGCAGGCTAGCCGCAGATCGCCCGCACGCGCCGATGTTCCTCTGCCGCCGGTAGAAATCGCGCCGGGACCGACGCGGGGGTTCCCGAATCATGCAAATCCTTCTTTGATGCTGTCAGGCTGCGCGATCAAATCGCGACGCGATATATGAAGATGAAGGTCAGATGGAAGCAGACGGCGCCATATTGCAGGATGAAGATTATGCGGCGCTGGCGGAATTCCGCTTCGCTCTGCGACAGTTCCAGGCGTTCAGCAGCGAGCGGGCGGCCAGGGTGGGACTCACCCCGCAGCAGCATCAGGCCTTGCTCGCACTGCGCGCCGCGCCGGCCGAGGATGCGACCGTCGGCTATGTCGCGCGGCGACTGTTGCTGAAGCCCCACAGCGCGACGGGGCTGGTCGACCGGCTGGAAAAGCTGGGGCTGGTGACGCGCCATGCCAGCGCCACGGACCGGCGGCGCGCGCAATTGCAATTGACGCCGGGCGCGCTGGACCTGCTGGCGAAGCTGTCGGCCACGCATCGCGATGAGATACGCCGCTTGCGTCCGCTGCTCAACCAGTTGCTGGCGCGCTTTGCCTAGGAAATTTCAGGTCCCAGGATAGCGGTGGAAAGCTGCTCCAGCCCTTGCGGCAGGACATGGCTTGCGGGCCCGGCCCGCTACCCCCGTCGGTGGTGCAGGCGCGGAACCGCGTCGGATTGCCGGCGGACCAGGCTGTAGTCCAGTCGCGCCAACCCCCGCCCGTCCACTTCTTCCCCGCCCTTCATGGCTTCCGCCAGCAGGGTCATGGCGGCCCGGCTCATGTCGCGAATCGGCTGGCGGATGGTGGTGAGCGTGGGCCAGATCGCGGCGGCAAGCGGCGTGTCGTCGAAACCGCAGACCGTCAGATCGGCCGGCACGTTGATCTGACGCTGATGCGCGATGGTGATGGTCGCCGCGGCCATATCGTCGTTGCAGGCGAAGATCGCTGTCGGCGGCGTCTTCAGGCTCAGCAGATGCGCCGCCGCCTCCAGCCCGGACCGGTAGCTGAAATCGCCCTCGACGATATAATCTTCCTCAACCGGCAGGCCCTGCGCGGTCATGGCGACGCGAAAGCCCTCCAGCCGTCGCGCGCTGGAACGGTGCTGGGGATTGCCCTGGATGAAGGCGATGCGGCGGTGGCCGAGGTCGATCAGATGCCGCGTCATCTCGCTCGCGGCCTGGCGGTCGTCTATCGCGACCACCATCATGCCATGGTTCTCGTCCGGCGCGATCGCGACCCAGGGAATGCCCTGCCGCCCGAGCGCCTGCGCCAGTTCGTCCCAGTCGCACAGGGGCGGCGGCACGATGACGCCGGAAACGCGCGCCTGAAGAACCTGGGCGACGATGTCCTGCGCCGTGGCGCCCATCTCGCACTGTTCCACCACCAGGTGGAGGTGATGCTTCGCCGCCTCGTCCAACCCGCCCAGCAACAGTTCGCCCAGATAGGCGGAGGTCGTCGTATTGCGGTAAAGCAGCGCCACTCGCCGGTCGTCGCCCCCGGCCAGCGCCCGGGCGGAGACATTGGGCGCATAGTTCAGTTCCGCGATCGCCTTTTCCACCCGGGCTCGGGTCTGGGGGCTGACCCAGCTCTGCTTGTTCGCGACGCGCGACACGGTCATCACGGACACGCCGGCCCGCGCTGCGACTTCCCGGATTGTCGGCGGCTTACGTTCGTTCATGGTCGTTCACCGCCTAGCCTTTGCGGCCATTGAAAGCCAGTCATGGATTGCCCGGCGCATAGGGGAAAGCGAGCGATTTGTACCAGTTCAGATCATGTTCCGGCGGTGCCGTGCCCGCCGGCAGCGGGCGTTTGGACAGCGTCTGGAAATAGGCGATGCTGGCATCGCGCCACCATTTCGCCTCGCGATGCTGGATGCCGAGGAAGGACTGCGTCTGGGCGAAGCGTTCCGCATCGACATGGGGACGCAGGCTGTCCCACGTCCTGCGCATGGCCGCGACATAGGCTACCCCCGCGTCATAATGGCGGATGAGGCCGTTCCACAGGGTTTCGCCCGATTTCAGCTTCGCATCCCAGCCGACATGGTGGAACCAGAGGAGGTCGCGTTCCGGCGTCGTCTTCGGGTTGGCGAGCATCCTGGCGACCGGCGGGGCATATTGGGCGATGGCGTTGCTGCCGGTCCTCGTCCGGTCGAAGCCGATCCCCTGCGCGTCCGCCTTATGATAATAGACCGGGTTCCATTCGGGCCGGGCAAGCTCTGAAATCCAGGGAGCCGGGCCGTAATGATGGCCGGTGCCCATGACATGGGACAGGCCGAGCGGGGTCATATAGTCGACCGCCGCCTCCCGGGATCCCATCATCATGGCGACCACCGGATCGACCACCTTCGCATCCGTCGAGAAAGTCTGCGCCGCCCATTCGCGTGCGATCGCCTCCGCCGACAGATCCGGGTCCCAGGCAAGGCGGCCGAAGGCGTACCAGTCCGCCTGGTTGAAGATCGATCCGCTCCAGTCGCGGTCGGCGCCGATATTGGCGACGCCGGCAATGCCAGTCAGCTTGTGGCCCTCCAGCGACCCGTCGATCACCCTGGCCACGGTCGACCCCTTGCCGCGGGCGAAGGTGTCGCTTTTCAGCGTCTCCTCGAACAAGGGGCCGAGATAGGTGAGGTGGGTCGACTGGCCCAGATATTCCTTGGTGATCTGGAATTCCATCATCAGCGGCGTCCGGGGCATGGCGCCGAACAGAGGATGGAAGGGTTCGCGCGGCTGGAAGTCGATCGCGCCGTTCTTCACCTGCACCAGCACATTGTCCGCGAACTGGCCGTCCAGCGGCTTGAAGTCGTTATAGGCCTGCTTGGCGCGGTCGTCCGGATTGTCATGCGCATAGACGAAGGCGCGCCACATCACGATGCCGCCATGCGGCTTCACGGCCGCGGCCAGCATGTTCGCGCCATCGGCATGGGTGCGCCTGTAATCCTGCGGCCCCGGCTGCCCTTCGCTGTTCGCCTTCACCAGGAAGCCGCCGAAATCGGGAATGGCCCTGTAGATCTCGTCGGCCTTCGCCTTCCACCAGGCGGCGACTGCCGGGTCGAGCGGATCGGCGGTCCCGAGGCCGGACAGCTCCATCGGCGCGGTCCATTTCACCGACAGATAGACCTTGATGCCATAGGGCCGGAACACGTCCGCCAGCGCCGCCGCCTTGGCGATATAGGGCGCGGTCAGGCTGTCGGACCTGGCGTTCACATTGTTGAGGACCGTGCCGTTGATGCCGATGGAGGCATTGGCGCGGGCATAGTCGGCGTATCGCGGCCCCTTCCAGTCGGGAAGGCGCCACCAGTCCCAGATGGATTGACCGGCATAGCCGCGCTCCACCGTGCCATCCAGATTGTCCCAATGGTTGAGCAAGCGCAGCTTCATGCGCGGCGCGCTGCGAATGTCGAGCCGGTCCAGCGGGGCGCCCGTTTCCGCCAGCCGCAAATAGGCATAGGCCCCATAAAGAAGTCCGGCATCGCCATTGGCCGCGATCACCGTCACGGACTGGCCGTCCAGCGCGACCGAGCGAATGGCATAGCCCTCTTCGCCCAGCCCATCGAGCTTCACCGGCAGATCGGGGGCGGAAGCCGGAGTCGCCAGCCAGATCGCGCCATTCATGGGCTTGTCAGCCAGCGCCGGCGCCGCGCCATTCGCGCCCGCAAGGCCGCGCATCAATTCATCGCGGGCGGCCAGTGCGGTCGCACCGCGGCCCGGCGCAACGATCGCCGTGGCGTGCCGCGCCAGATTGCCGCCATCCTGCACCTTTTCGTGCCGCAGCCACAGATCATAGCCGTCCTCCGCCATGGCGGGCGCCGTCATCACGGCGGTGGCGACGGTCCAGCAGAACAGACGCGCGAACATAGATCCCCTTTCCTCTCCTTCCCGTCTTCACCCGAACCGACGCTTCGGATCGAAGGGCATTGACAGGCCGCTCTTGTCTGAGCAATGTTAACGCTATCAGTTGGGATGCGGCAAGCAAAAAGCTGGAAGCCGCCGCAAAAAAGGGGAGAGGCTGTTTCGTGATCCGGTTCCGCAAGCTGTTGGGCGCGGTTTCGCTGCTGACGCTGACGGTCGCGACGCCCGCCGTCCCCGTTCTGGCGGCGCCTGCGTCGACGGGCGCGCGTCCGCTCTACAAGGATGCTTCCGCCCCCATCGAATCGCGGGTCGACGATCTGCTCTCCCGCATGACGCTGGAGGAGAAAATCGCCCAGATCACGGCGGTGTGGACCGACAAGGTCAAGATTTTCGACGACAGGTTGCAGCTCGACCCATCGAAACTGGCGCAGATCTTTCCCCATGGCATGGGGCAGTTCACCCGCCCGTCCGATGCCAAGGGGGCCTTTTCCCCCCGCGAAGTTCCCGGCCGAAATCCGCGCCAGACAGTGGCGCTGGTCAATGCGCTGCAACGCTGGGCGACGACGCGGACGCGGCTGGGCATTCCGATCCTGTTCCATGAGGAAGGACTGCACGGCTATGCGGCTGTTGGCGCTACCAGCTTTCCGCAGTCGATTGCCCTGGCCTCATCCTGGGACCCTGACATGCTGCGCGAGGTGAATGCCGTCATCGCCCGCGAAATCCGCTCGCGCGGCGTCAGCCTCGTCCTTTCCCCCGTGGTCGACATCGCCCGCGATCCGCGCTGGGGCCGGATCGAGGAAACCTATGGCGAAGACCCCTATCTGGTCGGAGAAATGGGGGTGGCCGCTGTCGAGGGGCTGCAGGGCAAGGGGCGTTCGCGCCTGCTGCCGCCGGGCAAGGTGTTCGCGACGCTCAAGCATCTGACAGGCCATGGCCAGCCCGAAAGCGGCACCAATGTCGGTCCTGCGCCGGTTTCCGAACGCGAACTGCGCGAGAATTTCTTTCCGCCCTTCGAACAGGTGGTGAAACGCACCGGGATCGAGGCGGTGATGGCCAGCTATAATGAAATCGACGGCGTGCCCTCCCACGCCAATCGCTGGCTGCTGCGCGATGTGCTGCGCGGCGAATGGGGCTTCAGGGGCGCGGTGGTCAGCGACTATTCGGCGATCGACCAGTTGATGAGCATCCACCATATTGCCGGCGATCTGGAACAGGCGGCGGGGCGCGCACTGGATGCGGGCGTGGATGCGGACCTGCCCGATGGCCTCTCCTATGCGACGCTCGGCCGGCAGGTGCGCGAGGGCAGGATCAGCGAGGCACTGGTCGACCGTGCCGTGCGGCGCATGCTGGAACTGAAATTCCGCGCGGGCCTGTTCGAAAATCCCTATGCCGATGCGGCGGCGTCGGAGAAGATCACCAATAATGCGCAGGCCCGCGCATTGGCGCTCAAGGCGGCGCAGCGCTCCATCACCCTGCTCAAGAATGACGGCATGCTGCCGCTGAAGCCGGAGGGCAGCATCGCCGTCATCGGCCCCAGCGCCGCCGTGGCGCGGCTGGGCGGCTATTATGGCCAGCCGCCGCATAGCGTCTCGATCCTCGAAGGCATCAGGGCCAAAGCCGGAACCCGGGCGAAGATCGTCTTCGCGCAGGGCGTCAGGATCACGGAGAATGACGATTGGTGGGCCGACAAGGTCGTCCGGTCCGATCCCGCCGAAAACCGCCGCCTGATCGCGCAGGCGGTCGAGGCGGCCCGTCATGCCGATCGCATCGTCCTGACGCTGGGCGACACGGAACAGTCGAGCCGGGAAGGCTGGGCCGACAATCATCTGGGCGACCGGCCCAGCCTGGACCTGGTGGGGGAGCAGCAGGACCTGTTCGACGCGCTGAAGGCGCTGGGTAAGCCGATCGCCGTGGTGCTCATCAACGGCCGCCCTGCCTCCACCGTCAAGGTTTCGGAACAGGCGGACGCCATTCTGGAGGGCTGGTATCTGGGCGAGCAGGGCGGCCATGCCGTGGCGGACGTGCTGTTCGGGGACGTCAATCCGGGCGGCAAGCTGCCGGTGACCATTCCGCGCTCGGCGGGGCAATTGCCGATGTTCTACAATGCGAAGCCCAGCGCGCGGCGCGGCTATCTTTTCGATACGACCGATCCGCTCTACCCCTTCGGTTTCGGCCTCAGCTATACGAGCTTCGACCTGTCCGCGCCGCGACTGTCGGCCGCGAAGATCGGCGTCGGCGGCACGACCAGCGTGTCGGTCGACGTGCGCAATGGCGGCCAGCGAGAGGGCGACGAGGTCGTCCAATTATATGTGCGGGACAAGGTCAGTTCCGTCACCCGGCCGATCAAGGAACTGAAGGGATTTCAGCGCGTGACGCTGAAGCCCGGCGAGGTTCGCACGGTGACCTTCACGGTCGGGCCGGAAGCGCTGCGGATGTGGAACGATCATATGGACCGCGTGGTCGAGCCGGGCGATTTCGAGATCATGACCGGCAACAGTTCGGTCGCGCTCAAATCGGCAACGCTGACGGTGGTGCCATGAACGGTTTCGCGCGCCGGCAGGCGCTGGGCCTGCTCGCTTCGACCTCGCTGCTCGCCGCCGCGCCCGCCGCCGCGAAGGGGAGGGGCGGGCCGCTCTACAAGGATGCTTCCGCCCCCATCGACCTGCGCGTCAGGGACCTGCTGGCGCGCATGACGCTGGAGGAAAAGGTTGGCCAGATCATCGCGCTCTGGGCGACCAAGGCCGACATCATGGACGATCTGACCTTCTCTCCCGCCAAGGCGAGCAAGGCCTATCCCGACGGCTTCGGCCAGATCACCCGCCCGTCCGACCGCCGCGGCGCGCCGAACGGATCGACCCAGGCGGGCGGCGTGGGCGCGCGCTGGCGGACGCCCGCCGATACCGTCGCCTTCATCACCGCCGTCCAGAAATGGGCGACGGAGGAGACGCGGCTCGGCATTCCGGTGCTGTTCCATGAGGAGGCGCTGCACGGGCTCATGGCGACAGAGGCGACCATGTTCCCCATGGCGATCGGGCTCGCGGGCAGTTTCGACCGCCAGTTGATGGAGGAGGTTCAGTCCGTCATCGCCCGCGAGGTGCGGGCGCGCGGCGTCCATCTGGCGCTGTCGCCGGTGGTCGACATTGCCCGCGACCCGCGCTGGGGCCGGATCGAGGAGACCTTCGGCGAAGACCCCTATCTCTGCGCCGAGATGGGCGTGGCCGCCGTGCGCGGCCTTCAGGGCGAGAGCAGGCGGATCGGCCCGGACAAGGTCATGGCGACGCTCAAGCACATGACCGGCCACGGCCAACCCCAGAGCGGCGAGAATATCGCGCCCGCGCCGATCTCCGAACGGGAACTGCGCGAGAATTTCTTTCCACCCTTCCGGGAGGTGGTGAAGCGCACCGGCATCGCCGCCGTCATGCCGTCCTATAATGAGATAGACGGCGTGCCTTCGCACCAGAACCGCTGGCTGCTGAACGACATATTGCGCGGCGAATGGCGTTTCGACGGCGCCGTGGTCAGCGACTATGGCGCGGTCCACGAACTGGACAGCATCCACCATGTCCAGCCCGACCCGGAGGCGGCGGCGCGCGCCGCGCTGCGGGCGGGCGTCGATTGCGAACTGCCCGATGGCCAGACCTATCGGACGCTCGTCGAACAGGTCCGGGCGGGCAAGGTGCCGCTTGAGGCGGTCGATCTGGCCTGCACCCGGATGCTGACGCTCAAGTTCCGTGCGGGTCTGTTCGAAAATCCCTGGCCGCGCAAGGATCATGAGCGGCTGACCGGCAATGCGGAGGCGCGCGCGCTGGCGCTGAAGGCGGCGCATCGCTCCATCGTGCTGCTCGGCAATGACGGCACGCTGCCGCTCACGCCCGGCGCGCACCGGCGGGTTGCGGTGATCGGTCCCAATGCCGCCATTGCGCGACTGGGCGGTTATAGCAGCGTCCCGCGCCAGACCGTCTCCCTGCTGGAAGGCGTGCAGGCGAAGCTCAGGGGCAAGGCGGAGGTCGTCCATGCCCAGGGCGTCTTCATCACGCGGAGCGAGGATCGCTCTGCGGACGAGGTGCTGCTGGCGGACCCGGCGGAGAACCGCGCCCTGATCGCGCAGGCGGTCGAGGTCGCGAAGACGGCGGACATCGTCCTGCTCGCCATCGGCGACACGGAACAGACCAGCCGGGAAGGCTTTGCGAAGAACCATCTGGGCGACCGCACGAGCCTGGACCTGCTGGGCGAGCAGAACGCCCTGTTCGCCGCGCTGAAGGCGACAGGCAAGCCGGTGGTGGTGTGCGCCATCAACGGCCGCCCGCCCAGCTATCCCATGGTCGCAGATGGCGCCAATGCGCTGCTGGAGTGCTGGTATCCGGGGCAGGAGGGCGGCACCGCCATGGCCGACATCCTGTTCGGGGACGTCAATCCCGGCGCGAAGCTGCCCGTCACGGTGGCGCGCGACGCGGGGCAGATACCGATCTTCTACAACCGCAAGCCATCGGCCCGGCGCGGCTATGTGTTCGAGGATATTTCGCCGCTCTTCCCCTTCGGCTTCGGCCTCAGCTACACCCGTTTCGAATTCGGGCCGCCCCGCCTGTCGTCGCCGCGCATCGGCACGGGCGGCGAGGTGACGGTGGAGGTCGACGTCCGCAATGCCGGGCAGAGGGCAGGGGATGCGGTCGTGCAGCTTTACGTTCGCGACCAGACCGCCAGCGTCACCCGGCCGATCAGGGAACTGAAGGGCTTCGAACGCATAACGCTGGCCCCCGGCGAGAGCCGCGCCGTGCGCATGACGCTGGGCCCCGCCGCCTTCGCGCTCTGGAATCTCGACATGGAGGAAGTGGTCGAACCCGGCCTGTTCGACGTCATGACCGGGCCGGACAGTGAAAATCTCCAGAAAACCACGCTCGAAATCATCTGAACAGGATCATCCAATGCCCAAGATCATCGATGCCAAGGTCATCGTCACCTGCCCCGGCCGCAATTTCGTCACGCTCAAGATCATCACCGATGAGGGCGTCCATGGCGTGGGCGATGCGACGCTCAACGGCCGCGAATTGGCGGTGGGGAGCTATCTGGCCGACCATGTCGTTCCCTGTCTGATCGGGCGGGACGCGCACCGGATCGAGGACATCTGGCAATATCTCTACAAGGGCGCCTATTGGCGGCGCGGTCCCGTCACCATGACCGCCATTGCCGCGGTCGACATGGCGCTGTGGGACATCAAGGGCAAGATTGCGGGCCTGCCCGTCTATCAGCTCCTGGGCGGGGCCAGCCGGGAGGGGGTGATGGTCTATGGTCACGCCAACGGCACGACCATAGAGGATACGATCAACGCCGCGCTGGAATATCGGGCGCAGGGTTACAAGGCGATCCGCCTGCAATGCGGCGTGCCGGGCATGGCGTCGACCTATGGCGTGTCGAAGGACAAATATTTCTACGAACCCGCCGATGCCGACCTGCCGACCGAAAATGTCTGGAACACGTCCAAATATCTTCGCGTCGTTCCCGAACTCTTCAAGGCCGCCCGCGAAGCGCTGGGCTGGGACGTGCATCTGCTGCACGACATCCATCACCGCCTGACCCCCATAGAGGCCGGACGTCTGGGCCGGGACCTGGAGCCATATCGCCCCTTCTGGCTGGAGGATGCGACGCCGGCGGAAAATCAGGAGGCGTTCAGGCTGATCCGCCAGCACACCACCGCGCCGCTGGCGGTGGGGGAGATCTTCAATTCGATCTGGGACGCGAAGGACCTGATCCAGAACCAGCTGATCGATTATATCCGCGCGACCGTGGTGCATGCGGGCGGGATCACCCATCTGCGACGGATCGCCGCGCTGGCCGATCTCTATCAGGTCCGCACAGGCTGCCATGGCGCGACCGACCTGTCGCCGGTCTGCATGGCCGCCGCGCTGCATTTCGACCTTAGCGTGCCCAATTTCGGCATTCAGGAATATATGCGGCACACGCCCGAGACCGACGCGGTCTTCCCCCATGCCTACACTTTCTCCGACGGCATGATGCATCCGGGCGAGGCGCCGGGCCTGGGCGTCGACATCGACGAGCAACTGGCCGCCGGATATGAATATAAGCGCGCCTTCCTGCCGGTGAACCGGCTGGAAGACGGCACGATGTTCAGTTGGTGATCCGTGCCTGCCCCTCCTTCTCCGTCAGCCCCGCGCGGGCGGGTATCCCTCTCCCGGCCTTGCGGCTGGATATGGGGCGCGAACCGGATCGCCGCCTGCGCGGGGATGACGGATCATAGGGACCGACCATGACCCGATCCATCCCCAAACCCTCCGGCAAGGTCCGCTGGATCGTCTGCGCCCTGCTGTTCGCGGCGGTGGTGCTGAGCTATGTCGACCGGCTGGTCCTGCCGACGCTCAAGCCCGATCTCCAGGCCCGCTACGGCTGGAGCGAGAGCGGCTATGCCGACCTCGCCATCTGGTTCCAGGCGGGCTACGGCATCGCCTATGTCTTCTTCGGGCGGCTGATCGACCGGATCGGGGCGCGGGCGGGCTATGCGCTGGCGGTGGGATTGTGGACCGCCGGCCACGTCATGCACATCTTCTTCACCTCGACGGCGGGGATGCTGCTTGCGCGCATTCCGCTCGCCATCGGGGAGGCGGGAACCTTCCCCGCCGCCATCGCCGCGACCAATGAGTGGTTCCCCAGGAAGGAGCGCGCCTTCGCCATCGGCATCTTCAATGCCGGGTCCAATGTCGGCGCGATCCTGACGCCGCTGATCGTGCCCGTCATCGCCGTCACCATGGGCTGGCGCTGGGCCTTCATCCTGACCGGCCTGCTGACGGTGGTCTGGCTGGCGGCATGGATCGGCTTCTATCGCCGCCCGCGGGAGAAGAAGACCCTCTCGCAGGAAGAACTCGCCTGGATCGAAGCCGACCCGCAGGAGCCGCAGCGCCCGGTCAAATGGCGCGCCCTGTTCCGCCATCGCCAGACCTGGGCCTATATCGCCGCGCGTTTCCTGATCGATCCGGTGTGGTGGACCTTCCTCTTCTGGCTGCCGGACTTCTTCAACAAGCAATATGGCGTCAAGATGCTGGACTTCGGTCCGCCGCTGATCGCCGTCTATCTGCTGGCGGACGTGGGGTCCGTCACCGGCGGCTGGCTGTCGTCGCGACTGATGGGCCGGGGCATGAGCATCAACCGCGCCCGCAAGACGGCCATGTTCTGCGCCGCGCTCTGCGCCCTGCCCATCGCCTTCGCCGCGCAGGCGCCGGGCCTGTGGGTGGCGGTCGGGCTGATCGGCCTTGCCTGCGCCGGGCACCAGGGATTTTCCGCCAATGTCTATGCGCTGCCGGGCGACCTCTTTCCCCGCTGGATGGCGGGATCGGTCGTCGGCCTTGGCGGGCTGTCGGGCGCCATCGGCGGCATGCTGATGGCGAAGTTCGCCGGCATGATCCTGGAAAGCGTCGGCAGCTTCCAGCCGATCTTCATCGTCGCGGCCTGCGCCTATCTGATCGCGCTGCTGGTCGTCCACCTCATCGTGCCGCGCTACGCGCCCGTCACCCTTTCGGAATCCCGTTCATGAAGCCGCTGAAGCTCCACCCCGACCGCCTTTTCCCTGCCGAACCGCGCACCCGCGACATCGCCCGCGCGCTCCATGCCACCGTCAGGGACCTGCCCATCGTCAGCCCGCATGGGCATACCGATCCGCGCTGGTTCGCCTATGACGATCCCTTCGCCAACCCGTCCGAACTGCTGATCGTCCCGGATCACTATGTGTTCCGCATGCTGATGAGCCAGGGCGTGAAGCTGGAGGAGCTGGGCGTTCCGACCAAGGATGGCAGCCCCACGGAAACCGATCCCCGCGCCATCTGGCACAGGTTCGCCGCCCATTATCGCCTGTTCCGCGGCACGCCGTCCCGCATGTGGCTCGACTGGGTCTTCGCAGAAGCCTTCGGCATCGATGTCCGGCTGGAGGCGGAGACTGCCGACCATTATTACGACATCATCGACGCCGCGCTGAAGACGCCCGGCTTCCGTCCCCGCGCCCTGTTCGAGCGTTATGATATAGAGGTCATCGCGACCACGGAAGGGCCGCTGGACCCGCTCGACCATCATCGGGCGATCCGGGCGTCCGGCTGGGGCGGCAGGGTGATCACCGCCTATCGGCCGGACCCGGTGATGGACCCGGCGGTGCGCGGCTTTGCCGACAATGTCCGCGCCTTCTGCGCCATGGCGGGGGAGGATGTGGGCAGCTTCGCCGGCTATCTGCGCGCCCATGAAAGGCGTCGCGCAGACTTCCGCGCCGCCGGGGCGACCTCCACCGATCATGGCCACCCCACCGCCTTCACCGCGCACCTCGGAAGGGCGGAGATCGAGGCGCTTTATGCCAGCGTCATGTCCGGTCCCGTCAGCGACCGCGACGCCGAATTGTTCCGTGGCCATATGCTGGTGGAAATGGCGCGCATGTCGATCGAGGACGGCATGGTGATGCAGCTCCATCCCGGCGTGCATCGCAGCCATAATGCAGCCGTGCTGGCGCGTTTCGGCAGGGACAAGGGCGGCGACATTCCGGCGGCCGGAGAGTTCGTCCAGGCGCTCAAGCCCCTGCTCGACCTCTACGGCAATGACCCGCGGCTGACGCTGATCCTCTTCACCCTGGACGAGGATGTTTATTCCCGCGAACTCGCGCCGCTGGCGGGCCATTATCCCGCCCTGAAGCTGGGCCCGCCCTGGTGGTTCCATGACAGTCCGGAAGGAATGCGCCGCTTCCGCGAGCGCGCGACCGAGACGGCGGGCTTCTACAACACGGTCGGCTTCAACGACGACACCCGCGCCTTCCTGTCGATTCCCGCGCGGCACGACATGGCGCGCCGGATGGACTGCGCCTGGCTGGCGCGGCTGGTGGCCGAACACCGGCTGGAAGAAGACGAGGCTTTCGAACTGGCCCGCGCCTTGTCCTACGACCTTGTGAAGCAGGCCTATAAGCTGTGAGGCGACTATGCTCCGCAACGCTCGATACGCTGCCCGCCGATGTGATCCGGCCTGCCTATGATCGCGCCGTGGTGAAGGCCGGCGTCGTCCATCTGGGGATCGGCGCCTTCCACCGCGCGCATCAGGCGGCGGTCTTCGATGATGTGCTGAATGCCGGCGACCTGCGCTGGGGCATCGTCGCCGCGTCCCTGCGCTCGCCGCAGGTGCGCGACCAGATGGCGCCGCAGGACGGCCTCTACACCATGCTGGTGCGCGACGGCGCATCCCGGCGGGCGCGGATCATCGGCGCGGTCCAGCGGGTCATCGTCGCGCCGCAGGAGCCGCAGGCGCTGCTGGACGCCCTGGCGTCGCCCGACACCCATGTCGTGACGCTGACCATCACCGAGAAGGGCTATAAGCTCGACCCCGCTACCGGCGCGCTGATCGAGGGTGATCTGCAACTGGCGGCCGATCTCGCCTCGCTCGCTGCGCCGCAGACGGCGCCGGGCTATCTGGTCGCGGCGCTGGCGACGCGGAAGGCGCAGGGTCTGCCGCCCTTCACGGCGATTTCCTGCGACAATCTGCCGCATAATGGGCAGCGGTTGCGCAATGCCGTGCTGGCGCTGGCGCGCCGCCATGATCCCGTGCTGGCGGAGTGGATCGCGGAAGAAGCGGCCTTCCCGGAGACGATGGTCGACCGCATCGTGCCCGCCACCACGCCGGAGGATGTCGCCGCGCTCGCCGCACGGCTGGACGCGGAAGACCGGGCGATGGTCAAGACCGAACCCTTCATCCAATGGGTAATCGAAGATCGATTTTGCGGCCCGCGTCCGGAATTCGGGGCAGGGGTGCAACTGACGGCGGCCGTCGCCCCGTGGGAGGAGGCGAAGCTGCGCCTGCTGAACGGCGCCCACAGCGGCATCGCCTATCTGGGCGGCCTTGCGGGCATCGACCATGTGCATGACGTGCTGGCGCTTCCCCCGGCACGCGCCTTTGTCGAGGCGCTGTGGGATGAGGCGCAGACGACGCTGTCGCCGCCACCGGAACTCGACATCGCCGCCTATCGTGACGCGTTGATGGCCCGCTTCGACAATCCGACGCTGCGCCATCGCACGCGGCAGATCGCCATGGACGGATCGCAGAAGCTGCCCCAGCGCCTGCTTGCCCCCATCGCCGCGAGGCTGGCGGCGGGGCAGGGGATAGGGGCGCTGTCCCTGGCCGTCGCGGCATGGGTGCGTTGGCAGGCGGGACGGGACGATCTCGGCAAGGCGCATGTCGTCGACGACCCGCTGGCAGGCACGATCGCCGCCCGGCTCGCGGATGCCGACACGCCGGAGGAGCGGGTCGCCGCGATCCTGCGCCTCGACTCCGTGGTTCCGCCCGCATTGGCGGCGAATGCGGCTTTCCGCGTGGCGCTGGCCCGGTGGCTCGCCATCCTCGAAACGCAGGGCGCCTTGGCCGCGCTCGCCACCTTCCAGGAGAAAATATGATGCAATTCGCCAGGATCGGCGCCGCGCTCACCGCCTTCGCGCTGGCCGCCACGGCGCAGGCCGAACCGCCCCGGCTCGTCAGGCAGGGCAGCGCCACCCAACTCAGCGTGCAGGGCAAGCCGATGCTGCTGATCGCGGGCGAGCTGGGCAACAGCAGCGCGTCGAGCGCGGCCTATATGGCGCCGCACTGGAAGCGGCTGAAGGCCATGCACCTCAACACCGTGCTGGCCCCTGTGTCCTGGGAACTGATCGAGCCGGAGGAGGGCAGGTTCGACTTTTCCTCGGTGGACGCGCTGATCCGTGACGCGCGGGCGAATGACCTGAAGCTGGTCATCCTCTGGTTCGGCGCGTGGAAGAACAGCATGTCGACCTACGTCCCCGCCTGGGTGAAGCGCGACCAGAGCCGCTTCCCCCGCGCGCAGCTTCCCAATGGGCAGGGCGTCGAAATCCTTTCCGCCATGGCGCCCGCGACGCTGGAGGCCGACCAGAAGGCCTTTGCCGCGCTGATGGCGCACATCAGGGCCGTGGACGACAGGCAGAATACGGTGCTGATGACCCAGGTGGAAAATGAGATAGGCATGCTGCCGGTCGCCCGCGACTATGGTCCCCTCGCCGATGCCGCTTTCAGGGGGCCGGTGCCCGCTGAACTCATGACCTATTTGCAGCAGCATCGCGACACGCTGGTCCCGCAGATGAAGCGCCTGTGGGAGGAGCAGGGGAACAGGACCGCCGGCACCTGGTCCGAAGTGTTCGGCCCCGGCCATCAGGCGGAGGAAATCTTCACCGCCTGGCATTATGCGCGCTTTGCCGATGCCCTGACCCGCGCGGGCAAGGGCGCCTATCCCATGCCCATGTATGTCAATGTCGCGCTCAACCGCCCCGGTCGCCTGCCGGGCGAATATCCGAGCGGCGGGCCGCTGCCGCACCTGATCGACGTGTGGAAGGCGGGAGCGCCCGCCATCGATTTCCTGGCGCCCGACATTTATTTCCCGAACTTCGTCGACATCGTGAACATCTACAAGCGGCCCGACAATCCGCTGTTCATCCCCGAAGCCAATAATGCCGACCATCCGCAGGTGCCCGGCAATGCCTTCTACGCCATCGGCAAGCTGGACGCGATCGGCTTCGGCCCCTTTTCCATCGAGTCGATCGACGAGAAGCCGGGGGCGCTGGGCGAGGCCTATGGCCTGCTGGAACAGCTCGCCCCCCATATCCTCGCCGCGCAGGGTCTGGGCCGAATGTCGGCTTTCCGGCCGAAATCGCTCTATGACGAAACGCTGGTCTATGAGCCGGTGACGGAGACGATCGGCAATTACCGCTTCACCGTCGCCTTCGCCGACATCCAGAGACCCGTCGCCACTCCTGATACCGTTAACGCAGGCGGCATCGTCATTCAGACCGGGCCGGAGGATTACCTGATCGCCGGGCAGGGCATCACCGTCACCTTCGCCCCGGCGGGATCAGGACCGGGTCTCGCCGGGATCGACAGCGCCTGGGAAGGGCATTTCGACGCGCAGGGCCGCTGGATCGCCGGACGATTGCTGAATGGCGACCAGACCCATCAGGGGCGCCATATCCGGCTGCCCGCCGGCAACTTCCAGATCCAGAAGGTCCGTTTGTACCGTTACCAATAAAGACGCTTCCGGGCTTGACAAAAATAACTCAGGGTTTATCAAAGCCGCACTGATAGCGCTACCAGACAGGCTTACCGGATAGGCGGAAGCTGCGCTCAGGAGGGGATTTTCAAATGGCAGATTCTCACATTCGCTCTTTCCGCATCGCGCTTTGCGCAGCGTCGGCCTTCGGCGCGCTGACGCTGGCCCAGGCGGCGATCGCCCAGGACAGCGCGGCCCAGCCCGCCGCTCAACCCGTCGCCCAGCAGGACGAAGCAGCCGACATCGTCGTGACCGGCATCCGCGGCAGCCTGCAAAGCGCCACCAACGCCAAGAAGAACGCGGTCGCCTTCGGCGACTCCATCTTTGCCGAAGACATCGGCAAGCTGCCCGCCACCAACCTTGCGGAAACGCTGAACCGCATGCCCGGCGTGCGCCTGAACCGCGACATCAGCGGCGAAGGCACGCAGGTCGCGATCCGCGGCCTTGGCCCCAGCTTCACCCGCGTCCTGCTGAACGGCTCTCAGCTTCAGGTCGCGTCGGACGGCGGCACGAACGGCGGCAGCGCCAATCGCGAAGTCGACCTCGACTTCTTCCCGTCCGAACTCTTCACCCGCCTCGACCTTGCCAAGACGCCGTCGCCCTCTACGCTGGAAGGCGGCATTGCGGGCACCGTCAACCTGCGCAACGCCCGTCCCTTCGACAAGCCGGGCACCCATGTCACCGTGGTCGCGCAAGGCCAATATACCGACAGCAATGAAAAGCTGAGCCCACGCGGCGCGATCGTGGCCAGCCATACGACCGACACTTTCGGCATTCTGGTCGGCGTGGCCGGCGTCAAGACCAAGACCCGCATCGATGGCTTCGACACGGTCGGCTGGACCGACGGCAATCTGGGTCCGGTCAATGGCGTCCCCGATCCGGGCGGCAACAACTTCTTCTGGGCTTCGACCGTCCCCGCCAATGCAGGTCACGGCCTTATCCCGGGCCAGCCGGTTGATGTCGTCGCGACCTCCGGCCTGACCCGCAGCCAGCTCAGCACCGCGCTGCTGCCCCGCCTTGGCCGCAATACGCTGACGGTCGGCGACCGTTCGCGCATTTCAGCCCTGGCCTCTCTTGAATGGCGGCCCAGCGATACGCTGCACTTCGCCCTCGACGGCATCTGGGCAAAATCGAAGCGTGACTATTCGCGCATCAACATGAACTGGCAGGTCCGCAACTCCGGCCCCGGCACGGGAGCGCAGGCGACCGGCGGCATGATTCCGATCGATCTCACCGTCGACGACAACGGGGTCGTGACTTCGGGTACCTTCGCCAACTCTTCCTTCTTCCTGGAGGCGAGCGAGTTCAAGCAGACCACCAAGTTCTGGAACATCAATCCCAGCCTGAGCTGGCAGCCGACCGAAACCCTGAAGGTCGACCTCAGCGCCAATTATTCCAAGAGCCGCTTCTTCCGCGAGCAGCCGACCTTCGCGTTCCAGACGCCGCCCAATTCGGGGGTCGACGTCTATTATGACAATCTGCAAGGCTATTATCCGTCGATCACCACCAATGTCGACCTGAACGACCCCAATCTCGGCTGGCAATGGTATCGCCAGAACATCGCGCTGGTTCGCCGCAAGACGGAAACCAAGGGCGCGCATCTGGACGTCATGCTGGGCGACGCCATGTTCAACGTGAAGGTCGGCGCCGCCTATGACCGGGCGACGCGCTCGATCCGCGCCTATGACAACAGCCCGGCCTATCAGCTTTCGGTCTGCGGCACGGGCTGCACCGGCGCCACCGGATCGATCCCCACCAGCGCCATTCCGCAATATCTGATGCCGATGACGGTCGGCAATTTCGGGCATCTGGCAGGCCGGAATATCGGCTATAACGCCTTCATCATGCCTGATTTCGGCGCGATCAAGGATGCGACCGACTATTACAGCTATCGCGACAGCGCGCCGGAAACGCGCGGCGCGGTGACGGGCGGCGCGACCGGAGACATGGATGAAAAGGTCTGGGGCGCCTATTTCGAACTGAATGGCGTCACCACCATCGCGGGCCGCGACCTGCACGTCAATGCCGGCATGCGCTACGCCGCCACCAACCAGCTGGTGGTCGGTCCCAGCCAGGTGGGCACGGCGATCGTCGACATCACCTCGCGGTCGAAATATGATAATTTCCTGCCGTCGATCAACCTGACCTACGACATTGCCGACAATGTGAAACTGCGCGCCTCCGCCTCGCGGACCATGACGCGCCCGGATGCGAGCCAGATCCTGCCGGGCGTGACCTTCACCGATCCCTCGGCTCTGGTGGCGACCGCCGGCAATCCGACGCTGAAGCCCTATACTTCCGACAATTACGATCTGGGCGGCGAAATCTACACCGGCGGCATCGGCTATGTCGGGCTGTCGCTGTTCCAGAAGAATGTCCAGGGCTTTACCGTCACCCAGTCCCAGGATGTCACCTTCGGGTCGCTCAATATTCCCTATGACAGCCTGATCGCGACCCAGCAGCAAGCGCTGACCAACCGCGCGGCATCGACCGGCGTGGCGATCAACGACCTGATCGTTTCGGTGAACCGGCCGATCAACCTCAGCGACCTCAAGATCAGGGGGATCGAGGCAACCTGGGTGCAGCCGCTCGACTTCCTGGTGAAGGGCCTTGGCTTCTCGGCCAACGGCACCTACCTCAAGCAGTCGTCGAAGCTGATGCCGGGTCAGGCGACCAGGCTGGTTGCGACCGGCGTTTCCAAATGGTCGTACAATCTCCAGGGCTTCTATGAGAATAACGGCCTCTCGGTCAGCCTGAACTATGTCTGGAACGACAAGTCGATCGCGGTCAACGCGCCGCAGAACGGCATTACCGGTGCCGCCCTGCGCAATGATGCCCGCGGCCAGCTTGATCTGTCCGCCGGTTATCAACTGCCTTTCCTCAACAAGGCGATGCGCCTGACGCTGGATGTGCTCAACATCACCAACGAACCGATCCGCACCACCTTCGAATATGATAATGCACCCTATTCGATCTACTATCCGGGCCGAACGGTGCTGGCGGGCATCCGCGCGAATTTCTGATCCTCCCCCAAGGAGCCTGGGGCCGGTTGCAAGACCGGCCCCTTTCTTTCGTTCTGACGAGGACAAGCCCATGCGGTTGACCTTTGCGGCTTTTCTGTTCCCGCTCGCGGCCTGCATCGCGGGCCCGGCTCTGGCGGCGCCATGCGCAGGGCGTTGGACTGCGGCCTGGGCCTCTGCCCAGATGGCGCCCACCGGGGACAATGCGCTGGCGCCGGGCATGCTGGCGGACAGCAGCCTGCGGCAGATCGTCCGGCCCTCCATGGCGGGGGACCGGCTGCGGGTGCGCCTGTCCAATCTGATGGGCGCCGCGCCGCTGCACATAAGGGGCGCCAGCATCGCGCGCGCGCTGCGGGCCGGATCGCCGGCCATCGATGCGAAGACCCTCCTTCCGCTCCGCTTCGACGGGCGCAGCGATGTGACGATCCCGGCCGGCGCGGATTATCTGTCCGATCCGGTGGCGCTGCCGGTCCGCGCCTTTGACGATCTGGCGATCAGCATCGCCTTTGGGGAGGAGCCTTCGGGCCAGACCTCCCACCCCGGATCGCGGGCGACCTCCTGGCTGCTCAAGGGCGATCATCTGACCGACCCTGCCATGGCGGGGGCGCAGGCGGTGGAGCACTGGTTCTCGCTGGCCGCGCTGGAGGTGGAGCGCTGCACGGCGGCGGAGCTGATCGTCGCGCTGGGCGATTCCATCACCGACGGAAGGGGGTCGACCACGAACGGCAATGACCGCTGGACCGACAATCTCGCCCGGCGGCTTCAGGCCGATCCAGCGACGCGGCATCTGGCGGTCGTCAACCAGGGCATAGGCGGCAACCGCCTGTTGAACGACGGCCTTGGCCCCAACGCGCTTGCCCGGCTCGACCGCGATGTGCTGGCGCAGCCGGGCGTGCGCTACCTGATCCTGCTGGAGGGGATCAACGACATCGGCACGCTGACGCGCGAAGCGCCGGTCAGCGATGCCGAACATGCCCGGCTGGTATCGCGCATCATCGGGTCCTATCGCCAGATCGTCATGCGGGCGCGGGCCCGGGGCATCAAGGTGATCGGCGGAACCATATTGCCCTTCATGGGCAACGACTATTATCATCCCGACGCCCGCAACGAAGCCGACCGGCAGGCCGTCAACCGCTGGATTCGCGAACCGGGGAATTTCGACGGCGTGATCGATTTCGACCGGGCGGTGCGCGATCCCGCTCGCCCCGACCGCCTGCTTCCCCGCCACGATGTCGGGGATGCGCTGCATCCTTCGCCCGAAGGCTATCGCGCCATGGCCCGGGCGATCCCGCTCGATCTGTTCAGATAGCGGGGGTCGGGCGAGGCTGTCCGTCCCGCCCATCTGCCCGTCATCCTTTCGGGCAGGGCGGATTGCCAATGGCGATCCAGCCGCATTATGAATCGACAAGGACGATATTGTCGGACTTAATAGCGCAAGCCTGCCAAGGAAGAACCGGCCCATGGACGACATGACCAGCACCCCGGCCGATCCCTTTGCGGGGCTGGGTCAGCGCGACCATCCGCTGCGGGCGTCCCTCTCGCGGGAAATGCATATTCGCGGCCTGCCCCGTTTCGATGCGCCGGCCCTCGCGCTGCAATTCGTGCTGCTGGTCGACGAGCAGCAGGCCGAGCAGGGCATCGCCCTGCTGTCCCACCGCTTTCCCGCCCTCAAGGCCGGCGACCGCTTCCTTGCCGCGCGGATCTGCGACCTCCATTTCTCCTGGGAGCGTCATACCGAATTCATGACCTACAGCTTCCTCGCGCCGGTCGAGGGCGCGACGCTGTTCGACCTCGCGCCATTTGGCGACGTGCCCGCATGGATGGCGGACATGCCGGGCCGGGTGATCCGCTCCACCCAGATCGCCATGGTCATGGACGAACCGCCCTCCGCGGCGATCGCCGCGCATTTCGCGACCGACGACCTCATCATATCCGACGTTGCGGACGGCCATGCCCGCATCTGGAGCGACTTCCGCCTGCATGCCGACGGCTTCGGCCGGCTGCTCATCCACGACAAGGGTTTGCAAGGCGGCGAAAGCTCGCAACTGGTCCAGCGGCTCCAGGAACTGGGCAATTACCGCAAGATCGCCTTGCTCGGCCTGCCCGAGGCGCAACAGGCGACCCCCTTGCTCACCGCGCTCGAACAGCGGCTGACCGCGATCACGAGCCGCGTCGCGCAGAAGGATGCGGATGCCGATCAGGTGCTGGAGCAACTGTCCGCCTTGAGCGCGGAGCTGGCCGGGATCGTGGCGCGCACCCGCTACCGCATGAGCGCGACGCAGGCCTATGCGGAAATCTGCCGCGACCGCATTCGCCGCCTCGCCGTCGCGCCGGTGCGGGGCTACCGCTCGCTCGACGATTTCACCGAGCGGCGCCTGCTGCCGGCCATGCGCACCTGCGATGCCTTCACCCGCCGGCTGGAGGATCTGGCGCAGCGGACCGCCTGGACCAGCGCCCTGCTGCGCACGCGGGTCGACACCGCCCTTGCCCGCCGCAACCGCGACCTGCTGGCGTCCATGGACCGCCGGACCGCGCTGCAATTGCGGCTCCAGCATACGGTGGAAGGGCTGTCGGTGGTGGCCATCAGCTATTATGCCCTTGGCCTTTGGCACCATCTGAAGGAAGCGCTGGAGCTTCAGGGATGGCATCTGCCCGCCTGGATCGATGTCGCGCTGTTCCCGGTGACGATCATCACGGTCTTCCTGGGGATCGGCCAGATCAGAAAGGTGAAGCGTCCATCCGGCGACGCGCATTAGGACCGATCTACATTCAGGCTCATGGCGGCCTGCAAATGGTTGAATCGAGTCACCTGCCCAGCTTCCATTCCCGTGCTTCCGGTGCTCGCTTACTTTGAATATGCTGCGCTCCGGGTCACGGAAAACTGCCATTTTCGGCCCACCCTGAACTGAATCGGCCCCAGGATTCGGCTTGGTGGAACCCTGTTTGTGCCATGCCTCCCCTCAGTTCCGGGCATAGAGATAGGCGGCGATGTCGCGTGCCTGACGCTCCGACAGGCCCTGTTCGGGCATGCCGCTTCCGGGCCGCAGCGCCTGCGGATGCATCAGCCATCGCACCATCGTCTCCGGATCGTTGGGGAGCGAACCGGCCAGGCTTGCGCGTTGGCCGACATGGGTCAGGTCCGGCCCCACCATGCCGTTCGCGCCGTCGATGCCGCGAATGACATGGCAGGCGCCGCAGCCATGGCGATAAAGGGCTGCCCGGCCCCTTTCCGAATGTCCGCCGGTCATGGCGTCGGCGCGGGTTTCATCGGCTGCCCTGGTTTCCAGATAGATCGCGCCGCCCGCCACAAGCGTGACGCAGATCGCGAGCAGAAGGATCGCTGCCAGCCAGACGAGGCTTGAGGGGACGGGGCGGCTAGCCATGGGCAGGCCTCGGCACTTTGCGGGTGAAGCGCATCGTTGCGCCGGCATGGACGAGACAGCCCGGCGCCGCCGCTGGAAGGATCACGCCTATCCGACGCATGGCGGCACGATCAGCAATGCGAGGGTCTGGAAGGCGCTCGCCAGCGCGAATATGCCCGCGACGGCGATGGCGAGTCTCGCCAGCCAGGGATGGGAAAGGGGGCCATGCGACCCTGTCAGGGGCCAGGCGATGCGCGCCGCCAAGGCGCAAAGGGCGATGCTGACCACCCCCCAAGCAAGGCCGATCCGCCATCGCCCGCAATCGGCATGGAGCAGTGCTGAAAGGCCCTGTTCGAACAGGAACCAGGTCATCGGCGGCAGCAGCAGGCCGATCCAGGCCCGCGCCCGGATGCTGAGGCGGCTGGGCGTCATAGCGCCCTCGGCGCCCAGTAGATGAGGGCATAGACGGGCAGCCAGCATAGGATCACGAAGGTCCAATAATTGGAATTGTCCTCCACATCCGCGAACTGATCGTCTCCGACCTCATGGGTGAAAAGCCAGACGCCCAGCACCACCGTGTCGAACCAGTCGGTGACGACATGGGTGGTGTGGAGGATGAGGAGCGTCCAGACGATCGATCCATAGGCATCCTGATGCCAGGATATGCCGAGATGCGCGAACTCGAACGCGCGGGGTATGAAGAGCAAGGCTGCGATGACCGCCATCGCCAGCGTACCCCAGCGCACGCCGCCCAGATGCTTCTTCCTGGCGCAGCGCAACACCCAGACATTGGGCACCGCGCTCAGCAGCAGGCCGATGGTGAAGATCGCGCTCCACAAAAGTCCGGGCAAGGCGTCGCCCTTGGGCGGCCAGGCAGGGGCCTGGGTCATAAGGTAGAGATAGGCCGCGGCGGCGAGCGCGAAGCCGGTCCCCTCTATGACCATGAAGCCGATATTGCCCCACCAGACCAGATGGCGCGGGCCCGATGCGCTTTCCGGCAGGGTGGAAAGATCGCCGACGATCCGGATGGACCGGGAAGGACTCATGCATTCACCCCCAATGGTCCCGATCGGGAGCGGGGCCGGCTGGGCCAGAACCATCCCGTCAGGGTGGCGGCGACCGGGGCCGCGCCGACGACAATGGCCCAAGGCGTGAAGATGCTGCCGATAAACATGGCGGAGACCGCGAGCGCCGCCAGCAGCGGCCAGATCGACGGCGCGGCGCTCTTCTGCCTGTAGAGGGGAATGGCGTCGGTCACGGACGTCACCAGCACTTCGCGCCGGTCCGGGCGAAGGCCGTCCATGACGTCGAGCCGCCCGGCATCGTCCCACATCGGGGTCAGGCCGTGCACCACGGGCACATGCGCCATGTTGTACGGCGGCGGCGGGGAGGGGGACGCCCATTCCAGCGTCGATCCGCCCCATGGGTCGTCGCCCGCCGGCTGGCCGCGCCAATAGGCCCATAGCGCATTGCCCACGAAGACGAGCCCGCCCGCCACGGCGATGGCGCTGCCAGCGGTCGCGACCTGGTTCAGCGTTTCCCAGCCCATGCCGGGCGGATAGGTATAGACGCGACGGGGCATTCCCATCAGGCCCAGGAAATGCATCGGCATGAAGCCCAGGTTGAAGCCGCCGACGATCAGGACGAAGGCGACCTTTCCCCAGCGTTCCGACATCAGCCGCCCGGTCGCCTTGGGGTACCAATAGGCAAAGGCCCCCAAAAGCGGGAAGATCGCCCCGCCGATCAGCACATAATGAAGATGCGCCACCACGAAATAGGTGTCGGTGAGTTGCAGGTCGAGAGCGGCCGACGCGGTCATCACGCCTGAAAGGCCGCCGATGACGAAGGTCGCGACGAAGCCCAGAATCCACAGCATCGGCGTCGCAAGACGGATTCTGCCGAGCCAGATCGTTGCGATCCAGCAGAAGATCTGCAATCCGGCGGGCAGCGCGATCGCCATGCTGGCAGCGGTGTAGAAATCATTGCCCAGGCGGGGCAGGCCGACGGCGAACATATGGTGCACCCACAGGCCGAAGGCCAGCGCGCCGATGGAGATCATGGAGAGGACGAGGGCGGCATGGCCGAACAGCGTCCGCCGCGAAAAGGTCTCGACGATGGAGGATATGAACCCGGTGGCGGGCACGAAGATGATATAGACTTCCGGATGCCCGAAGAACCAGAAGAGATGCTGGAACAGAAGCGTGTCGCCGCCCCCGGCGGGCGAGAAGAAATGGGTCGAGACGAGCCGGTCGGCGATCAGCATGGAGGTGACGAGCATGACCGCCGGCATGGACAGGATCGTCATGATCGATGCGATCAGCATGGCCCAGAGGAATACCGGCATGCGGGCCAGCGTCATGCCCGGGGGCCGCATCTTGAGGATGGTCGCCGCGACATTGACCGAGGCGGCAAGCGCGGCAACCTCCGTGAAGGTGATCATCTGCGCCCAGATGTCGGCGCGATGCCCCGGGCTGTAGGATGGACCCGAGAGCGGGGGATATTCGAACCAGCCAAGGTCGGGCGTGATGTCGATCGCATGGGCGATCCACAGGGTCAGGACGCCGCCGAAATAGAGCCAGAAGCTGAAGGCGCCAAGGCGCGGGAAAGCCATGTTGCGCGTGCCGAGCATCAGCGGCACCAGCCAGAAGGCCATGGCCTCCATCAATGGCACGGACACCAGGAACAACATGGTCGAACCGTGCAGCGAAAAGCTTTCACTGTAGAGCTGCGGGCTCATGCGGGTGTTTTCGGCGACCGACAGCTGCCATCGCATGTCGAGCGCGAGCATGCCGGCCAGGAACATGAGGAACAGCGCCGTGACGATGTAGCGCGCGGCGATGCGCTTGTGATCGACCGTGGTCAGGAAACCCCACAGGCCCGGCGGGTCGCGCCACCTTTCGTCCAGCCGTTCGATCAGGGTCGCGTCGGCGGTCATCTGAGCCTCGCCAGATAGGCGGCGAGCGCATCGGCATCTACAGGCAGCAGCGGCACGGCCGGCATCGACGTACCGGGCTTCAACGCCTGGGGCTGCGTGATCCAGCCTTGCAGCGCGCCCCGCGTCATGGGCAGCGTGCCGGCGGCGATGGACCTTCGCGCGGCGACATGGGTGAGATCGGGTCCCGCCCGTCCCGTTGCCGATGTGCCCCTGATCCTGTGGCAGGCCGCGCATTTCGTCGCGAAAAGCTGGGCTCCGCGCCCTGTGGCGGGCGCGCCGGATGCCGCCGGGGCTGCCTGCGTCTTCAGCCAGAGGTCGAAGTCGGCAGGCGCTTCCACCTTCACATCGAAGGCCATATGGGCATGTTGCGCGCCGCAAAATTCCGTGCAGGCCCCGCGAAACCAGCCCGTTCGACGCGGCGTCAGGTCGAGAAGGTTGCGACGGCCGGGAATCATGTCGATCTTTCCGGAGACGTTCGGCACCCAGAAACTGTGAATGACATCTCCCGACGCAAGCTCGACCCGTGTCGTGCGGCCCAGCGGCAAATGGAGTTCGTTGGCGGTCTCGATCCAGCGCCCGCTCGCCGGATCGCGATATTCGATCCGCCACCACCATTGATGCCCGGTCACGCGCACGGCCATGGCGTCCTGCCCGCGGGTTGCGAACAGGGCGCGGTCAGCGAAGAAGCTGGCGGTGATGAGGATGGTGAGCCCGACGACGATGATCCCCGCCGCGACATGGAGGGCGCGGTCCACCTGCTTTTCAGCGCGTCCTTCATTCTTTCGGCGGTGCGAGCGGGCGCGCATGACGCCCCAGACGAGCCCGCCCATCACCAGCAGATAGACCAGCCCGCAGACCACCGTCATGACGATCAGGAGCATGTGGAGAGCGGACGCCTGATCCCCTGCCGGCGCGAGCGGCGACTGGACGCCGGTGCAGGCGGACAGGATCAGCATGGCGATGACCGATGTCGATCGTCTCATTGCGGGCCGGACCAAGCCGATTCCTGCGGCTCGCCCTTCTGGTCGAGCAGGAGCCGCCGCCGCTTTTCGGGATAGTGCAGCGGCAGATCGCGGACATAGGCCGTGATCTGCCAAAGCTGCTCGACCGGCACACGTCGGCCATAGGCGCCGCCATGGCCCGTCGCGATCGACCGGTAGACGTCCGCGAAGCCCCCGCCCTGAACCCATTGCCCATCGGACAATCGGGCGCCGCCCTTTGCCTGTTCGCTGTGACAGGGCGAACAGCCATACCAGGCGAAATAGCGGCCGCCCTGTGCGATCTGGTAGAAATTCCCCTGATAGGCGTCGATCCGCGGGTCCGCATTGCCATGCGGCGCCGTCTGCGGCAGGCCGGGGCCGAGGTCGCGCGCTTCCTGGCTGCATCCGCCGAGCAGGATCACCATCAATGCCGCTGCCCCACGCTTCCGCATCTCAGATGACGATGCGGACGGGAACGCCCTTGGCCGCAGGGGTCTTCGACTGTTCGTCGTGGTACCAGAGCGGAACCAGGGGATTCATTTCCGGATAATATGCGCCCAGGCAGCCGCGCGGCAGCAGGAAGGGCGTGACCGCCAGGCCGTCGACCTGACGATGAACGCCATCCCCGGCATCGCTCGCCAGGCTGACGACCTGGCCCTCCCGAAGGCCGGCGGCTCCCATATCCTCAGGGTTCATCAGCACGACGTCACGTGTTCCTTCGATGCCGCGCAGCCGGTCGGAATAGCCGTAGATCGTCGTGTTGAACTGGTCGTTCGACCGCAAGGTCACCAGCCTGTAACGGCCCACCGCCGGTTCGAAGCCGACCGAACTCATCGTCTTGGGAACGGTGAACTGCGCCTTTCCGCTCTCGGTCTTCCAGATCCGCTCCCGCGCCGAATTGCCGCGGTAGAAGCCGCCGGGTGTGAACACCCTGTCGTTGAAATCGTGGAACTGGTCCGGGTAGCTTTCCTCGATCCTGTCCCTGATCCTGGCATAATCCGCCGTCCATGCGTCCCATTCCAGCTTTGGATTGGGGGGAAGCGTCGCCTTCGCCATTCCGGTCACGATCGCCACCTCCGACTTCAGATGGTCGGAGGCGGGCTTGTTCTTGCCCAGCGAGCCGTGGATGCAGGAGAGAGAATCCTCCATCGTCACCGCCTGCGGGCCGGATGCCTGCATGTCTTCCTCGGACCGTCCAAGGCACGGCAGAAGATAGGCGATTTCGCCGTTTATGAGGTGACTGCGGTTGAGCTTGGTCGCGATCTGGACCGTCAGGCGCAGACGCTGCCAGGCCGCCTCCATCTTCTCGCGTTCCGGGATGGCGCGGACGAAATTGCCCCCCAGGCCGATAAAGGCCTTCACCTCTCCCGACAGGATCTTCTCGCACGCCTTCACCGTGTTCATGCCCTCTTCCCGCGGCGGGTCGAAGCCATATTGCCGGGCGATCCTGTCCAGCGGCACCAGTTCCGGCTTTTCGGAAATGCCGACCGTCCGCTGGCCCTGCACGTTCGAATGGCCGCGGACCGGGGATATGCCGGTGCCGTCGCGGCCAATATTGCCCTTGAGCAGCCACAGATTGGTGAGCGCCGCAAGATTTTCGAAGCCATGGACATGCTGGGTCAGGCCCATGCCGTACATGGCGATGGAGCGGGGAGCGTCGATGTAGATCTGCGCCGCCTGCCGGAGGTCGGCGCGGGCAAGGCCGCTCTCGCGCTCGATCTCCTCCCAGCCTGTCGCCTCGACATGGGCCTTGAGCGCTTCGAATCCGGTGCAGTGCTGCTCGATGAAGTCGATGTCGAGGACGTGGCGCTGTTCCTCGCGCCACTTCCTTTCTTCCTCGGCAAGGACATGCTTGATCAGTCCGGTGATGGCGGCAATGTCCCCGCCGGCCTTGACCTGCAGATAGAGCGTCGAGATCTGCGTCGCCTTGGGCGTCAGCATTTCGGTCGGGCTCTGGGGATTTTTGAAGACTTCCAGACCCTTTTCGCGGATCGGGTTGAAGGTCACGATCTTCACCCCGCGTTTCACCGCCTCCTGCAGCGGATGCAGCAGCCGGGGGCTGTTGGAGCCCGTATTCTGCCCGAAGAAGAAGATCGCGTCGCACAGGTCGAAATCGGCCAGCACGCAGGTGCCGACCGGGGAGCCGATGAGCTTCTTGAGCGCGACGGACGTCGTCTCATGGCACATATTGGAACTGTCCGGCAGGTTGTTGTGACCATAGGCCCGGGCGAACAGGGCATAGAGATAGCTTGTTTCCAGGCTGGCCCGCCCCGATGAATAGAAGACGGCGGCGCGGGGATCGATGGCCTTGAGTTCCCTGCCGATCGCCTCGAACGCCTCTTCCCAGGAGCAGGGCACATAGCGGTCGCTCGCCCGATCGAAGCGCATCGGATGGGTGAGCCGCCCAAGCTGCTCAAGGTCGTGGTCCTTCCATGTCCTGAGCTCGCCGACCTTGTGCCTGGCCAGCACTTCGGGCGTGCAGCGGCGGCTGGTCAGTTCCCATAACGTGGCCTTGGCCCCGTTCTCGCAAAATTCGGCGGCATGCGGATGGGCGGGCTTGGTCCAGGCGCAGGACACGCACATGAACCCCTTGACCTTGTTTTGCCGGCGCAGCGTGTTGAGGACGGCCGGCGTCGGCTTCTCGCGCCAGGCGATTTCGGCCATGCCCTTGATCGAGCCCCAGCCGCCTTCCGTGCCGTCATAATGAACGGTGTCGTCTTCATCGCCCATGGCACGACCCTCCTGTCGCTTTTCTATCGGTTTATTACGCAGCGCGAACTAACCTGGGTTGGACGCCGGTCGGGCGAGGCTGATTTGTTTCTGTTTCATGTCCCGAACGGTTTGAGGGCGGAGACGTTCCAAGGATCGGCGTCGGCCGGTTCAGGCGGACGAGGCGCCTGCCTTGTTCCCGGGCTAACCGCGCGCCAGGCCGGGGCCGACATGTCCGACGGGCGCCGGATCGCCGCGGGAATAGGTGCCGACCAGCACGCCCACCCCCAGCACCTGGCCGTCCATCGCCTTGACGATGTCGGACCGGCCGGGCCCCGGCCCCAGATCAATGGACTGTGCCAGGGCGAAGAGCTGGAAAATATAATCATGCTCGCCATGACCCGTCGGCGGGTCCGGCGGAAGCCAGGCCTGGGCAAGATAGCTGTTTCGGCCAACGGAACCGACTGTGGCCTCCTTGCCCTCCGCAATCTCCCCCTCGTCCACCTGGCGGAGATCGCCGGGCAGGTCCCAGAGCAGACCATGGACCAGCGGATTGGGTGTGGGCGCGTCGGGGTCCTCGACGATCAGCGCGATGCTGGCCGTGCCTGCCGGCACCTCACCCCAGACAAGCGGCGGGGATACCCCTTCGCCATCCGCCGTGAAGCGGATCGGCAGCCGGCCGCCGGCAGCGAAAGCCGGGCTGGACAGCGGGATCATGGGCGCCGTTCCCTGCAGCCCGGCCCTGACGATGGCCAGCCTTTCATGGCCGGCGCGGACATTGGTGAAGATCCTGCCCATCCAGGCGGGAATATGTTCGAGCATCGGCTGGCTCCATGGCTCCGGTCATCGACTGAACGGAAAACTTCAGCCGCGTGCAGGACGTTCCATCGCGATGAGTCGCGCCGCGCCATAATCCATAACCTGAGAGACATGGATTAAAGGATGGCGCCATCCGGAAGGACGGCGCCGGTCCAAATTGTTATCTCTATCCGTCTTAGAGGATTTCGAGAGCCACGGCGGTCGCTTCGCCGCCGCCGATGCAGAGCGCCGCGACGCCTTTCCTGAGGCCGCGGGCCTTCAATGCCGCCACCAGCGTGGCGATGATGCGCGCGCCGCTGGCGCCGATGGGATGACCCAGTGCGGTGGCGCCGCCATTGACGTTGATCCTGTCATGCGGAATGTCGAGGTCGCGCATCGCGATCATGGCGACGGCGGCAAACGCCTCGTTCACTTCGTAGAGATCGACGTCCCCGGCGGACCAGCCCGCCTTCTCCAGCACCTTGCGGATCGCGAAGACCGGGGCAGTCGTGAACAGCGCGGGAGCATGGGCATGGGATGCGGTGGCGACGATGCGCGCCTCCCTGGCAAGGCCAAGCTTCTCAGCGACATCCGCACGGGTCAGCACCAGCGCGGCTGCGCCGTCCGAAATCGAGGCGGAGGACGCCGCCGTGATCGCACCGTCTTTGGCGAAGGCGGGCTTCAGCGAGGGTATCTTCTCCGGCTTCGCATTGCCGGGCTGTTCGTCCTTGTCGACCTGGACCTCGCCGCCGCGCGTCCTGACGGTGACAGGCACCACCTCCGCAGCGAAGGCGCCGCTGTCGATCGCCGCAGTGGCGCGGGCGAGGCTTTCGACCGCATAGGCATCCATTTCCGCGCGGGTGAACTGATAATCGCGGGCCGTGTCCTCGGCAAAGGCTCCCATGGGCTTGCCGCGATCATAGGCGTCCTCCAGCCCGTCCATCATCATCGTGTCGATGACCCGATCGTGGCCGATGCGCGCGCCGGAACGGTGCTTGGGCAGGGCATAGGGCGCATTGGTCATGCTCTCCATGCCGCCGGCGACGACGATGTCCACGGCCCCGGCGCTCAGCGCTTCGGCCGCCATGATTGCCGCCTGCATGCCCGAACCGCACATCTTGTTGACCGTCGTCGCCTCCACCGACTGGGGCAGGCCCGCGCCAAGCGCCGCTTGCCGCGCGGGCGCCTGGCCGAGGGCGGCGGGCAGGACGCAGCCCATATAGATGCGGTCGATGGCCTCCGGCGCGGCGCCGGAGCGCTCGACCGCCGCCTTCACCGCAACGGCGCCCAGTTCCGGCGCCGAAACGCTGGAAAGTGCGCCCTGAAAGCCGCCCATGGGCGTCCGGGCATAGCCAGCGATGATGATGTCCTTGCTCATATCTCTTTCCTCAAGCGGTTCAGGGACGAACCCTGCACTGGATCATGCCGCGAATCGTAACGAGGGTTTCCGTCCGTATCGCCCGCCTCTTCTCCCATCCCGGCAATGCGTGCAACGGGCGCACCGATATTCCTTCCCGCGCTGTCCACGTTCACGCACGCGATGAGCGGCATATTTTTTGCCCTAAGCCTATGAACCAGGCAAGGAATTGAGTCCTTGGGTCGACCAGGATCAGGTCCTATGTTGCGGGTTCCACTCGTTTCGCAGGGAAAGGCCATGAATCCGTTTCCTCAGGATATTTTTACCGAGCCAACCGGCGTCGACCCCGACACGCTCGCCAATCTGGGGCCGCTGGCAAGGCTGGCCGGTCGCTGGGAGGCCCATAAGGGTGTTGATATCAACCCCAAGGCAGACGCTCCCGAGCGGCGCGTGTTCGTTGAGCGCGTTTCGTTCGATGCCATCGATCCTCAAACCAACGGGCCGCAGCTTTTCTACGGCCTGCGCTATCACACCCATATCACGACCGAGGAAGAGGACATCACCTTCCACGATCAGGTCGGTTACTGGCTATGGGAACCGGCAACCGGGCTGATCCTGCAGACATTGGCTATTCCCCGTGGGCAGGTGGCGCTGGCCGCGGGCCACGCCAAGGTCGGCGACGACAATTTGTCGCTGGTCGCGGCACGCGGTCAGACGCAATATGGGATATGCTCGACCGCTTTCCTGGAATATGGTTTTCGAACGGATGCATACCGGATCGACATCCGCTTCGACGGCGACGATAGCTGGAGCTATGATATTCACACCACTCTTGCCGTCCACGGCAGGCCCGACCCGTTCGACCATCACGATACGAATACCCTTCGGCGTGTGGCGCCGGGGAAACCCAATCCTCTCAAGCAGATTCTGGACCGACGGGCGGCGTTGAATTCGTGATCGGGAGGAGCGCAGCCATGAGAACAATCTTCTTGGGAAAGCCGCGGGTGCGCCGAGCGTCTTTCAGCAGAAGCTGCCATTCCCCGAAGGAGAGGCGGACAGGATTGTTCGAGGCTCTGTGCCCCACCAGCCCATAAGGTGGTGGCTTGTGGGAATATCGTTCAGGATTGGGCCAACTGTGACGTCCAACTTGAGGCATATCGATCTTGCGCCAGAATCACAGACTTTGCTCTGATCTTGAAGGCAATCTTCCGACGCCGCCGGATCATTCCGCGCGGGCGGGTACCGGGACAATGATGAAGTGATCGTGGACTTGCCGCTGGTCGGCTGTCTCCAGCGGCTCTCGCAGGCCGGTCTGGAGTTCACCAATGGTTTGCGCCGGCAAGGGGAGGGGATGTTCCTCTGGATGGGTTGACGCTTCATGCCCATAGTCGCGCCCCGACTCGGACGTCATCTCGATATGAGCTCCCATGACGGCGCAGATCGGATGCTTCGCCGCGAAGGCTGCCAGCCGTTCGATGCTGGCGCGATTGTCGGCCATGAAATTTACCGGCACGTAAAGGCGGCCGGGATAGAGCGTGTCGCCCGACAACAAGATCTTGAGGCGAGGGTCGTAGATCATGATCGCGGCGGCCTGATGCCCTGGTGTTGCGATGACGCTGAGCGCGCGATCGCCCAGGTCGAAATTGGCAACTCCCTCGGGCCAAGGGGAGATGCCGAAAAAGCTGGCCACGTCCGATGGCTTCAGCCCGACGACGGTCGTATCCGGGCGGTCACGGAAGGCGGCGTCCCCGGCAACATGGTCGCCATGGCTGTGGCTATGGGCGACCACGAGCGGGATCGAACGGCGTCCGTGAGCGGCCAGCCACTGCGCGACCAGCCGGTCGACTGTCGGCCTGATGCGGCCGCCTTCGGCCCCTGTGTCGATCAGCAAAGCCCTGTCGCGCCCGAAGAGCAGATAAAGGAAGGGCGCTTCGAAATTAGTCTTGACCGACTGGCGGATGACGAAACTGTCCTCGTCGAGTTGCTGGACCTGGGTGAAGGGCTCCTGCGGCAGCGTGCCGTCGATCCACTTTTCCGCGAAGAGCTTCGGCAGCGCTACGCAAGCTGCCTTCAGGTCCGGGGCATATCCCGAGCCGCTCGCCATCAGGAGCGCCGCACTCAATCCAAGGGTCCGTACCCGTCGAACCCTGCGCGCATCAGCGGCCATGGCCCTTTCCCTTTCATACAAGGCAGCATTGGGATGACTTTGCGCGCTCGCCGGGGGCCATCCTTTCGAAATGGCGCCCCGGCAGCATCATCAGATCAATATTTGAAGCGTGCTTCGATGCCGAAGGTGCGCGGATTGATCACGGTCTGCTTGTAATAGCGCAGTACCACTCCATCGTTGAGGCCCACGCGCGAGCGGTCATTGGAGACGGAAGCCACCGCATATTTGTCGAAGATATTGTTCGCGAACAGGACGAGGCTGTAACGGTCCGTTTCATAGGCCAGCGAGGCGCGGTGCAGCACATAGCCCGGAAGCTTGTCGCCATAGGCGCGGTCCCAGCCCAGCCGCGTCACGACATTGCCGCGATAGGTCGCTGTCCAGTCCGCCACCAGGTTCCCGGCCATGAACGGCATGGTGTAGGTCGCGCCCAGGCTGCCGCTGTTCTTTGCAGAGCCTGGAAGGCGATCACCCGATAGCGCGTCCAGCTGAATGGGTGAACTGGGATAGGTTCCCGCCGGGTCGTTGACCGCGATGATCCCCGGAACATCCTGGGTCAGCTTGGCATCGGTGTAGGAATATGTTCCCTGGATCGACAATCCTCCTATCGGCTTGGCCTGGAACGACGCTTCGAAGCCCTCCGACTTCGCCTTGCCGCCGTTGACGGTGATGCCCACGATGCCGTTAATGGTGGCAGAATCGACCTGAATACCGTTCCATTTGATCTGGAAGACGTTGAAATTGAACGTCAGCTTGCGATCCAGAAGCTGGGTGCGGATGCCGAGTTCCGCGTTTTTCGTGGTGTCCGGGCCATATTGGATTTCATTGGGCAGCGCGCACACATTCTGCTGCGTTAGATCGAGTGGCAGGACGCAGGGCGCGACAGTGTTCGGCCCTCCGATCCGATAGCCCTTGCTGTAGGTGCCATAGACCATGATGTCCGGCGTGAAGTTGTAGGAGCTGTTAAACTTCCACACCCAGCCGCTCTTCTTCGACTTGCCGCCGGCAGAAGGAAGATCATAGGGGCTGACCGGATCGCCGAGCAGTGGAAGTACCGCGCGTCCGCTGACGTCCGACGTATAGCCGAAATAGCGCACGCCTGCCGTCACCTGCCATTCGGGTATGATCCTCAACGTGCCTTCACCGAAGACTGCTTTCTCCGTCACTTTTGACTTGTTGAAGCTGTTATACTCGACTTCGTCGGGGTTGGGTTGCGTTCCGAATTCCACCCAGGGATGATTCGGAACATGTTCGGTATATTCGCGCAGCCGCTTCTGCTGATTGTAGAAGCCGCCCAGCACCCAGTTGAACGGACCGCCATGGCGGGAAACGAAGCGGACTTCCTGGTTGAACTGCTTGCGGCGATCGTGGCTTTCGTTCCAGCTCGAAAAAGCGGGGAAGGATTCATAGCCATAATCGAGATCGAGCAGAAGGTCGGTATTGTCCGTCCGATTGTCGTTCTTGACATCGGTATAGGCAGTTGTCGAAACAAGATCGGCAATGTCCGCGAGGTTGGCGTTGATTTCCATCGCTCCCAGGTGCGCACGGCGCTTCACCGGCTCGATATAACGCGCCGCACTTTGATATTTGCCGGTTCCGAGTACGCCGTCGCTATTATATTGACCTCCATCGGTCTTGGTCTGCTGGAACGCGTAGGTGAAATTGACCTTCAGATCCTCGCTGACCTGGAACAGCAACTGGTTGCGGGTGGTGAAGGTCTTCTCGAAATTGAGGTCCTTCTCCTTTCTCAGGTTCGCGGCATAGCCGGCGGGCGAGATGCTCGTCGGACCATCCGGCTGGGGCAGCGAAACGCCCGGCGTCTGGAGCAGCAGCGGATAGTCGATGAAGCCGGGATCGTAGAAATAGCCCGTGGCCGACCGGAAGGCGATATGATCCTTGACGATCGGGATGTTGATGACGCCGTCGACCTGATAGCCCAGCTTGCCGCTGTGGCCCTTGCCGTAAAGGCGGCTATGCACCTCGCCCTCGATCTTGTCAGTGTCGGGCCGGTTGGGGATATTGCGGATCGCGCCCGCCAGGGTGCCAAGGCCATAGAGTGTCCCCTGCGGCCCGAGCAGCGTTTCGACGCGCGCGATGTCGAGCAATTTGAAGTCGTAATAGAGCGGAACCTCGCCGAGATAGACGCCCAAGGCCGTGTCATAGGAATTGCCGGTGGAACTGGAATCCGAAGCGTTGAGGCCGCGAAGCACGATCGTTCCGGTCGAGCCCGGGCCCGTGTCCGATATGGTCACGCCTGGCGTAAAGTCGGCAATGTCGCGCACGTCGTCGATCCGCTGCCGGGCGAGCTGCTCCTGGCCGACGGCGCTGATGTTGATCGGCACGTCCTGGATCGAAACCGCACGCCGAGTGGCCGTCACGACGATCTCGTTGCCCTCGCCGCCTGCACCGTCAGCACCATCCGCGGCGCCTTGAGCGAAAGCCGAAGTGGTCCCAACGCCCATAAGAATGGTCGCGCCAAGCAATGTATTGCGAAACAATTTCATAGTCACTTCGACCCCCTTGCAGTTGAGCCTCAAGTGACATCCTTCTCCCTGGCGCTCTGGCTAGGCCGGCACCTTGTCGGCCGGTTCCCGGCCAGTCGTCATTGTCATGCCATGATGTGCATGGTCTTTTGCAACCGAAGCGGCTGCAATCATCATTTGATCTGTTCGAGCGCCGTGCGATGAACCGGCAAGGTCACAATGCCGCGCATTGCTGGCGACCGGCGCCATAGCGCCTGAGAGAGCAGCATTGCGAGCCGTTCTTCGATTCACGAACCCTCACTTCAAGCCGGTGACTGCCCGGCTAATCTACCCTTTTGTTGCGCCGCTTCGACGAGCGGTCGATCAACTATACGGTATGGATATTACGTAATGGGTCAAGCGTAATAATTTCGCACTTGCTCAGTATGACTGCAATGTTTGGGTGCGACGCACAATATGGCGGTTTTCTTACGATGAAGACCGATTCGAATATTGGTGGGAGGAATGGCGGTGGGACCGGTGTGGGAATTATGTGGGACCGTTCGGCCCCGAATCGCAAACCCCGACCAACGGATCGACGCTGCCGCCGTCTATCCGTCGAAATAACGCAAACTGGTCGATTCGCGGGGAGGGGCGGGTCATCGGCGCGGTCGCTCAGCCGGCCCGACGGCGGGTGTCAGGGCGCCGGACCCCGGATTTCCGCCACGATGGAGAGTATTACCTAAAACTTTAAAGGTAATAATTCTTGGTGGACAGACCCGTGCTGCTTTGCAATAGTGTTTGCCGAAAGGGGACGAAAGAATGATCCGAATGTTCCGCAATGCAGGCCGGGCTGCTCTGATGGCTGGAGCGCTTTTGCTTGTATCCTGCTCGCAAGCGCCGGACGCCCCCTCCAAGCCGAAGACAGAGTTCAACATCGGATGGTCGATATACGCTGGCTGGATGCCATGGCCCTATGCCCAGCAGGCCGGAATCGTGAAGAAGTGGGCGGATAAATACGGCATCAAGATCAATATCGTTCAGGTCAACGACTATGTTGAATCGGTGAATCAATATACCGCCGGCAAATTCGATGGCGTGACGGTGACCAATATGGATGCCCTGACGATTCCGGCCGCCGGCGGGAAAGATACCAGCGCGATCATAGTCGGCGACTATTCGAACGGCAATGATGGCATCTTGCTCAAGGGCGCCGACAATTTTTCAGCGATCAAGGGCAGGCAGGTCTATCTGGTCGAACTTTCGGTCTCCCACTATCTTCTCGCCCGCGCGCTGGAGAAGTCGGGGATGAAGCCCACCGACATCAAGACCGTGAACACCTCCGACGCTGATATCGTCGGGGCCTTTTCCAGTCCGGACGTCACCGCGGCGGTCGCATGGAACCCGCAGCTTTCGGTCATGAAGGGACAGGCCGGGGCGAAGGAGGTCTTCAGCTCGGCCCAGATCCCCGGTGAAATACTGGATCTGCTGGTGGTCGATACGGCGACCCTGAAAGCCAATCCGAATCTGGGCAAGGCGCTGACCGGCATCTGGTTCGATACGATGGCGCTGATGAAAAGGCAGGACGCGCAGGGCAAGGCGGCACGCGCGGCCATGGCGAAGCTGGCGGGCACGACACCCGAAGTGTTCGAGAGCCAGCTGGCGACCACGCATCTCTATGCCGATCCCAAATCCGCCGTGGCGGCCACATCTGCCCCCGCACTCGTTCAAAGCATGGCGCAGGTGCGGGATTTCAGCTTCGCCCATGGCCTGTTCAAGGGCGCGGCCTCAGCCGATGCCGTCGGCATGAGCTTCGCCGGCGGGAAGACGCTGGGCGACGCGCAGCATGTGACGCTGCGGTTCGACGAAAGCTTCATGAAACTGGCGGCCGACGGAAAGCTTTGAGCTGCCCCGATCGATCCACTCTGTAGGACGATGATGATATGCGCTGGGTGAATCGACATGTCAGCCGAGGCGACCGGCTGCTGCTGGGGGCGGTGCCGATCCTGCTGCTGGTCCTGCTCTATCTTTTCCTGGCGGCTCAGCGCCACGCCGCCAATCAGTTCGACAAGATATTGCCGTTGCCCGACGGCATGACGAAGGCGATGTCCGGGCTGCTTTTCCAGCCGGACCAGCTGACGGGACAGCTGCTATTCTGGGCGGATACGCTGGCGAGCCTGGAGCGGCTTGGCATCGGTTTGGGCATCGCGACGCTCGCGGCGCTTCTTGTGGGGCTGGTGCTCGGCATCCTTCCCCCCGTGCGGGCGACCTTCGGACCTTTGGTAACGGGCATCGCCGTGATCCCGCCCATCGCGCTGCTCCCTATCCTCTTCATCGCCCTGGGCCTGGGGGAAACTGCCAAGGTCGCGCTCATCGTCATCGGCATAGCCCCTGTCATGGTGCGGGACATTGCCGCGCACGTCGCTGCCCTGCCGCGCGAGCAGATCATCAAGGCGCAGACGCTGGGGGCGAGCAGCTGGCAGATCATGATAAGGGTGGCGCTGCCCCAGGCCATGCCGCGCCTGCTTCACGCCGTACGCCTGTCGCTGGGGCCGGCCTGGGTCTTCCTCATATCGGCCGAGGCGATCGCATCCGACATCGGACTTGGCTACCGCATATTCCTCGTCCGCCGCTATCTCTCGATGGATGTCATCATTCCCTATGTCGCGTGGATCGCGCTGCTGGCCGTGGTGATGGATCTTTCCCTCACCTTCCTCAGCCAGCGCCTGTTCCCCTGGGCCCACGGAGTCAGCCATTGAGCGCGCTTCTCTCTCTTCGTGATGTCTGGATCGAATATGGCGAGAAGATCGTGCTCGAACGCGTGACGATCGATATCGAGGAAGGGTCTTTCGTGTCGATCATCGGCCCTTCGGGCGCCGGCAAAAGCAGCCTGCTGCGTCTCATCCTCGGCCAGGAAGCGGCGACGCGGGGTTCCATCCTTCTCGACGGGATGCCGCTGACGCCTGAATGCGGACCCGATCGGGGCGTCGTGTTTCAGCGCTATTCGGTATTTCCCCACCTGTCGGCCTTGCGGAACACGGTTTTCGGGCTGGAATGCGCCCAATCGCCGCTTCTGGCGCGCCTGTTCGGCAGGGCTCGCAGCGCGGCGGTGGAAGAAGCCACCGAAATGCTGGATGCCGTCGGCCTTGGCGACAGCCTTCACCTCTATCCCGCACAGCTTTCGGGCGGCATGCAGCAGCGTCTGGCCATCGCGCAGGCGCTTATCAAGCGCCCCCGCATCCTGCTGCTCGATGAACCGTTCGGCGCGCTGGATCCGGGTATCCGTTCCGACATGCACCGGCTGATCACCCGGCTTTGGCGCGACTATTCGCTGACGATCATCATGGTGACTCACGACATCCACGAAGCCTTCAACCTGGGGACGCGGGTGCTGGCGCTCGACAAGCGCCGTCACGACCCGCACGCCCCGCACCGCTTCGGCGCGACGGCTGTTTACGACCTCGCCCTGCGCAAACGCGCGAGCGACGCGGCCGGGGAAGAGGCGATAGCCGCGCCGGAAAACGGCGACCGGCATCATGAGGAGAAGATTGGACATGGGTAGCGAATCTGCGGGCCTTGCAAGGCTGAGCATGAGCCTGCCGGCGGACCTGTTCCGGCAGCTCGACATGATGGTGGAGGAACGCGGACTGCCGTCGCGTTCGCAGCTCATCGCCGAACTCATCCGTCATGCGCTTGCCGAACATGAGGCCTTTACCCGGCCCGACGAGATGTTGGCCGGCACCATCACCATCGTCTATCGCGGCGACCGCGGCCGCGTGCGGCATCAGCTTGCCCAGACGCAGGCGGACTATCTGAAGGAGGTCATCTCCTCTCAGCATGTCTTTCTGGAGGATGACCAGTCGCTTGAGGTGCTGCTGGTGCAGGGGCCTGCCTCGCTGCTCAAGGAACTGTGCGATGCGCTTCGGCGGGTGCGCGGCGTCCACCAGCTCCAGCTCGTCACCACAACCGCCCTGCTGCCGCCGCTCTATGAACAGGAATCCAGCAAACAGACCAAGGGAGTGATGGCATGACGGCCCTTACCAACCCCACCGCCGCCCGCGACCATGCCCGCGCCAAGGCCGGGACCGCGGTGGAAGCCATGCCGGTGTTGCCGCCGGTGGCCGGCGACCTGCCGGACGGCGTGCCCGCGGACGATCTTCTGTGGGAAGAGACGATCGCGGCGGGCGGCTATGCAACGCGGCGTCTGCCGCGCGGCGCCCGCCTGCGGCTGATCGACCTCAAGGGCGATGCCTGTGCTTCCCTCCTCATCTTCAACGCCGAACTGCCGACCGAACGGCTCAACGTCGCCGACACGGTGAAAGTGCAATGGAACGCCTATCTCGGCACGGGCAAGCTGCTGCTGTCGGACATGGGCCGTGTCCTCATGAGCTTTGTCGAGGATGGGGCGGGGACGCATGATGCCTTCTGCGGCACCTCCAACGCTGCGACGAATGCGGCCAGATATGGCAATGGGGCCAATAGCGGCCCGACGCCCAGCGGACGCGACCGCTTCCTGCTCGGCGTCGCCAAACACGGCCTCCAGCGGCGCGACGTGCATCCGTGCGTCAACCTGTTCAAGGGGGTGCGGATCGAAGCCGACGGAGCGATCGTGCCGCAGTTAGGCCCCTTTGCCCAGGCGCGAAGCCTGGTGCTGCGCGCCGAGATGAATGTGATCGTGGTGATCGCGAACTGCCCGCATGTCCTGGACCCGCGCGAGGATTGGACCGTGACGCCGCTTCGCGCGACGGCCTGGCGCGGTCCGGTCACTCCCGCCGACGATACCATCCGCACCGCCACTCCAGAAGGCCTGCGCGCCTTCGAGAATGTCGAAGACTATTTCCGCCGTTAAAAGGAAAACGCCTCAATGAGCGTCGATATTCACTTGTCCGGCCTTCCGGGCACTGTCCTCCATGACGTGATCGTGCCGGCGCGAGCGCCCTGGCTGCATCATGTCGCAGCCGGCCAGACCCTGCGGATCGTCGATCTGGAAGGGAATCAGGCGGTCGATTTCCTCCTCTATTCCGCGCAGGACGATGCGGAGCGTTACAGCGCGCAGGACACCGTCGCCGCGCAAGGCAATCTCTTCCTTCGCGAAGGCGCGGTGCTGCGTTCCAACGAGGGACGGGCGATGATGACGATCACCGCCACGTCCGTCGATTATCACGACACCATCGGCGGCGCCTGTTCCTGCGAATCCAACACGCTTCGCTACGGCCACCACACCAAGGCCGAACATGCCTGCGTCGAAAACTTCCTGGAGGCGAATCTGCGCGAAGGCCGGGGCAAGCGCGACATTGTCTCCAACATCAACTTCTTCATGAACGTGCCGGTGGAGGCCGACGGATCGCTGGGGATCGTCGATGGCATCTCCGCGCCCGGCCTGACCGTGGACCTGCGCGCGGAGATGGATGTCATCGTGGTGGTTTCCAACTGCCCGCAGATCAACAATCCGTGCAACGGTTTCAACCCGACGCCCGTGCGCATGATTGTCGCCGCATGAGGTTTGATACCGTCCTCATCGCGAATCGCGGAGCGATCGCCACCCGCATCATCCGCACGCTCCGCCGGATGGGCCTGCGATCAGTCGCGGTCTATTCCGAAGCCGACGAGGATTCGCTCCACGTTGCACTGGCCGACGAAGCGGTCTGCATTGGCGGTGCGCGCGCCTCGGAAAGCTATCTCAACATCGAGGCCATATTGGATGCGGCCCGCAGGACGGGCTCTGGCGCCATTCACCCGGGTTACGGTTTCCTCGCTGAAAATGTCGAGTTCGCACAGGCTTGCGCGAAGGCCGGGATCATCTTCATCGGCCCCACGCCGGATAATATCCGCACCTTCGGCCTCAAGCACAGCGCGCGCGAGCTTGCCGCCGCGCACGATGTTCCGCTCGCGCCCGGCACGGATCTGCTCAGGGACGAGGCGCAGGCCGTACTCGCCGCTCGTGAGATCGGTTTCCCCGTGATCCTCAAGGCGACTGCGGGCGGCGGCGGCATCGGCATGCGCGTCTGCGAGGACGAGGCCGCCGTCCGCGAGAGTTTCGCCGCCGTCGCGCGTCTGGGCGAAAGCAATTTCGGCGACGCGGGCATCTTCCTGGAACGCTACATCCGGCGCGCACGGCACATCGAGGTGCAGATATTCGGCGATGGCGAGGGGCGCGTCATGCCGGTGGGCGAACGGGACTGCTCGCTCCAGCGCCGCAACCAGAAAGTGGTCGAGGAAGCGCCCGCGCCCCTGCTGCCCGACGCGGTGCGCAGCGCGCTGATCGCTGCCGCCACGCGGCTGGGCGAGGCCGCGTCCTATCGGTCGGCCGGCACCGTCGAATTTCTCTATGATGCGGAACGGGAAGAATTTTTCTTTCTGGAGATGAACACCCGCCTTCAGGTCGAACATGGCGTCACCGAAGAGGTGATGGGCATCGATCTTGTCGAATGGATGATCCGCGGCGCTGCCGGAGACTTCTCCTTCCTCGACAGGGAGCCGCCGCGTCCCAATGGCCATTCCGTGCAGGTGCGCCTCTACGCCGAAGATCCCGCGCTCGACTATCGCCCGACCTCCGGCACGCTGACGGCGGTTGCGTTTCCGCCCGACATTCGCGTCGAAACCTGGTGCATGGCCGGCAGCACGGTCAGCGCCTGGTACGATCCGATGCTGGCGAAGCTGATCGTGCATGCGCCCACCCGCGCCCAAGCCGTATCCGCCATGCAGGCGGCACTGGACCAAAGCCGTATCGACGGGATCGAAACCAACCTGCGCTGGCTTCGGGAGGTGGTGCGTTCGTCTCCCTTCGTCAGTGGGGAAGTCTCGACCCGCGTCCTCGACGGCATCGCCTTCCATCCGCGCAGCATCCAGGTCGTCAGCGGCGGCACGGCGACGACCGTTCAGGATTGGCCCGGCCGGCAGAAACTGTGGGCCGTGGGTGTTCCGCCATCGGGCCCGATGGACGACCAGTCGTTCCGGCTGGGCAACCGGCTGCTCGGCAATGCCGAAGGCACGGCTGGCCTGGAAGTGCTCCATACCGGGCCGACATTGACCTTCAACGCGCCAGCGCGCATCTGCCTGACCGGCGCTGATTTCGACGCCAAGCTTGACGGAACGCCGGTGCCGCGTGGCGTCGCCTTCGACGTGGGGGAGGGGCGGACGCTCAGCCTTGGCCGGGTGAGGGGCGGCGGCATACGCGGCTACATCCTCATGGCCGGCGGCCTGGACATCGCGCCCTATCTCGGCAGTCGCAGCACCTTCGAGCTTGGCCAGTTCGGCGGACATGCCGCGCGCCGGTTGCTGGCTGGCGATACGCTGCATCTGGCCGGTGACGAGGTCGGGCCTGCCTTGCCGGAAGTCGCGCTGCCGCCCTTGACGAATGAATGGACCTTGCGGGTGCTCTATGGCCCGCACGGGGCGCCCGATTTCTTCACCGACGAGGATATTGAGGAAATCGTGACGGCGGAGTGGCAGGTCCACTATAACAGCAATCGTACCGGCGTCCGGCTGATCGGCCCCAAGCCCCGGTGGGCGCGCACCGACGGCGGGGAAGCGGGTCTGCACCCGTCCAACATTCACGACAATCCCTATGCGATCGGGGCCGTGGACTTCACCGGCGACATGCCGATCATATTGGGTCCGGACGGCCCTTCGCTCGGCGGCTTTGTCTGCCCCTTCGTGGTGATCGCCGCCGATCGCTGGATCATGGGTCAGCTGGCGCCCGGCGACAAGCTGCGCTTCGTGCCGGTCGATGTCGAGGATGCGCGCGCGGCGGATTTGCACCAGCGCGGGCTGATCGCATCGGGTACGGCGCTTGGGGGCGGACCAGCCCGGCCCATCGGCACGCTCACCCCCATCCTTGCGGAAATCCCGGCCACCCCGGATCGCCCGCGCACGGTCTATCGCCAGCAAGGCGACCGCAATATCCTGGTCGAATACGGCCCCATCGTGCTGGATATCGAGCTGCGGATAAGGGCGCATGCGCTGATGGCTGAGCTGGAAAGGCTCGATCCCGCCGGGATTGTCGACATCGTGCCCGGAATCCGGTCCCTCCAGTTGCATTTCGACGGGGAGATCATGGATCAGCGAGCCGCCCTCGACATGCTGATGGCGGCGGAGGAGCGGCTGGGCGATCTGGCGGACTTCGTCGTCCCGTCGCGTATCGTCCACCTGCCGCTCAGCTGGCGCGATCCGGCCACGATCGAGACGATCGAGAAATATATGGGCGCCGTCCGCGCCGATGCGCCCTGGTGCCCCGACAATATCGAGTTCATCCGGCGGATCAACGGCCTTCCCGATGCCGCGGCCGTGGAGAATCTGATCTTCGAGGCCAATTATCTCGTCCTGGGCCTGGGCGACGTTTACCTGGGCGCCCCGGTGGCCACGCCGGTCGATCCGCGGCATCGGCTGGTCACCACCAAATACAACCCAGCGCGCACCTGGACGCCGCCCAATGTCGTTGGCATCGGCGGGGCCTATATGTGCATCTACGGCATGGAAGGGCCGGGCGGCTATCAACTGTTCGGCCGCACCATCCAGATGTGGAATACCCATCGGCAGACCGACGCCTTCACCGAGGGAAAGCCCTGGCTGCTGCGCTTTTTCGACCAGATCCGCTTCTATCCTGTAAGCGCGGACGAACTCGTCGAATGGCGGCGCGATTTTCCGAGCGGCCGACGCTCGATCAGGATCGAGCCGTGCGAATTCCGCCTCTCCGATTATCGCGCTTTCCTTGCCGACAATGCGAAGTCGATCGCGGAATTTGAGGCGCGACGACAGAGCGCCTTCGATGAGGAGCGAGCCGAGTGGCAGCGGAACGGCGAATTCGACCGCGTCGCCCATCTATCCGAAGCTGAGCAGCCGCAGCCGGACGCCGTGGAAGTTCCCGATGGCGCCGATCTGGTCGAAGCGCCGTTCGGCGGCAGCCTGTGGAAACTGCTCGTTGGGCCCGGCGACGAGGTCGATGCCGGCGAAACGATCGCGATCATAGAGGCGATGAAGATGGAATGTGCCGTTCACAGCCCGGGCGCGGGCAGGGTCGAGGCGCTCTATGTGCAGGAGCGGCAGTCGCTGCAGCCCGGCGCGCCGATGATGGCGCTGAGGAGGCACGCATGACCGCGCCAGCCGGGAACCGGCTGAACCGCCGCAGCGTGTCGATGATTGCCGATGCGGTCAGGGCGGGGCGCATGAGCGCCGTTGCGGTGGCCGAAGAGACGATCGCGCGTCTGGCCCTTTATGACGCGGTTCAGCCCCAGATCTGGATCAGCCGGGTCGCGCCGGACGCCCTGATCGAGGCCGCCCGCACGGTCGATGCGCGGGTGGCGGCGGGCGAAGCCTTGCCGCTGGCCGGCGTTCCCTTCGCCGTGAAGGACAATATCGATGTCCAGGGGCTCGATACGACCGCGGCCTGCCCCGCCTTCACTTATCGGCCGAAGGCTTCGGCCACGGTCGTTGAGCGGCTGATCGCGGCGGGTGCGATCTGCGTCGGCAAGACCAATCTCGACCAGTTCGCCACGGGACTGAACGGCACGCGAAGCCCCTATGGCAGCCCCAGAAACGCCTACAACCTGTCCTATGTCAGCGGCGGCTCCAGCTCCGGTTCCTCGGTCGCCGTGGCGGCGGGACTGGTTGCCTTCGCACTCGGCACCGACACCGCAGGATCGGGCCGCGTTCCCGCCGCTTTCCAGCATTTGATCGGGTTCAAGCCCAGCAAAGGCCGGTGGAGCAACAGCGGTCTCGTGCCAGCCTGCCGCACGCTCGATTGCATCACCGCCTTCACGAGCGACACGGCGGACGCCCGGCTGGTCGACTCTATCGCAGCAGGCTTCGATGCCGCCGACCCCTATTCCAAGCCGCTTGCCGACCGGCCGATCGGGCGCAAGAGGATCGGCGTTCCTCGCCGCGACCAGCGCGCCTTCTTCGGCGATGCTCAGTCCGAATATCTTTACGACCGGGCGCTCGACAGGCTCTCCACCCTCGCCGAGCTGGTGGAGATCGACTATGCGCCGCTACAGGAAGCGGCGCAGCTCCTCTATGGCGGCCCTTGGGTGGCGGAGCGGACCGCCGCCATCGCGGACCTGCTTGCCGACCATCCCCACGCGATAGACCCGACCGTGCGTGAAGTCGTCGAGCCGGGACTGGAAATAAGCGCCGTCGATCTGTTCAACGGCATCTATCGGCTTGCCGAACTCAAGCGTCACGCCGATACGCTTTGGGAGAGCATCGACCTGCTCGCCTTCCCTACCACCGGCACGACCTATCGGGTGGCGGAACTCAAGGCCGCGCCGATCGCGCTGAACAGCGCCCTGGGCTTCTACACCAATTTCGTGAACCTGCTGGACATGGCCGCCGTCGCCGTGCCCGCCGGCATAAGGTCGAATGCGACCGGGTTCGGCATCACCCTGATCGGTCCCGCCGACAGCGATGTTGCGCTGCTCGACGCCGCCGACGCCTATATTTCGGCGGCGGATATTCCGTCGCCGCCACCGCTCGATCTGGAGGGCAAAATGGAAACCGTAAAACTCGCTGTAGTCGGCGCTCATCTGAAGGACATGCCGCTGCACTGGCAACTCACTTCCCGCGACGCGAAGTTCGTGGGTGCTTTCGAAACGGCACCCAACTACCGTCTCTATGCGATCGCAAACAGCGTGCCGCCCAAGCCTGCGCTCGTGCACAGCGAGGACGGCGGATCGATCGCGCTGGAGGTTTACGAGCTTGGCATCGCCGAGTTCGGCAGCTTCGTGGTCGAGGTGCCGGCGCCACTTGCCATAGGCACGGTGACGCTGGCCGACGGCAGCAGCGTCAAGGGCTTCGTTGCAGAGCCGCGCGCGCTGACGGGAGCGGAGGACATCACCGCCCTGGGCGGATGGCGCGCCTATATCGCGCAGCGCGCCTGATCTTCGCGAGGAAAGGGCAAGGCATGAAAAGGCTCAGGAGATTGATCATGACAGTGGCGGCGGGATGTGCGGCTTCCATGGCCCATGCGGAGCAGGTGATCGAAGTGCCGGGCTTTGCGGACTTCCTGGCGGTCGACGGCGACAGCGTCTGGGCGACCAATGCCGGCCGGGTCGAGCGCTGGTCGCGGCAGGGCAGGCTTGCCGCCGTCGCCATGTCGAAACCCTGCGGCGCCATGGCCCTGTCCGACGGAGCGCTCTGGGTGGCCGATTGCCAGGAAAATGCGCTCATAAAGATCGATACGAAGACCGCGCGGAAGACTGCCACCATCCCCACCGGCATCGCCAATCCCAAGGGCGAACTGAATGTGGTCGCCGGTACCGGATCGATCTGGGTCGCCAGCGATCAGAAGGGCGTCGTATCCCGCGTCGACCCGGCGAAGAACGCGGTGACGGCGACCATCCCCGTCAATCCCGGCACCCATTATCTGGCGTTCGGTTTCGGATCGGTCTGGGCGGTCAGCAGCGAGAGCCGCTCGATCCAGCGCATCGACCCCGCGACCGACAGCGTCGTCAAGACGACGGCACTGGGCAAGGAGCCGGGTTTCCTTGCGGCCGGGGAAGGCGGGGTCTGGGTTCAGGAGCAGGGCGACGGAACGGTCGTCCGCATCGACCCGGAAACCGGCGACGTGGCTGGCCGGGTGAAGGTCGGCGCAGTGCTGAAATGGGGCGACATCGATACGGGCGGCGGGCTGGTGTGGCTGCGCACCACGGAGGATCAGACCTTCGTCGTGATCGATCCCAAGCCGATGACGGTCAGGGCGCGAGTGGGGAAAGCTGAAGGCAGCGGCGCGCTGCGCTTCACGGATTCAGGCATCTGGACGTCCGCGCATGACGTGCACACGCTGACCTGGTGGCCCGATCCGGCGAAGCTGGCGAAATGAGGCGTCCGCGGCGCCATCAAGCGCCGCGGAGCAGATTTTCAGCGGGCGGAAGCCATTTGGACGGGCGACTTATCGCCAGCCTTGGCAAGCCGGGCTTCGATCTGGGTGCGGATGTCGGCCGCAACCGCAGTGCGACAATCCCGCGCCTTGGATTCGAGAGCGAGGTGCACGCCCGCCAAATGATCGCCGCAAACGGCCCGCGCCGCCTGATCCATGCGGATGGCGAGGCTCTGCTGGCCAGAGGCGGTAGAGAGGTCCAACCCCTTGAGGTCGAGGATCGCGGTGTCCTGAGCGAAGGGATTGCCGCCGGTAGTGCCAGCGATTGCCGGGGTCGCGAAGGCGAAAGCCGCCAGGCACATGAGCCCAATCTTCATCATCTTCTCCTGTGCGAAAAACGAGCACCGCTCTTCGGCGGCTGGCGCGTAGATAAGCCCAGGAGAGAAAACTTACAATATCTATTCCGAATATGTTCTTTTATTACTTATGACCATAGCGGTTATTACTTCGCTCTGACCACCAGCATCGCAAGGTCATCAGCATGACCGAGCAGCCCGATCGGCAGATCGGCTTCATGGCTCAATCCCTCGACCGCGACCGTAACCGTTCGCGCCATGGGAGCGGACCAGGACCGGACGGTGCTGACCGGCAAGCGAACCCGCCAGTTATGGCGGCCTTCGACCGGCACGATGTGGCCATTGACGCTGACCTTTGAAGCGGCATTGTCGCGACTGCCGGAAATCAGCAGGCAGTTTTCCGACCGAAACTCCACCAGACGGGTCCGTGGGGAGGAAGCGGCGGCGGCTGGCTGCACGAACCCCGCAGCCAGGGCCATGCAGAAGGCGAATGTTCCAGATCTGGGCATGGTCGCGCGCTCCCTTTCAGTCGATGGAAATGCCGGATCGTTCGAAGAAGCGTCGAACGGGTTCCAGGACCTGCTCATGCCGTTTCCACCGCGCAACCGCGTCGCGGTAGATCGGCCGGCGGACCTGCGCCGCGCTGGGCGTGGAAACCGGCGCATCATTGGTGTGGAAGGACAGGCACTCATCCGCCCATTCCAGACCGCAATGGGCGAGCAGGCGGCGGCTCTGGCCTTCCTGGTCCGCCACAAGATCCTCGTAGCGCAGTTCGATGACCCGCCCCGGCAGGACTTCGCGCCACAGGGCCATCAGCCGGTCGAAGCGGACGTAGTAAGCGGCGATCTCCAGAAGGTCGTAGCTATAGTCATAATAGCGCGAATTGACGGCAAAGAGATTGCGGAAGTTGCTGAGCACCGTGTCCATCGGGTGGCGACGGAGGCAGACGATGTTGGCCGCCGGGAGGGCCCGCGCAATGAACCCGGCATAGTGGAAATTACCCGGAAACTTGTCGATGAACCTCCGGCCGGGGTCGCGGCGGTGATGGCTGGCGCGTTGCAGGAAGTCGCGGCCGATCGTGCCCATGTCGCTGGCGGCAGCCGTGGCGATCGTCTCCGGGTCCAAGACCGTGGGCGTGCGCGTGCCTGCCGCCTTCTTGACGGCGAGCGGCATGGCTTGCAGTTCGCCAGCGCTTTCGACGTCGGGGTGAGACGAGAGAATGCGGTCGACCAGCGTCGTGCCGGTGCGCGGCATCCCGATGATGAAGATCGGCGCATCGCGGGGGGCGTCGTCCGCGGGAGCCGCAGCGATGCTCGGCCAACTCGCCTCTATCGCGTCGAAGGTCGCTGCATCGCGCGCAAATTCGTAGCGCAACGTCCGGCGATGCTCGGCATTGACCGCGCAGAGCCGTTCCAGTGCTTCTTCCGGACGGCTGAGGTCTTCGAGTTCTTTCGCCAGAGCATAGCCCAGCAGCAGCCTGCCCCGTCCGTCCCCGGTGGCTGAGTGGACCTTCGCGAGGCGCTCGACATGATTATGCCCGGCTGACTGCTTGCGCAGGCTGGAGAGAAGGTGATGGGCACGGGCATCATCCGGCGCCAGGGCGATCAACGCCTCCAGCGCGGCTTCGGCTTCCTCCGTCCGGCCGAGGAAGTTGAGCGTCACGGCCTGGTTGTAGCGGAACTGCCTGTTCCCGGGTTCGAGCCGCACCGCTGCCGAAAAATGACCGAGCGCGGCCGGGTGGTCGCCCAGGCGGGCATAGACGCAGCCCATCGTGTCGCGGCTCAGGGCATCGGCAGGGAGAGCATGCTCTGCATCCTGCAGTACGGCGGCGGCGTCCCCGTCCTGCCGTACCAGAGTGAAGAGCTTGGCAAGCTGCGCGCGATATTCGCCTTGGGGATCGAGTTCGACCGCGCGGCCGAGATGCTGGATGCCGGCATGGACGCGGCCGATGCTCGATTCTGCGACGCCAAGGAGGAAGTGACCTTCGGCATCGCCGGGATTTTCCGACACCAGCGTCGCGGCCAATCGCTGAGTGGCATCGATATCGCCCCGGGCGAGCGCGCTGCGCGCTGCGATGGCCTGACCGGAGCGGGCCGCCATCATGCCGCGGCCTTTGCTCCCGCAGCGTCCCGGTCCAGATCATCGGCCGGGCCCGCCTCAGCCAGTGCGCCGCGTGGCTGCTTCGCTGCGCGCCAGACCTTGAATTTCTTGATCATCGGCGCGAAGGGGAACATCGTCTGCTCCCGGATGGTCAGCCGCTTGCGGTCGTCCTGCCCGACGAGAATGCCCTCGCCCTCGCGATATGTTCCGAAGATGCGATCCAGCAGGATCAGCGAGTTGCCGTAATTGCAACGCGTGCTCTCATAGTCGGTGGAATGGTGCAGGCTGTGATGCCTGATCGTCGTGAAGAAGAACGAATACCAGATCGGGGGGTCGGCGCGCACATTGGCATGGGCGAAGACGGAGATGACGCCCATGGTGTTCAGGGCTGCGAAGATGGCCGTCTTGTCGAAATCGAACAGCGCGACGACGCTCAGGCTGATCAGGAACAGCTCGATCGGGTTGCCGACGGCGCCCTTGGCCGCATTAAGCTGGGTGATATGGTGATGCGGCGCATGGGTGAGCCAGAAAGGCGTCCAATTGTGCATCAGCCGATGCATCCAATATTGGCCGAATTCGATGAGGAAGATCACCATTGCGACCTGCGCCAGCCAGGGCAGATGGCTCGCCCATGCCGTGGTCAGCCCCAGCGAGGCCTTGAGGGCGACCAGCGGTTCCTCGGCCAGTTTCTGCGTCAGCCAGGCGATCACGGTCGCGCTGAGGACCGAATAATAAAGGTCCGTCAGGAACTCCCGCCTGTTCATGCGCCAGCCGGCATGACGTTCGTGCACAGCCTCCAGCAGCAGGATGGCGATCACGATGAGGGGAGAAGTCACGGTGAGAGCCCAGGGATGCTCGACCAGAGACCTTGGTCCGAACGCCCAGAAGCTGAGGACGACCGCGATCATGGCAGGCGGGATCAGGTTGAATAGCCGGTCTTTGAGGCTGGTTTCCATGCCGCAGCTCCTGTCAGTGCATTCACACTGCGCTGCGCTGCGTCATGAAGGGAGGTCGAAAATCCCGATGAAAGCCATAGACTGGATTTATGCCCGTTGCGCACGCACGCGCCGGATGACCTCATCCCAGAAAAGCTGCGTGGCTGTGTCCCGCGCCGGTTCCGACCGGGCGAGCAGGAAGATGTCGTAAGCGGGCTCGAAATCCGCGAACAGCATGGGCCATAAACGGCCGCTTGCAACGTCACTTGCAGCAGCGGCGGTGGGAAGGAAGCCGATCCCTACGCCCATGTTGATAAGCCGCCGCGCCTCATTGATGTCCTCCGCAAGGCCGCTCACCACGGTGCCGAGCCGATAGCGCCGGCGCAAATGGGTGATCGCCTCTATTTCATCATCGCCGGTCAGGACGAAACCCTGATCCTTCAACTCGCCCAATCGGCTCACCCGATAGCCGAAATAGGGGCTGCTGCGCGAACAATAGAGCTGCTGACGCTCGATCAGCAGCGGTTCGTACATCAGGCTTCCCCGAACGCTGCTGTCATAGCCCACGCCGATCTCCACCTCGCCCTGCTCCAGCGCATCGAGAAGCTGGCGCCAGGGAGAGACGCGGATTTCGATGTGGATGGCCGGATTGCGCCGGTGAAAGCTGGCAATGGCCTCGTCGAACTCGGCGGACACCAGGCCGGACACGATCTGGATGCGGACGATGCCCTCGACCCGCTTGGTCGCCTGCGCGATCACATGCGGCATCATCCGGGCGGATTCCAGCATGTCCTCGCACAGCGCCATCATCGCCTTGCCGGCCGCGGTCATCTCCACGCCGGTGGCGGTGCGGTGGAGCAGCGCCGTCCCGACATGGTCCTCCAGCCGCTTGAGCGCCGCGCTGATGCTGGGCTGCTGCCGGTTGAGCCGTCGCGCCGCCGCGCCTATGCCGCCGGCGCGAACGATATCCACGAAGGTCCGCATGAGGTTCCAATCGACCCGGCTGGCAAATTTCCTGTCGATCAGCGGCGTTCGATCGTTCATGCGCGTGCTGCTTTCCTGGAAGATAGAGCGGCTCTTCATAGGCGGTGGACTGCTCCGCTCATAGATCAAATCGATGGAAATCATAGCATGGGTCCATCTATCGCTATGCCCCGGGGGATTTACGCTCCTCACCCATGACACAGCACCATGTCCTGCCGCTCGTCGATATTTCGAAACTGGACAGCCCGAGGCTTGAGGATCGGCTTTCCGTTGCCCGTGAACTCGACCGCGCCTGCGTGGAGGCAGGGTTCCTCTACATAGCGGGCGCGCAGATGGACGATGCCTTGTTCCGCAGGATCGTCGCGCGCGCGCAGGCCTATTTCGCGCTCGACGCCGACACCAAGATGAAGAGCTATATCGGCCTTTCGGAAAACCACAGCGGCTATGTGCCGGTGGGGGAGGAGCAATTCGCCGCCGGCCAGCGCGACCTCAAAGAGGCGTTCGACGTCAATTGCGACTATGTGCGCTCCGAGGGCAGGCGACCGCTGCTGGGTCCGAATCTGTGGCCCGAAATGCCGGGCTTCCGCGAAGACGTGCAGGCTTATTACCGCCATGTGACGGGCATCGGAGGCCAGCTTTTCCGCGCTTTCGCCCTGGCGCTCGGGCTCGACGAAGATCATTTCCAGGCGCATCTGCGAAATCCCCCCAGCCAGCTTCGGCTGATCCATTATCCCTTCGACGCGACCGCTGAAGACCGCCAGGGCATCGGCGCGCATACCGATTACGAATGTTTCACCCTGCTGTTCGCAACGGCGCCCGGTCTCCAGATCATCGACCGGCAGGGCCAGTGGATCGACGTTCCCCTGGTCGAGGGCACGATGATCATGAACATCGGCGACATGATGGAGATACTCTCCAACGGCCGCTATGCCGCGACACGGCACCGCGTGAAGAAGGTCAGGGAAGAACGCTATTCCTTCGCGCTCTTCCACGCCTGCGACTATGATTATGTCGTTGCCCCGGTCGTGCGCGGGGAGGAGCCCCGTTACGCCCCGCTCAAGGGCGGCGAGCATCTGTTCAACCAGACGGCGCAGACCTTCGCCTATCTGAAGCGCAGGATCGCCAGCGGCGAACTCGTGCTCGACGGCGCCCTGCCGCTCGATTCCTTCGGCCCGGCCAGCAGCGCAGCCGAACCGATGCAGCCATCGTCAACTCAGCAGGCTCTTTCTGAACAGTGATTTGACGAGCCGGCCCTCCAGAATGCGTCCCACGACGTAGAGCGCGGCGAACAGGCCGGCGAAGACATAGGCCGCGGTGGGCTTTGGCGTCTTGCCATCCTCCTTGTTCTTGTCGTCCTTCTTGGGCTTTTCAGGCGCCGGCGCGCCCAGCGCCTTGTCGATCCAGTGCTGCGGCAGGACCTTGTCCTTCTTGTCGTCCTTTTTCACCGTCTCCTGCGCCGCTGGCTTTGCGAGCTTGCCGGCGACGATCGTCAGCCCGGCGAAGCTCAGGAACAGCAGCGGCGCCAGGAAGCAGAACAGCAATGCCCGGCTGGTCAGGCAATAGCGCAGCACCGGCCCGGCCGGCTCCCTCTCGATCCTGAGAATGCCGCCATCGAAGATGGACATCCTGTCCTGCGCGGCCTGATCCTTCTTGCTGAAGGTCAGCGTGTCGCCAATACGCTCATGGCTGGTGCCGGCCTGACGGAACAGGGGACCGAGCCTGGCCATGGCCTCATCGGCCGATTGCCCGGAGGCGAGCGTCAGGCTGCCCTTTATATGCCAGATCCAGTCCAGGAAACGCGCTGTCACATGATCCCCTTTTTGCAAGAGCAGTTGCCTTATTCAGCCGGCACCGCCGCTGGGCGGTCGTAGCGTTCCTTGATCGTCTTCCAGCCTTCGGTGAAGGGATAGGTCATCTGCTCGCGGATCGACATCCGGCGTCCGCCCTCCAGTCCCAGCAATTCGGCTTCGCCATCGACGCATGTTCCGAAGATGCGATCGATGAAGATATAGGTGTTGGAATAATTGCTGCGGGTCGCTTCGAAGTCCTGCGAATGATGCAGGCTGTGATGTTCTGTGGTGTTGAACAGGAAGCGCCACCAACGCGGCGTGTTGAAGCGGACATTGATGTGCTGATAGGTGCCGATCGCCAGACCGAAGGTGCCGGCAAGGAGGGCGGCCCTCGGCAGGAAGTCGAAGAACCCGCCAATGCCCAGCCCGATCAGGAAAAGCTCGACGGGATTGCCGACCGCGCCTTTGTTGATGTTCAACTGGGTGATGTAATGATGCACCGAATGGGGCAGCCAGAGCGGATACCAGTTATGCATCCCCCGGTGCATCCAATATTGCCCGAAGTCGAAAATGAAGGAGATCAGGAAAGCCTGCACCAGCAGCGGCAGGCCCGTGAACCACGCCAGCTTGTCCCAGTCGAAACTGTGCTGGATGGCCTCGATCACCGCACCGCTGCCGATATAATGTTCGACAAGGTCCAGGATGGTGTAGCCCAGCCCGACATAGAAGAGATCGGTGACCAGTTCCTTCCACGTCAGGCGCCAGCTCTCATAGCGCGGGCTGACCCATTCGAGCGCCAGCAGCAGCACCCTGAAACCGATGCCGATCCCGATGGCGGTGGACGCCTTGGCGATGGAATTGGGCGCATAGTACCAGAAGGCGATGAGCGCGAACAGCGCCGTGGGCTGGAACCAGGTGAAGATGAACTGCTTGAGCGGTCCGCCTTCCACCCGGCCTATATTTTCCCACCCGATGATGACGGGCGCCTGTGCGCCTATCACTCTCTTGCCTACGCGAACGCCGTCCATATGCTGACCTCGAGATGCTGCCTCGTCCCTGCGGGCGTGTCCGCCTCGCCAGGCGACGAAAATGATGTTCGCAGTTCATTGAACTTCATGTCGTTTCAGCATCGGGAAGACGCGCCCAACGCGCCAGATGCGATTAAGGTATATGCCCCATAGATGCTGCCTATGCCCTTCCGACCCGGCGGCGATGGATCATGCGCCGGCTATTCCGACCCGCACAGATGACGGCGCGGTTTCGGGAATGACGATCCGGTAGGGCGAAGGGGCGACGGACCGTGGGCGGGCGATTTCCGGCCGCTCGTTTCAACGCATCTTGCCGGCTTTCAGTTTTCGCGCTCCGGGGCGGACCCGCGCCGGTTGGGCATGGTCATGGAATCGGCGTCCGGATCGTCCGATCCGCTCTCGGGCGGACCGATATGCTTTTCGAATATGAGGAGCAGGGAAAGCAGCAGCAGCGCGATCAGCGACCCTGCCAGCACGAGGACATATTGGCCGGCGCCCGCCGTGATCCCGACGGCAGCGGCCATCCACAGGCTTGCCGCCGTGGTCATGTTGCGCACATCTCCGCCGCGCACGAAGATCAGGCCGCCCGCGATAAAGCCGATGGCCTGGGCAAGGCCCTGAACGACGCGGATCGGGTCGCTGTCCTTGTGGACCTCCGCCAGTTCCAGGGCGGACAGGGTCAGCATGGCCGAACTCAGCGATACCAGCCCGTGGGTGCGCAGGCCCGCATCATGGCCGTTGCGTTCGCGCTCGAACCCCAGGGCGAGCCCCAGCAGGGTCGCGAGAAAGAGGCGGACGAGCGTGGTGCCGAGGTCGTTGGCCAACATAGCCATAATACCCGCGAGAGGCGCGCCCGTTCCCGTGAATGCGGCCGAATGGGAAAGCGGCTTCGCGCCTGCCGCTCAGCGTTCGTTGATGTCGGAACGGAGGTGCGCGATCAGGTCGTTGACCCGCATGTCGTTTTCAGCCGTGCATGCGAACAGTCGGCAGAACCAGTCCATCCATCGCGTCAGAATCGCCATGGCCCTCTCCCTATCGCCCGATAATAGCAGTTCACGCAGGTGAAGAGAAGCTTTGCCATTGCCCGGACGAGGACAAGTCGCGCCATTGGAGCGGGCTGGGCCGGCTTTGTTTTTCCACCCTTGCGATTGGACGAAGGCGGCTTTATCAGCGCTGGTGCGACAGGTTCCCCGCATGGGGATGAAAAGGGAAGTCGGGTGGAACGCCCGCGCTGCCCCTGCAACTGTAAGCGGCGAGCCATCCGGCCATCGCGCCATTGGGCCATGAAGGTCCGAGAAGGCGGCCGGAAAGCATCGACCCGCGAGCCAGGAGACCTGCCTGACGCCGTCGTTCTTCGACCGGACAGGGTGTGCCGGCCGAACGGGGGTTCCCTCGCTGAACGACAGCCATCGCCTTGCCGGTTGGACCGTGCGGGGGAAGGCCTGTCGCCTGCCTGGTGCCGGACCGTCCTCCCTTGCCCGGTTCCCGTCGGGGCACATGCCGTCGGGCGGGAGGATGTGGAATGACTGATTTGCGGAGCGATCGCTGATGCTGCGGGCCGTGGGGCCGGGGGCTTCGGTCGTCGTCTGTTCGACCTGCCGCCTTTCGGCGGGACAGCGGGAGGATGCTGCCGGACGGCGCGGCGGCGCCTTGCTGGCAGAGGCGCTGCACAGGGTACGCGATGGCGATCCCGCTTATGCGTCCGTCGCTGTTCAGGACATGCCCTGCCTCTTCGCCTGTCAGCGCCATTGCACGGTACATGTGCGCGGAACGGGCAAGATCGGCTATGTGCTGGGCGACTTCACGCCGGATGAGGAAGCCGCGCGCGCGATCCTGGATTATGCCCTGCGCCATGCCCAAAGTGACGAGGGCGTGGTGCGCTATGCGGACTGGCCCCAGGGGGTGAAGGGGCATTTCATCGTCCGCACGCCGCCCGAAGGCTTCGTCTGTTCATGATTCGGTTCAACGACCGCGCGGCCTTTGCCGCCGCGCTGGCCGACCTTCCCGCCCCGGATGCAGGCGCCACCGAAGCCGCGACGGCGCGGCAGCGGGTGCTGACGAAGCCGGCCGGTTCGCTTGGGCGGCTGGAGGAGATCGCGCTTTTCATGGCGGGTTGGCAGGGGCGGGAACGCCCCCGGGCGGAGCGCATCCGCGCCGCGATCTTCGCGGGCAATCATGGCGTGGCCGCCCGCGGGGTCAGCGCCTTCCCGGCCGAGGTCACCGCCCAGATGGTGGCGAATTTCCGTCATGGCGGCGCGGCGATCAATGCGCTGGCCCAAGCCTGCGGGGCGGAGCTGGCCGTCGTCGCGCTCGATCTGGAAAGGCCGACGGAGGACATCTGCGTCGCGGCGGCCATGAGCGAGGCGGATTGCCTGAGCGCGATCAATGCGGGGGCGGCGGCGGTGGAACCGGGACTGGACCTGCTGCTGCTGGGCGAGATGGGCATTGCCAACAGCACGCCGGCGGCGGCGCTCTGCGCGCAGGCCTTTGGGGGTGCTGCGGCCCATTGGGTGGGACGCGGGACAGGCGTGGATGGCGACGGGCTGGCGCGCAAGGCCGAAGCTGTGGCGCGGGCGCTCGCCCTGCACGGGGCGCATTGCGCCGATGCCTTCGACACGTTGCGCCGGCTGGGCGGGCGAGAGATCGCGGCGCTGGCCGGTGCGGTGCTGGCGGCGCGGATGCTGCGCGTGCCGGTGATGCTGGACGGGTTCATCGGCTGCGCGGCGGTCGCGCCGCTGGCGAAGGACAATCCGGCGATCGTCGGGCACTGCATGGCCGCCCATATGTCGGCGGAGGCGGGGCATGAACGCCTGCTGGCCGCTCTGGCGCTGGAGCCGTTGCTGCGGCTCGACATGCGGCTGGGCGAAGGAAGCGGCGCGGCGGTCGCGGCGCAGATCGTGCGTTCCGCTCTGGCAGCGCATGGCGGCATGGCGACCTTTGCCGAAGCGGCGGTGGCAGGTGCGCTATGAACGCCTTTCCCCTCCACCTGATGCGCCATGGCGCGCCGCAGCTTGCCGGACGGTTGCTCGGCCATCTGGACGCCCCGCCAGAAGCGGAGGGGATCGCCCTCTGCATCGAGCGGGCGCGGCATCTGGATTTCGCGCGGGTGGTGACATCCGACCTCGCCAGGACGCGGGCGCCGGGCGCGGCGATCGCGGCGGAGCGGGGTATCGAACTTGACGTCGACCGGCGCTGGCGGGAACTGAATTTCGGGGATTGGGAGGGTGCGGACCCCGCGCTCCTGCCTGCGGAGGATCTGGCGCGCTTCTGGGACGATCCGGACGGATTTCCGCCGCCTGGGGGCGAAAGCTGGACCGACCTCCGCGCCCGGATCGGGGACGGGCTGGACATGCTTGGCGAGCCGGCATTGGTGGTCTGCCATGCCGGGGCGATACGGGCGGCGCTGGCTGTGCTGTGCGGTTTCGACGTGCGGCAGGGCTGGGCGGTGGACCTGCCCTATGGCGCGGTGCTGAGCCTGCGGGTCTGGCCGGAAGGGCGGTCGGGACAGATTACGGGCCTGACCGCATGAAGCGGCTGGTGCTGGCCCTGCAATTGATGACACGCCTGCCGTTGCCCGCGCAGGATGTCGATGAGGGGGATTTCGCCGCCGCCATCCGCTGGCTGCCCGCAACGGGCATTGCCGTCGGGCTGGTGGTCGCGGGCGGTGCCGGGCTGGGCATGCGCATCGACCCTTGGGCGGGGGCGCTTTTCGGCTTGGTCGTCTGGGTGGCCGTGACCGGTGCGCTGCACCTGGATGGATTGGGCGACATAGCGGATGCGGCGGGGGCGGCGCATGGCGACCGGAGCCGCCTGTCCGCCGTTCTGGCCGATCCGCATATCGGCAGCTTCGGCGTTGTCGCCATCGGCCTGCAACTGGCGGCCAAGCTGGTGCTGTTGCGACTCTGGCTGGAAAGCTTTCCGCCATGGATGCTGGCGGCCGTGGCGATGGTGGCGCGCATCGGGCCGCTATTCTGGACGCGCTGGCTGCCGCCGCTCCATGAAGGACTGGCCAGCCGTTTCCGGGCCGGCTGGCGGGCGGAGCCGTTTATCCTCTGGTCGATATTGGGGCTGGCGCTGGGTTATCGGGAGCCTGCCCTTTTGGCGGCGATCCCGTTGATCCCGCTTTGGGGTCTTTGGCTGCGCTCGCGGATCGGCGGCATCTCCGGGGATGGGCATGGCGCCGGCATCGAATTGCTGGAGAGCGCCCTGCTGCTGGCGATGGCGGTGGCGCGATGAGCGGCTTCACCTGGCATGGCGGCCGCCTGGCCGAAGCGTGGGGCGCTTATGGCGGGCAGGACTGGATCGACCTCTCGACCGGGATCAGCCCCCTGGCTTGGCCGGGGTCCGATCATCTGTCCATCGACTGGCGGCATTTGCCCGATCCGCACGATCTGGCGGCGATGGAGGCGGCGGCGGCGGCCTGTTTCGGGGTCGATCCCGATCATCTTTGCACCGTGCCCGGCAGCGAGGCGGGATTGCGGCTGGTGGGGCGGATGCTGGACATGCCCGCACGATGGCGCGTGCCCAGCTACCGCACCCATGCGGAGATTTTCGCGCATGGCGCCCCGATGTCCGCCGATGAAGAACCGCCTCGCGAAGCGATCGCCCTGCTGCTCGCCAACCCCAACAATCCCGACGGGCGCATCCTGCCGCCTGCCCGCCTGCTGCAATGGCTGGCCCGGCTGGAGGAGCGCGGAGGATGGCTGATCGTCGACGAAGCCTATGCCGACGCCGTGCCTTCATGCAGTCTGGCGGGCGAGGTGGGGGACGGGCGGCGGCTGATCCTGTTGCGGTCCTTCGGTAAATTCTTCGGGTTGGCCGGTGTCAGGCTGGGCTTTGTGCTCGGGCCGCGAGAGGTCGTCGCACAGCTGCGGCGGATGCTGGGGGAATGGCCGGTTTCCGCGGCGGCGGTCGCGTTCGGCGGCGCGGCCTATCGCGACCGGAGCTGGATCGACGGGACAGTGACGGCGCTGGGCGAGCACGCGGCGCAACTGGATGGTTTGCTGGCGCGGCACGGATTGGGGGCGCGGGGCGAATGCCCGTTATTCCGTCTGGTGGAGGTGGAAGATGGGTGGACCCTGTTCGACAGGCTGGCGCGGCGTTCGATCCTGACGCGCCCCTTCGAGGAGGACCGGCGCTGGCTGCGGATCGGCCTGCCTGCCGATACGAGGGCTCTCGCCCGTCTTGACCGGGCGTTGGCCGATGGGTGAGCCGGTGGCCCTGGCGGCGCTGATGCTGGATGCGGCGCTTGGCTGGCCGGGCTGGCTGCATGCGCGGATCGGCCATCCGGTGGGCGGTTTCGCCCGGATCATCGGCGTGGCGGAGCGGCGATGGAACCGGGAGGCGTGGAGCGGCCCGCTGCGCCGCTGGACGGGACTCGCCCTGTTGTTGCTGTTGCTGGCCGTGGGCGGGGGCGCCGGTCTGGCTTTGGAATGGGCGATCCGCCGCTGGGGCGGGGCCATGGCCTGGCCATGGCTGGCGTTCGCCGCATGGCCGGCGCTGGCGCAGAACAGCCTCTATGTCCATGTGGCGCCGGTGGTTCGCGCTCTGGCGCGCGGGGATCTGGATGCCGCGCGGCAGGCGGTGGCCCGGATCGTGGGCCGCGACACGGCCGCGCTGGATGAGGCGGGCGTTGCACGGGCCGGCATAGAAAGTCTGGCCGAAAGCTTCTGCGATGGCGTCGTGGCGCCGCTGTTCTGGCTGCTGCTGTTCGGTCTGCCGGGAATATGGGCCTATAAGGCCGTCAACACAGCCGACAGCATGATCGGGCACAAGGAAGCGCCCTATACCGACTTCGGCTGGGCGGCGGCCCGTTTCGACGATCTGTTGAACTGGGTGCCGGCGCGGCTATCCGGCTTGATCCTGTGCGTTGCAGGCGGCGGCGGATGGGCCGTGTTGCGGCGGGATCGCCGGAAGCATGCCTCGCCCAATGCGGGATGGCCGGAGGCGGCGATGGCCGGCGCGCTCGGCATCCGGCTGGCGGGACCGATCCACTATGACGGCGTGCTGCACGACAAGCCATGGATCGGCGCGGGCGGGGAAGCGGACGTCCGCGGAATGCGGACAGCGCTCCGGATCTATTTGCGCGCCTGCCTGCTGCTGTGGGTCCTGGCCGCTATTTGGGAGAATGTCGGATGACGAGAATGCTGGTGCTGGGCGGATGCCGGTCCGGCAAGAGCCGCTATGCGCAGCAACGCTGCGAGGCTGTCGGGAACGGGAACCTGGCTTATATCGCGACCGCGCAGGCCTTCGACGCGGAGATGGAGGAGCGGATAGCGCGCCACAAGGGTGAGCGTGGAAGCCGCTGGCTGACCATCGACGCACCCATGGACCTGCCCGCCGCCCTGTCCGAAGCAGCGCGCCGGGCAGATGCCGTCCTGGTCGATTGCCTGACTCTCTGGCTGACCAACCTGATGCTTGCCGAAGAGGATTTGGCCAGCGCCCGGGCGGCGCTGGCGGAGGCGATGATGGCCTGTCCGGTTCCTGTCGTGCTGGTGAGCAATGAAGTGGGCCTCGGCATCGTGCCGGACAATGCCCTGGCCCGGCGGTTCCGGGACGAGGCGGGCTGGCTGAACCAGCAGATGGCGGCCCTGTGCGAGGACGTCATATTGATGGCCGCCGGCTTGCCGCTGCGGTTGAAGGGCTAAGGTCAGGCGGCGTAGGTTCGGCCAGCCATGGCGATCATCCTTCCCGGAAATCGGCCCCGATGACCCGGTAGAGCAGGATGCGGTTCCTGATCAGCGCCAGGTTCGTCGCGATCGCGCTTTGCTGCGCATTGTAGAGGCTTCGCTGGCTGGTCAGGCTGTTGAGGAATGGGTCGATGCCCGCGCGATAGCGTTCCTCGGCCAGCCTGTAGCTGCGCTGGCTGGCGAGGACCAGACGCTGCTGGGCGGCCTGCTGCTCGTCAATCGTGCCTTCGCGCGCCAGTGCGTCGGATACTTCCTGAAAGGCGGTCTGGATCGCCTTTTCATATTGGGCAAGGCTGAGGTCGCGCTGCGCCTTGCTATATTCGAGATTGCCGCGAGCCGCGCCGCCGAAGATCGGCATGCCGACGGACGGCGCCGCCGACCAGGCGAAGCCGTCGCCCGTGAAAAGCGACGACAGCGCCGAACTGGCGACGCCGATGGCCGCGGTCAGGCTGATCCTCGGGAACATCGCGGCGCGCGCCGCGCCGATGTCGGCATTGGCGGCCTTCAGCTGATGTTCGGCCTGCAGCACGTCCGGCCGCTGGAGCAGCACGTCGGAGGAAAGGCCCGCCGGCACCTTCGCAATGCTGCCGGTCAGTTGCTGCAACGACCGGGGCAACAGCGCATCCTCGACCGGCGCGCCGGCCAGCAGGTCCAGCGCGTTCCGGTCCTGCGCCACCTGGGTGACGTTCGCGGCAATGTCGCTGCGCGCCTGTTCGACCGTGGTTTCGGCCTGATGGACGTCCAGCTTGCCGATCAGCCCCGCGCCGTTCAGCGACCGGGTGAGGGCAAGCGTCCGTTCGGCGCTCGCCAATGTCTGCCGGGAAAGGTCCAGATATTCCTGATCGGCGGCCAAGGTCGCATAGGCCGTGGCCGTTTCCGCGATCAGGGCGATGCGGGTCGCCCGCGCCCCTTCCTCGGTCGCCAGATAGGATTCCAGCGCCGATCGGGTCAGGTTCTTCACCCGGCCGAACAGGTCGATCTCGAACGCGCTGAAACCGATGTCGGCGCTGTAACTGTCCTGGCGCGCGTCGTTCCGCCGGGAAAAGCTGGCTGCCGCCTCACCGGTGACGGCAGGCAGCCGTTCGGCGCGCTGCACCCGGTAGAGCGCCCGGGCCGCCTCCACATTGGCGAGCGCGGCGCGCAGGTCGCGATTATTGTCCAGTGCACGCCCGATCACCGTCCTGAGGCTGGGATCGCCGATCAGCGCGGTCCAGGGCAGGCCGGGCCTTTCCGTCGCGGCCGCGGGCGCATAGGCCGGGCCGCCGGGGAAGCCGGCGGGCACCGGGGGCGTGGGCCGCACATAGGTCGGCGCCATGTTGCAGGCCGACAGGGCCGTCGCCCAGGTCGGGATGAGGAAAGCGCGCCTCATGCCGGAACCTCCGTGGCGTTGGCGGCGGGGGAGGGCGGGTTCTTGCGGTTGAAGATGCGCATGATCGTCAGGAAGAAGAGGGGGACGTAGAAGATGGCGAGCACGGTCGCGGTCAGCATGCCGCCGATCACCGCCGTGCCGATGGCGACGCGGCTCTGCGCGCCCGCGCCGCTGGCGATGGCGAGCGGAATGACGCCCGCGATGAAGGCCAGCGACGTCATCAGGATCGGGCGGAAGCGCAGGCGCGCGGCCTCCAGCGCGGCGGACATGGCGTCCTTGCCCTGCAGATAGGCGAGTTCCGCGAATTCGACGATCAGGATCGCGTTCTTGGCGGCGAGGCCCATGGTGGTGAGCAGGCCGACCTGGAAATAGATGTTGTTCTCCAGCCCGCGCAGCGTCACCGCCAGCACCGCGCCGATCAGGCCGAGCGGGATCACCAGCAGCACGGCGAGCGGGATCGACCAGCTTTCGTAGAGCGCGGCGAGGCAGAGGAACACGACCAGCACCGACAGGCCGTAGAGCAGCGGCGCCTGCCCGCCGGAAAGCTGCTCCTGATAGGAAAGGCCGCTCCAGGCATAGCCGGTGCCGGGGGGAAGCTGTTTTTGCAGCTTCACCATCTCGTCCATCGCCTCGCCCGAACTGGAACCGGGCGCGGCCTGCCCCTGGATTTCATAGGAAGACTGGCCGTTATAGCGCGAAACGGTGGTCGGCCCCATCGTCCAATGGGTGGTGGCGAAGGCGGAGAAGGGCACCATTTCCCCCGTCGTGGCGGAGCGCACCTGCCAATTGTCGAGATCGGTCGGCAGGGCGCGGAAGGGCGCGTCGGCCTGCATATAGACGCGCTTCACTCGGCCGCGGTCGACGAAATCGTTGATATAGGTGCTGCCCCAGGCGGCGCTCAGCACATTGTCGACGCTGCTCTGGGTGAGGCCGAGGACCGCGAGTTTCTCGGAGTCGATGTCGACCTTGAGCTGCGGCGTGTCCTCCAGCGTGGCGGCGCGCACGCCCGCCAGTTTCGGGCTGCCGGTCGCCGCCTTCATGAGCTGGTTGCGCAGTTCGAGGAAGCGTTCGCGGCTGAGGCCGCCGGTGTTCAGCAGTTCGAAGGTAAAGCCGTTGGACTGGCCCAGCCCGCGAATGGAGGGCGGAGTCATCGCCAGCGCCTTGGCATCGCGGATCGCGGCGAGTTGCTTCGTGGCGCGGTTCGCGATCATGGTCGCGCTGTTGGCGGCTCCCTTGCGCTTGTCCCACGGCACGAGGCTGACGAAGCCCTGGGCGGTATTCTCACCCTGCCCGGCGAAGCTGAAGCCCTGGGTCACGAAGATGAAGTCGACATTGTCCTTCTCGTCATTGACGAAATAATTCTGGATCTGGTCGATCGCTGCGCTGGTGCGGGAGGATTTGGCGCCGGCGGGCAATGTGACCTGAACCATCAGCTGGCCTTGGTCCTCCACCGGCAGGAAGCTGGTGGGCAGGCGGACGAACAGCAGCCAGAGCAGGCCGAGCATCACCGCATAGCCGATCCAGAAGACGGTCCGCCGGCCGATGAAGCCATTCAGCCGCGCCATATAGCCATGGGTGACGCGGCCGAACCAGCGATTGAACTTGCCGGTCCATCCTCGGTCGCGTTTCTCATGCGAAACCGGCTTCAGGATCGTCGCGCAGAGGGCGGGCGAAAGGATCAGCGCAACGACCACCGAAAGCAGCATGGAGGAGACGATGGTGATCGAGAATTGCCGGTAGATGACGCCTGTCGACCCGCCGAAAAAGGCCATGGGCAGCAGCACGGCGGACAGGACCAGCGCGATGCCGATCAGGGCGCTGCCGATCTCCTCCATCGACTTGATGGTGGCCTGCCGCGGGGAAAGTCCTTCCTCTTCCATGATGCGTTCGACATTCTCGACCACGACGATGGCGTCGTCGACCAGCAGGCCGATGGCCAGCACCATGCCGAACAGCGTCAGCGTGTTGATCGAATAGCCGAACAGCGCCAGCACGCCGAATGTGCCGAGCAGGACCACCGGAACGGCGATGGCGGGCACCAGTGTCGCGCGCCAGCTTTGCAGGAAGATGAACATCACCACCACGACCAGAGCGACCGCCTCGATCAGCGTCTGGACCACTTCCTCCACCGACAGCTTGATGAAGGGCGTGGTGTCGCGCGGATAGGTGACGGTGTAGCCATGCGGCAGGTTGGTCGACAGTTCCCGCACCTTCGCCTTGACCAGTTCGGCGGTCTTGAGCGCGTCGGCGCCCGGCGCGAGCTGCAACGCCATGCCGGAGGCGGGATGACCGCTGAGGCGCGCGGAGGAGGTGTAGCTTTCATTGCCCAGTTCGACCCGCGCCACGTCCGACAGGTGGACGACCGATCCGTCGCTCTGCGTCTTGACGATGATGTTGCGGAACTGCTCGGGCGTCTGCAGGCGGGCGCGGGCGGTGACGGTGGCATTGAGCTGCTGCCCCTCCGGCGCGGGGTCGGCGCCGATCTGGCCCGCCGACACCTCGACATTCTGGGCCGCGATGGCGCTTTGCACGTCCGACGGCATCAGCTTGACGGTGGCCAGCCGGTAGGGGTCCAGCCAGATGCGCATCGCATATTGCGATCCGAAGATCTGGGATGAACCGACGCCGTCGACGCGGGCGATGGCGTCCTGGAAATTATTGACCAGATAGTCCGCGATGTCGGCCTGCGACGCCGTGTCGGTCCTGTCGTAAAGGCCGACGACCATCAGGAAATCGGTCTGGGACTTGGTGACGGTCAGGCCCTGCTGCTGCACGGCATTGGGCAGCCGGCTCAGCGCCTGCTGCACCTTGTTCTGCACCTGCACCTGCGCGGTGTCGGGATCGGTGCCCTTCTTGAAGGTGACGGTGATCCGCGCCTGTCCATTGGCCGTGGACGAGGAGGAGAAGTACATGAGACCGTCGATGCCGGTGAGCTGTTGCTCGATCACCTGGGTGACGCTGGTCTCCACGGTTTCGGCCGCCGCGCCGGGATAGTTGGCGCTGATGTTGACCGACGGTGGGGCGATGTCCGGATATTGCGCGATCGGCAGGGTCAACATCGCGCCCAGGCCTGCCATCATGATGCCGATGGCGATGACCCAGGCGAAGATCGGCCGTTCGATGAAAAAGCGGCTGAGCAAGGTCCCGGCCCCTTATTTCGCGGCCTGGTCGACCAGAACGGCCTTGACCGTGTCGCCGGGCTGCACCTTGTCCGTGCCCTCGACGATCAGCCTGTCGCCTCTCCGCAATCCGTCGGTGATCAGCCATTTGTCGCCCACGGCCTGCGCGGCGGTGACGGTGCGCCGTTCGACCTTGTTCCCCTTGTCCACCACCAGCGCGGTGGCGTTGCCCTTGGGATCGCGGCTGATGCCCTGCTGCGGCACCAGTATCGCATTCGGCACGACCGACTGCGGCGCGACCACGCGCACGAACATGCCGGGCAGCAGCAGGCCGTCCGGATTGGGGAAGCGGGCGCGCAGCGTGACGGTGCCGCTGTCGGGATCGACGATGGGCTCGGCAAATTCGATGCGGCCCTCCAGCGGATAAGCGGTGCCGTCGTCCAGTTTCAGCCGGATCGTGGCGCTGGCGGGCAGCGCCTTGCCCGCCGCCAGCGCGCGGCGCAACTGGAGCAGCTTTGCGCTCGATTGCGTCACATCGACGAAGATCGGGTCGAGCTGCTGGATGATGGCGAGCGGCGTCGCCTGGCTGGCCGTCACCAGCGCGCCGGGCGTCACGGCGGACCGGCCTATGCGCCCGCTGATGGGCGCCCGGACCTGCGTGAAGTTGAGGTTGATGCCCGCCGTCTGGAGCGTGGCGCGGGCCTGTTGCACGGCGGCGGCGGCCTGACGGGCCGTGGCGATGACGTCGTCGCGATCCTGCGCGCTCACCGCCTCGCTCTGGCCTAGCGTACGGTAGCGACTGGCCCTTGCCTGCGCGGCGGCGGCGGTCGCCTGCGCGCTGGCCAAGGTGGCCTGCGCCTCGTCGCGGGACGCGCGGTAGAGCGAGGGGTCGATCTGGTAGAGGGGCTGGCCCGCCCTGACCGTCGAACCCTCCGCGAACAGCCGCTTCTGGACGACGCCGGCGACCTGCGGCCGGACCTCCGACATCATGGTGGAGGCGGTGCGGCCGGGCAGTTCGGTGGATACGGTCACATCCTGCGTCGCCAAAGTCACCACCCCGACCTCCACCGGTCCCTTTTTCGGCGCCTCCTTGTGACCGCAGGCGGCGACAAGGACGCAAAGCGCCATGGAGGCGGTCCGAAGGGCGGGGAGGCGGCTGGGCATGGTCGTCGGGCGGGTCCAGAATGAAGATGGGGACTTCGCCCGGCGCAGGGGGAGGGAGGGGCGCGCCGGGCGAAGGTCGGCTCCTCCAAAGGGGCGCCGACCTGCTCCTCATCTCTCTTCATCATGTCGCATGGTAGAGCGACTTTTCATCCGGTTGGATCATTGTGTAGCGGATTGTATCGATATGTAACGGCCGCCGCCGCGAGCGCAGACTTGCCGCGCGAATGCGGTTAGAAGGAGACGATGCCCGATATGCCGCCATCCCGCCCGTTCCGCGTGATCGTCGTCGATGATGATGAAGACATAAGGGGGCTGATCGTCGGACAGCTTGCGCAGGACCATTATGAGGTGGAGGCGGCCGGCAGCCTTGCCGAATTGCGGGGGCTCATGGCGGCGGGGGCGGTCGACCTCATCGTGCTCGACCTCAACCTGCCAGACGGCGACGGCCTGTCGCTGTGCCGGGAATTGCGGGGGCAGGGCAATGGCGTTCAGATCATCATGGTGACGGCGCGGGGCAGCGCCATAGACCGGGTGCTGGGATTGGAACTGGGCGCGGACGATTATCTGACCAAGCCGTTCGAGCCGCGCGAGCTGCTGGTGCGGGTCCGCAACCTGCTGCGGCGGTCGCGCAGCGAGGAGCCGGCGCGGCAGAAGACGGCGCGGATCGCCCGCTTCGGATCTTGGCGGCTCGACCTGTTCCAGCGGCGGCTGATCGCCAGCGACGAGCGGCTGATCATGCTCTCCTCCGCCGAATTTCGCCTGCTGTCGCGCTTTATCGAGGAACCCAATGTGGTGCTCTCGCGCGAGGCGCTGGTGCCCGAACGCCGGGCCACGGCGGCGTTCGACCGGTCCATAGACCTGCAGGTCAGCCGGTTGCGGCAGAAACTGGCCGACAGCCCGGGCGGCGACGGCCTGATCCTGACGGTGCGGGGCGAAGGCTATGTGCTGGCGAGCACGGTGACCTATGAATGACGGGCGGATGATCGGCGCATGATGATCCCCGTCGTGGCGCGGGCGCGCAATTTCTTCCGGTCGCTGGTGGGGCAGATATTCCTGCTGCTGACCGTCGGCATGACGGTCGCCGCCGTGCTGGCGCTGCTGGTCGCGGAGCAGGCCCGGCATCTCGATTTCGAGCGCTGGCGCCTCCAGCGCGTCGTGGCCAGCGCCGTCGACATCGCGCAGCGGCTGAGTCACGATCCGGTCAAGATAGAGGCGATGCTGAAGGACCAGCAGATCATGGGGGCGAGGACCGCGCCGGAGGGCGTGGCGCTGGCGGACCCGGACCCGACGCTGGCGGACGCGCTGGCGGTGCGTTTCGGGCCGCACTCCAACCCCGAAGCGGGGCAGGTGCCGGTCGGGCTGTGCTTTCCGGCCGGCAAGGTCGATCCGAACAATCGGGCGGCGGGTCTGATCGACGCGCCACGGCCCGATTGCTGGGTCGTGCGCTTCACCGACGGCACGGGCGAACGGCGGTCGCTCGCCCTCTATTTGCCGCGGGTCGTCAAGCCGCCCAGCAATCTCGCCAAGCCGATCTACCTGCTGCTGATCCTGCTGTCCTCGGCAGGGCTGGCGATCGTCGTCGCGCGCTTCGTCGCCAAGCCGCTGCGCCGGCTGGAGCGGGCGGCCGAAGCCTTTTCGGTATCGGTCGATCCGGAGGAAATCCCGGAGCGGGGGCCGGAAGAAGTGCGGGCCGCCCTGTCGACCTTCAACCTGATGCAGCGCCGGGTCCGTGCGGGCTTTGCCGAGCGGACGCAGTTGCTGGCGGCGATCAGCCATGATCTTCAGACGCCGCTCACCCGCCTGCGCTTGCGGCTGGAACTGGTGGAGAACGAGGAGTTGCGGGCCCGCCTCTTGCAGGATCACCAGGCGATGATGACGCTGGTCCGCGAAGGGCTGGACCTGGCGGCGAGCACGGAGGCGCAGGAGGACTGGTCGGTGATCGACATCGATTCGCTGCTCACCAGCATGGCCGAAGACGCGCAGGACCTGGGATTGCCCGTGCGTTTCCTGTCGGGCTGCGGCGGCACGGTGCGGGTGAAGCCCAACGCGCTGACCCGCTGCATCAGCAATCTGGTGAACAATGCCGTGAAATATGGCGGCAGCGCCGACGTCAGTTGCATGCGGCAGGGGACGCGCGTGCTGATCGAGGTGCGCGACCATGGGCCGGGCATCGCACCCGATCAGTTGGACCAGATGTTCGAACCCTTCACCCGCGGTGTGGCGGGGCAGCCCGGCGGGCGGCCCGGGACCGGCATCGGCCTCACCATCGCGCGATCGCTGGCGCTGAGTTTCGAGGCGTCCGTGCGCCTGGCCAATGCGTCCGACGGCGGGCTGATCGCCACGATCGACATGCGGGCGTAACGGCATTTCCGCAGGCGGGAAGGATGCCGAAACAGGTTCAGCATATGCAATGCAGCCTTCGATCGTCGCGATCGCATCGTTCCATGCATGGGAACCAATGCACCCCTGGTGAGATTATCTCCTTTACCCTCTTCCCTCCCGGGGGCTCAGGTGACACTATGCATCATATCGCGGCGGGGGAACGTCGCGCCGATTGGAAGATGCTGCATGACGGCGGCGCGGTAATGATCTTGCCGGTCGCATGAAGATGGTCGTGCGATTGCCGGAAATGCTTCTGCGTGGCCGGATAAGCATCGTGCGTTCTTTTTGCAGAAACATGCAGATCGACGATTGGACAGATTTGAATTTTTTACTCTGAACAGGTTCTATTGCACTGTTTTTACAGACCATAAGGGTCTATATACATTCCATGGCTACTTTAGCGGGAGTCGCCAGTGACAAAGAATGAGCTGTTTTCCAGCTTCACGCGGAAGTTCGATGATCGGCGTCAGGCCGAAATGTCTATCGAAGATTATCTGCTGGGATGTCGCAACGATCCATTGATGCATGCGTCCGCGCCGGAGCGGCTGCTGGCTGCAATCGGTGAGCCGGAGATCATCGACACCTCGCGCGATCAGCGGCTGGGCCGGATCTTCATGAACCGGACCATCCGCCGCTACAAGAGCTTCACCAATTTCTACGGCATGGAAGGGACGATCGAGCATATCGTCAGTTTCCTGCGCCACGCCAGCCAGGGATTGGAGGAGCGCAAGCAGATCTTATACCTGCTGGGTCCGGTGGGCGGCGGCAAGTCGTCCCTGGCCGAGCGGCTGAAGGCGCTGATGGAGGTGCATCCCATCTATGTGCTGAAGGCGGGGGATGAGATCAGCCCGATCTTCGAAAGCCCGCTCGCCTTGTTCGACGCCGAAACCCATGGCGACTATATCGAGGAGAATTACGCCATTCCCCGGCGGCGGCTGACCGGCATGATCAGCCCCTGGTGCCGCAAGCGGCTGGATGAATATGGCGGCGACATATCCCAGTTCAGGGTCGTGCGCATGATGCCGTCCCGCATGCGGCAGGTCGCCATCGCCAAGACCGAGCCGGGCGACGAGAACAACCAGGACATCAGTTCGCTGGTCGGCAAGGTCGACATCCGCAAGCTTGAAATGCTCTCGCAGAACGATCCGGACGCCTACAGCTATTCGGGCGGGCTCAACCGGGCGAACCAGGGCATGCTGGAATTCGTCGAGATGTTCAAGGCGCCGATCAAGATGCTCCACCCGTTGCTGACCGCGACGCAGGAGGGCAATTATATCGGCACGGAGAATATCGGCGCCATTCCCTATACCGGCATCATCATGGCCCATAGCAATGAATCTGAATGGGCGAATTTCAAGAACAACAAGAATAACGAAGCCTTTATCGACCGTATCTACGTCATCAAGGTTCCTTATAGTTTGCAGGCCACCGAGGAACGGCATGTCTATGAGAAGTTGCTGCGGGAATCGGACCTGAACAAGGCGCCCTGCGCGCCGGGGACTTTGGACATGCTGGCGCGTTTCTCCGTGCTGACGCGGCTGCGGGAGCATGAGAACAGCAATCTCTATTCCAAGATGCGCGTCTATGACGGCGAGATGCTGCGGGAAATCGATCCGAGGGCCAAGAGTCTTCAGGAATATCGCGACGCTGCGGGCGTGGACGAGGGCATGTCGGGCATTTCGACCCGCTTCGCCTTCAAGGCGCTGTCGGCCACCTTCAACCATGACACCAATGAGATCGCGGCCGATCCCGTGCACCTCATGTATGTGCTGGAGGGCATGGTCCGGCAGGAGCAGTTCCCCGCTGAGATCGAATCCCGCTATCTGGAGTTCATCAAGGGCGAACTGGCGCCGCGCTATGCCGAGTTCATCGGCAATGAAATCCAGAAGGCCTATCTCGAATCCTACCATGATTATGGGCAGAACCTGTTCGACCGTTATGTCGCCTATGCCGATGCGTGGATCGAGGATCTGGACTTCAAGGACCCGGACACGGGTCAATTGCTGGACCGGGAGGTCATCAACCAGGAACTGTCCAAGACCGAAAAGCCCGCCGGGATCGCCAATCCCAAGGATTTCCGCAACGAGGTGGTGAAGTTCGCGCTGCGCATGCGGGCCAGCAATGACGGGCGCAACCCGTCATGGACCAGTTACGAGAAAATCCGCGAGGTGATCGAGAAGCGGATGTTCAGCCAGGTCGAGGACCTGCTGCCGGTCATCAGCTTCGGATCGAAGAAGGACGGCGAGACTGCGACCAAGCATGACGAATTCGTCGCGCGGATGATCGAAAGAGGCTATACTGAGCGGCAGGTTCGGCGGCTTGTCGAATGGTATATACGCGTCAAGCAGGCCGGATGATGGAGGCGCCAAGCCCGCCATGCACATAGTCGACAGACGGTTGAATCCAGGAGGCAAGAGCCTGGTCAACAGGCAGCGCTTCCTGCGGAGGGCAAGGGCATATGTGCAGCAGGCGGTGCGCGACAGCCTGAAGGACCGCAGCATCAAGGATCTGGACAAGGAAGGCCAGATTTCGATCCAGCGCGACGTCATCCACGAACCGACGCTGCACCGCGCCGCGCAGGGGGGCAGCCGCGAACGGGTCTTCCCCGGCAATCACGACTATATGGAAGGCGACCGGATCAAGCGGCCCGATGGCGGCGCGGGCGCGGGGTCGAAGGCCGGGCAGGGCGAGGGGAATGACGATTTCCAGTTCGCGCTCAGCCGGGAAGAGTTTCTGGATCTGTTCCTCGACGATCTGGAGCTGCCGGACCTCGCCAAAAGGCGGCTGATCGGCGGGGCCGTCGACGGCATAAGGCGGGCAGGCTATTCGACGGTCGGCAACCCGTCCAACCTGTCCGTGCCGCGCACCATGCAGAAGGCGATGTCGCGTCGGTTGGCGCTGCGCCGTCCCAAGGGCGCCGATCTTGCCCGGATCGAGGAGGAGATCGCGCTGATCGAGGCGCGCGATCCGGCCCTGCCCGACGATGCCGTACGGCTGGAGGCATTGCGCGAGGAACGCTCGACCGTCATCCGCCGCCGCAACCTGATCGCCTATATCGACCCTGTGGACCTGCGCTATCGCCGGTTTGAGACGGTGCCCAAGCCCGTGGCCCAGGCAGTGATGTTCTGCCTGATGGACGTCTCCGGCTCCATGACGGAGCATATGAAGGATCTGGCGAAGCGTTTCTTCGCGCTGCTGCACCTGTTCCTGTCGCGCTGCTACGAGCATGTGGAGGTGGTGTTCATCCACCATACCGACCGGGCGGCGGAGGTGGACGAGCAGACCTTCTTCTACAGCACGGTGACGGGCGGAACTTTGGTGTCGAGCGCGCTGGAGAAACTGATCGAGGTGGTGCAGGAACGCTTCCGTCCGGATGACTGGAACATCTATGTGGCGCAGGCGTCGGACGGCGACACCATGCAGTCCGACAATGGCCGGGTGGTCAGCCTGATGCAGCAGGAAATCCTGCCGTTCAGCCAATATTTCGCCTATCTGGAAGTCGGGCGAGAGGAATTCGCCGACATAGAGACCATCGGCACGACGACCGGACTGTGGCAGGCCTATGCCCCGGTCAGCGAGGCAAACCGCAATTTCGTGATGCGCAAGGTGCATCATCGGCGGGAAATCTATCCGGTTTTCCGGGAGTTGTTCCAGCGCAAGGGCGTGGCGGAGCGGAGTTCATGATGGTGGAACCGGCATGACGGTCGAACTGGCGTCCGCCCCGCTGTTCACGGGAAGCGATTGGGACTTCGCGCTCATCAACCGCATTTACGAAACGATCGAGCCCATCGCGCTCCAGGAAATGAAGCTCGACATCTATCCCAACCAGATAGAGGTCATCAGCGCGGAGCAGATGCTGGACGCCTATTCCTCCATCGGCATGCCGCTCTTCTACAAACACTGGTCCTTCGGCAAGCAGTTCGTGACCAATGAGATGATGTACCGAAAGGGGCTGCGCGGCCTGGCCTATGAGTTGGTCATCAACAGCGATCCCTGCATCAACTATCTGATGCAGGAAAACAGCGCGACGATGCAGACGCTGGTCATCGCCCATGCGGCCTTCGGGCATAATCATTTCTTCAAGAATAATTATGTCTTCAAGCAATGGACCGATGCCGAGGGAATTCTGGATTATCTGGAATTCGCCAAGCGCTACATCGCGCAATGCGAGGAACGCTACGGTCAGTTGCCGGTCGAGCGGGTGCTGGACGCCGCCCATGCGCTGATGAACCAGGGCGTGCATCGCTATCCGCGTGTCCGCCCAAGGGACTTGAAGGCGGAGGCGGCGCGGGAGGCGGAACGGCAGGCCTATCGCGACCGCATCTATGACGATCTGTGGCGCACCGTGCCCACTGGAGCGAAGGCGGATGCGATCCCCAGCGACGCCAGACGGGCGGCGCTGGGACTGCCGCAGGAAAATATCCTCTATTTCCTGGAAAAGTCCGGCCCCCGGCTGGAAAGCTGGCAACGGGAGATTTTGCGGATCGTGCGGTTGATCGCGCAATATTTCTACCCGCAGCGCCAGACCAAGGCGATGAACGAAGGCGCTGCGACCTACACCCATTATCGCATCATGACGACGCTGCACGAACGGGGATGGCTGACCGACGGCGCCTTCATGGAATTCCTCTCATCCCATACCAATGTTGTCTATCAACCCACCTATGATTCAGGACAATTTGGCGGTTTCAACCCCTATGCCCTGGGCTTCGGCATCATGTCGGACATCGAAAGGGTCTGCCGGGCGCCGACGGAGGAGGATCGCGAATGGTTCGGGGATATTGCCGGATCGGGCGACCCGATGGAGGTGCTGAAGGACATATGGGCCAATTATCGGGACGAAAGCTTCGTTTCGCAATTTCTGAGCCCACATCTGATCCGGCAATGGCGGCTGTTCAAGATCCTCGACAAGCAGGGCGAATCGGAACTGCGGGTCGACGCCATTCACGATGAGCGCGGCTATCGCCGGATTCGGCGCTCCCTGGCGCGGGAATATGAAATCGGGCGGCAGGAACCCGACATACAGGTGGTCGATGTCGACCTGGCGGGCGACCGCAAGCTGATCGTCGAGCATTCGGTGCTGGACGGCGTCCAACTGGAGGCCCGCGATGCCGCTATGGTCTTGCAAAATCTGGCGAATCTCTGGGGCTATGAAGTGCTGTTGAAGGAGGTTGATTCCGAAACGCGCAAGGAATTGAAAAGCCATAGCGCGCAGCCCAATGCGGCCTGGCTGCGCTGAACCGGTGCGCGCGGCGGACGGGAAAAGGGCTGCGGCAAGATTCCGTTTTCAATCGATGATGGGAAAGGTTAAGTTGTCCGCCGGTTTTTCGTGGGCGAAGTCGGATCTGTCGCTCTGAAGGCGGTGGAGAGGACGGGCCCTGCGACAGGCAGGAGTTCGATTCATGACGAATGCTCTTACGCCAGAAGAATGTCTAGACCGGGCAAGAATGCATGATCAACTGGCAGCGACCACTGCGGATGCTTCGGCGCGCATGATGCATCAGGCAATGGCTGCCGAGTTCCGCCGCCGCGCCGAAACGGCATCGAGCGGCATGCGACAGGCCGCTAGCAGGCCGATCATCGAACTGATGCCGAACGTCGCCTGACGGCTTCAGGGTCGTCGGACCGTCTTGCGCCTTCGTAAAAGATAGATGTCCATGATCCAGCCGTGTTCCTGGCGGAGCGCAGCGCGGCATGAGGCGATCTCGGCCCCCCTCATGGCCAGCGGACCCTGGGCGAGTCTTTCCTGGGGCAATCCCAGATAGGCGCCCCACCAGATGTCGAGACCCTCGGGCGGCAGGGTCTGGAAGGCGCAATGGCCATCCAGCATGACGACCAGGCTGTCGGCGCAGTCCGGCCAGCCGCGTTCGCTGAGGCGCCGGCCGGTGGTGATCAGCACGGGATCGGCAAGGTCGTTGAGGCAGATGCCGTGGGCGGCGGTCAGCGCCTGTACGCTGGTGATGCCGGGGATCACGCGGATCTTCACGTCCGGCAGGCGCCCGGCGATACGCAGGCTGCTGTCATAAAGCGACGGATCGCCCCAGACCAGCAGGGCGAGCCTGCCGCCTTCGGGAAGGTGCCGCGCGACCTGCTCCATCCAGAGCGCGGCGATGGCATCGTGCCAGTCGAGGACGGCGCCGACATAATCGGTCCGGTCCGCTCGCCGAGGCATGTCGAATTCCACGATTTTCACCGCCTGCGTCAGCAGTTCGGCGCAAATGGCGCGGCGCAGGTCGATGAGGTCGGACTTGGCGTCGCCCTTGCGGGGCAGCAGGATGAGGTCGGCGTCGTTCATCGCCTTCACCGCGGCGCGGGTGAGGTGATCGGGATTGCCCGTGCCGATGCCGATAAGGTCGATACTGATCATGAGGAGGCTTTCGAGGCGGGAGCGATGAGGTGGAAGAAACTGCCGGTGACACGGCCGCGATGCGATCCCGTCGACGGAACGGCCTGACCTTCCGCGTCGGTCACATGAGCGAGCGGGCTGTCCGGTTGCTCGACGATGGTGGAATAATGGAATTCATGGCCGTTCAGCATCGCTCCCGCAGGCATGCCGCCCATCGGCGCCAGCAAGCGCGCCTGTCGGTAGCCAAGATGAAGGCGCCGTTCCGCGAAGCTGGTGACGAGGCCGAGCAGGCCGGCCATGGCATGTGCCTGCCCGTCGGCATCGATCAGCGCCTGTCCCAGCACCATATAGCCGCCGCATTCGCCATGGATCGGACGGTCCAGTGCGTGGCGGCGCAGGCCGGAAAGGAAATGGGCCGCCTGCGCGATCCGGCCCGCATGGAGTTCGGGATAGCCGCCGGGGAGCCAGACCGCATCGGCATCGGCTGCCGGGGCTTCGTCGGCCAGGGGGGAGAAGGGCAGGATTTCCGCGCCTGCATCCCGCCAGCCGGACAGGAGATGCGCATAGGTGAAGGAGAAGGCTTCGTCCCGGGCGATGGCGATGCGCTGGCCGGGTGGCGGCAGGGTCGGCATTGAAGCGCGATCCTGCGCCGGGGCGGACCGGGCTGCGCGCCGGACGGCGTTGAGGTCCACATGGGTCGCCACGATTTCCGCCATCCGGTCGATGATCCGGTCGAGATCGGCCTGTTCGGCCGCCTGGACCAGACCCAGATGACGCGCCGGCAGGTGGAGCGCGGCGGAGCGCGGAATGGCGCCCAGGACGGGGATGCCCGCCCCCTCCATCGCCGAGCGGATCAGCCGTTCGTGGCGCTGGCTGGCGACATGGTTGAGGACGACGCCGGCCATGGAAATATCGGAACGAAGGCCACGGAAACCGCTGGCGATGGCGGCGGCGGACTGGCTCTGGCCCGACACGTCCATGACGAGAAGGACGGGCCAGCCGAACAGCGCCGCGATGTCCGCGCTCGCGCCGGTGCCGGCTTCCCCGATGGCGGGGGCGCCGTCGAACAGGCCCATCACGCCTTCCGCGACGATCAGTTCTGCGTCGGCCCGGCCTGCAACGGTCGCCATCTGCGATGCGGACATCGCCCAACTGTCAAGGTTGAAGGAGGGGCGGCGGCTGGCCGCCTGCTGGAATGCCGGGTCGATATAGTCGGGGCCGGACTTGAACGGCTGTACCCTGATGCCCATCCGGGAAAAGGCCCGCAACAGGCCCAGCGTGACGGTCGTCTTGCCCGATCCTGAACGGGGCGCCGCGATCAGAAGGCCCGGCGTCATGGCTTGTCGATGAAGGCGGAGTCGGCGCTGGCCGGTCGGAAACGGCGGTCATAGCCGGGCGCGTAGAGGCTGCTTTCCGCGAAATCCTCGCTGCCCAGCACCGGGCCGACAAGAATGATGGCGGTCCGTTCGGGCCCGTCCGCAGCAGCTTCCCCGATGGTGCCCAGCGTCGCCCGCACGATCCGCTGATCCGGCCAGCTTGCGCGCCACACCACGGCCGCGGGGCAATGGGCGCCATGATGCGGGATCAGGTCGCGCACCACCTGTGCCAGATTATGGATCGAAAGATGGATGGCGAGCGTCGCGCCGGTCGCGCCGAATGCGGAGAGGCTTTCACCGGACGGCATGGCGCTGGCGCGTCCCGGCGTCCGGGTGAGGATCACCGACTGGCCGAGTTCGGGCAGCGTCAGTTCGGCGCCGATGGCGGCAGCGGCGGCGGCGAAGGAGGGGACGCCGGGCGTGATGCTGAAAGGAATGCCGATCGCTTTCAGCCGCCGAAGCTGCTCGCCCATGGCCGACCAGACGGACAGGTCGCCGGAATGAAGGCGCGCGACGTCATGCCCCGCTTGATGGGCATCGACGATGATGGCGACGATCTCGTCCAGGGTCAGCGGCGCCGTGTTGACGATCCGCGCGCCCGCCGGACAATGATCGAGCAGGGCGGCGGGCACCAGCGATCCGGCATAGAGACAGACCGGAGAACGCGCGATCAGGTCGCGCCCGCGCAGGGTGATGAGGTCGGGCGCGCCGGGACCGGCGCCGATGAAATGAACGGTCATGGGGCAGGGCTTTCGGCTAGGGCGCAACTTGCCAGGCGGTCGGAAGAGAAGGCGCGGGGGGCAAGCAGGCGGCCCTCTGGCCCTGAAGCGGCGAGGGCCGTGGCTTCGGCGACGCTGCCGGTGCCATGGGCGGCCATACTAGCGGGAGATCGGGTGGCCACGGGCTGTTCCGCCAGCCTTTCCACGCCGACGGCCATCAGGGGCAGGGCGAGCTTGCGCGCCAATGGCGCAAGCTGCCCGGCCTTGCCATCGAGGGTTGCCAGCGCGTCGACGGCGATCATGGCGCCCGTCGCCTGCTCCAGCGCCGATTCCAGCGAAGCGAGCGACGCGCTGTGGCGGAAGCCGAAGCCGGCGACGATCATAGCGTCACGCTCCACTGCACCAGCGGATAGGCGGAACGCCAGCCGCGACGGCTGCCCAGGGGCATTGCCTGCGCAAGCTCGATGCGAAGCAGGTCGCCGCCCTTGTCGGCATGCCATTTGGCAAGCAGCGCTTCCGATTCCAGCGTGACGGCATTGGCGACAAGGCGCGTGGGACCGCCGGGCAGGGCGAACAATGTCGCGAGCAGGGACTGGCTCAGCCCTCCGCCGATGAAGACGGCCTCGGGGCGGGTCCGGCCGGTCAGGATGTCGGGCGCTCTGCCCTCCATGACGGTCAGGCGGTCGACGCCCAGATGAAGGGCATTGGCGCGCGCCCGGGCGGCGCGGTCCGGATCGGCCTCGAAAGCGATGGCCTGGGTGGAGGAATGGGCGAGCAGCCATTCTATGGCGATGGAGCCGGAACCTGCGCCTATGTCCCATAATGTCTCGCCGGGGCGGGGCGCCAGGGCGGACAGGGTCAGGGCGCGGGCCGGGCGCTTGGTGATCTGGCCGTCATGGTCGAACCAGTCGTCGGGGATGCCGCTGGAGCGGGGGAGCGTCCTGCCTTCGCCCGCCACGGACAGGCCGACCGCAACGGGATGCGCGACATCGGCAAGGTCCGGCGCTTCGGCCGTGCACTGGCGGATATGTTCGCGGGGGCCGGCCAGCGCTTCCAGCACATGCAGGGTCGAACGGCCGAAGCCCTGTTCCGTCAGCCAGGCGGCAAGCTCGCCCGCCGCCTGCCCGTCGCGCAGCAGCAATATGGCGCGGCGGCCGGGCACGAGACCGGGACGCAACCGCGTCAGCGGCGCGGCGTGGAGGCCATGGCATTCCACGTCCTGAAGCGCCCAGCCCAGCCGCGCGGCGGCAAGTGAGAATGTGGAGGGCGCTGGGTGCGCCGTCCATTCATCCGGCCGCAAATGCCGCGTGATGCTGCTCCCCGCGCCGAACCAGAAGGGATCGCCGGAGGCAAGCAGGACGGTTGGGTCTCCACGGCGGGCGAGCAGCATCGGAACGCCGGCCGCGAACGGGACTGGCCAGGGCAGGCTTTCGGCCCTAAGGGCTGGCAGCAGCGCAAGATGGCGCGGCGCTCCGGCGACGAGCGCGGCTTTCTCCAGCGCTTCGCGGGCGGCGGACGACAGGCCATTCGGGCCGTCTTCCCCGATGCCGACGATCGTCAGCCACGGACCGTCAGGAGTATCGGGCATGTCCAACATCCTCATTCTGGGCGGCACCACGGAAGCGAGCGCGCTTGCGGCTGCTCTTGCCGAACGGGGCGTTCGCGCGGTGTTGAGCTATGCGGGGCGGACGGACAAACCACGGGCGCAGCCGGTGCCGGTGCGCGTCGGCGGCTTCGGGGGCATCGCCGGCCTCGCGCGCTATTTGCGGGAGGAAGGCGTCACCCATCTGGTGGACGCCACTCATCCCTTCGCCGCTGTGATGAGCGGGAATGCCCTTGGCGCGGCGCGGGAGGCGGGGGTGGAGCATATCATGCTGACCCGGCCGCCCTGGACCGCGGCGGAGGGAGACCGCTGGACCCATGTGCCGGACATGGCCGGGGCGGTGGCAGCGCTGGAGGGAGCCAGGCAGAATGTGATGCTGGCCCTTGGGCGCATGCATGTGGACGCCTTCGCCGTGCAGCCTCAGCATCATTATCTGTTGCGCTTCGTCGATATGCCCGCCGTTGCGCCGGTGCTGCCCGATCATGCGCTGGTGATCGACCGCGGTCCCTTCACGGTGGAGGGCGACATGCAGTTGATGCGCGCCCATGGCATCGACTGCGTGGTGTCGAAAAATGCGGGGGGCGGCGGCGCGCGGGCGAAGCTGGTCGCCGCGCGCATGCTGGGACTGCCGGTCGTGATGATCGAGCGTCCGGCCTGTCCAGCGGCGCAGGTGACGCATGAGGTCGCCGGGGTGCTGCAATGGCTGGGTCATGCGGCGGAGCGCGGCGTATAGAGGATGGGCGGGCCGGAGCGTTCGATCAGCCGGGTGCGGCTGGAACCGACGATGACCATGGTGCGCATGTCGGCCATGTCCGCAGTGGCCCGGCTCAACGGCACCACGCTCAGCGTTTCCTCGGGCGTGGAGACGGCCCGGGCGAACAGGATGAACCGGTCCTCGCCGCATTCCTCGCGCAGGATCGCCAGCGCCCGCCCGAAACCCTCCGGCCTGGAACGGGAACGGGGATTGTAGAAGGCCATGGCGAAATCGGCCTGTGCGGCGAGGCGCAGGCGGCGCTCGATCAGCGGCCAGGGCTTGAGATTGTCGGACAGGTTGATGGCGCAGAAATCATGGCCGAGCGGCGCGCCCGCCCTTGCGGCGGCGGCGAGCATGGCGGTGATGCCGGGCAGGACGCGGATGTCGAGGTCGCGCCAGTCCTCCGGCCCCGCCTCCACGGCTTCGAACAGGGCGGAGGCCATGGCGAAGACCCCCGGATCGCCCGAGGAAACCACCGCCACCCGCTTGCCCTGCGCGGCGAGGGCCAGGGCATGGGCGGCGCGGTCGAGTTCGACCCGATTGTCCGAGGCGTGGAGCGTCAGGCCCGGTCTTTGGGCCACCCGGGCGACATAGGGGATGTATCCGATGACGTCGCTCGCCTGCGCCAGCGCATCCGACACCTCCGGCGTGATGAGCGCGTCCGCTCCCGGACCAAGACCGGCGGCCACGACCCATCCGGTCATGGACGGCGGCCCTGTCCGTGGACCAGCAGGATCGAAAAATAGGCGGTGACGTCGGTCGCTTCCGTCAGCGGGGTGATGCGCTGATCCGCCATGGTCGCATATTCGACCAGCCAGGCGCTGTCCTGCTTGCCCGCGGCTTCGACGGCGCGGCGAAGCCTGGGAAGGTTGCGGCCGATCTTCATGACGACCAGAGCATGGCTGTCGCGGATGCGGCGGGTCAGTTCCTCTTCGGACAGGGTGGCCATCAACACCGTCAGGACATCGTCGCCCCAACTGATCGGCATGCCGCTGGCGGTCCAGGCGCCGGACATGCCGGTGATGCCGGGGACGATCTTCACCGGCGCGGCAAGGCGGCTGTGCAGGTGCATGAAGCTGCCGTAGAAGAAGGGATCGCCTTCGCAAAGGACGACCACATCCTCGCCGCGTGCCGAAAGCCCGTCCAGATGCGCCGTGCAATCGGCATAGAAGGTCGAGAGCAGATCATTGTAGCGCGGGTCTGACAGCGGGATTTCCGTCGTGACCGGATATTCCATCGGATATTCGACGGCATCGGCGCGCAACATGCCCTCCACGATGCTGCGGGCATGGCCCGACCTTCCCCTCTTGCGGAAATAGGCGATGTGCCGGGCATTGCGGATCAGCCGGTCGGCGCGGACGCTCATCAGGTCCTGCGCCCCCGGTCCCAGGCCGACGCCATGGATGGTCCCGCCGCTCATTCCGCCGGGCTCGCTATCGCATTCACCGCCGCGACCGTGATGGCGCTGCCGCCGGGGCGACCCTCCACGATACAGCAGGGGACGGGCCGGCTGCGCCAGAGCGCTTCCTTCGATTCCGCCGCGCCGACGAAGCCGACGGGGCAGCCGATGATCGCGGCCGGGCGGGGGCAGTCGGGGTCCTCCAGCATGTTGAGCAGATGGAAAAGCGCCGTCGGGGCATTGCCGATCGCGACCAGCGCACCCTCCAGATGCGGGCGCCAGAGTTCGAGCGCCGCGGCCGAGCGGGTGTTGGACATTTGCGCCGCCAGGGCAGGCACCTGCGGATCGTTCAGGGTGCAGAGGATCGGATTGGCGGCGGGCAGGCGCTTCAGGGTTATGCCCTCCGACACCATGCGCGCGTCGCAGAGGATCGGCGCGCCCGCCTGAAGCGCGGCGATGGCGTCCCGGGCGAAGGACGGCGAAAAGCGGATGTGGGAAGCAAGTCCGACCAGACCCGCCGCATGGATCATGCGGACGGCGATGCGTTCCTCCTCGGGCGAGAAGCGGGCAAGGTCGGCTTCGGCGCGAATGGTGCGGAAGGACTGCCGGTAGATGGCGGCTCCGTCGGTTTCGTAGCTGTGGGGCATCAGGGCCTTCCGAAAAGGGCGAGGATTTGTCGGGCGGTCAGGCCGGTCGTTTCCGGCGGCGATCCGGCGCGGGCGTTGCGGGACAGGTCGAAGCGGCCCTGCCGGCCGGTGAGGACCAGCCCTGCGGGCCTTTGGCGGGCGCAGCCCTTGGCGCAGCCGGACACATGCAGTGACCCTTCGACAAGGGGCGCGAGCCGGGTGGCGAGGCCGCGGGTCTCGACGCTTGCCTGCGGGCATGCGGGCGCGCCGGGGCAGGCGTCGACGCGGAGCAAGCCGTCAGGGGAGGCGTGCTCCGCGCTGTCTGCGCCGCCCTCCAGGATCAAACCGCGCCATGGGGTGAGGCGCAGGGCCGTGACATGCGGTTTCCCGGCCAGCGCGATAAGGCTGTCGGCGTCAAGCTGACCGAAGGGAATGCCGTGGAAAGGCCCCGATGCCTCCGCCAGCAATTGGGACAGCGGGCGGGACGGCGCGGGCGCGATGTCGGCAGCGGTCGGCAGCGGGGCTTCGTGCCGGGCGGCACGGCCCGATGCGCCGCCGCCCGTGGCAAGGAACCAGCGGGCAAGCGCAATCAGGTCGCGCGCCGCCGTTTCAACGCTGGTGGGCGAACCCAGCGGACGCCCCTCCACCCGCAGCAGCAGCCTGCCCGCCTCGCTGCGCTCGAACCGGAAATCGGCGGGGACGGCGGCAAGACAGGGCGCAGGCCCGGCATCTATGGCGATCCCGATCTTGGAAGGAAGCTGGGGCAGCTCAGCGATGCGGGCGATCAGGCTGAGCGCGATGCTTTCCGTGTCGTCCCTGGGCAATGAATCGGGAGCGAGCAGGAAATTGCGGCGCGCTTCGCGGGCCGGATCGTGATCTGCAAGGCCCAGGGCGACAAGGCGCCGGAGCAGCGGGCCATGGCCTTGTTCCGTCACGCCGCGAAGCTGGAGCGCGGCCCGGTTGGTGAGGTCGACAAGGCCATTGCCGTGAAGACGTGCGGCTTCGGCAAGGCCGATGGCCTGGGGGACGGTCAGACGGCCCAGCGGTGGACGGACCCGCACCAGCAGCCCGTCGCCCGCCATCATCGGGCGCCATGCCGTCGGGCACCAGCCGCGAATGGCGGCGGACGATGCGCTTTGCGCGTCTGGCAACGGACCTTACCTCCCACGTCGCAACGACGGCCGGAGGGTTCACCCCCAGCCGCATTTCGTCGCCCGTGCGGAGAACCGAGCCGTGACCATCCCCTGGACCATGGCTAGAGCGACCTTTGCGTTCGGCAGGTCTCCTGGCTTGCGGGTCGTCGCTTCGGCACGGGCCTTCCCGGATCGCTCCAGTGGCTGGCCGTTCCCCGGGGGGAACCGCACGTCCTTGCCTTGCTCGCCGCTCACAGTTGCAGGGACAGCCACGGATTAGGGAGTCTCCTCCCGCACCGCGTTCCCATTTAAGCCCCTTCGGGGCACCGACGCGATCGATGGAGCGGGCGGAACCCGCTCCAAAAACGCTCATAGGCCGGGCGGAAAGGAAAGGGAAGAGGCCTTCGGACGGGAATCGTCAGCGCGTAACGATGGTGGAATGCCAGTCGGTGCGATGTTCCCAGCCGCGCCTCTCCAGTTCCGGCGTCGCCTCCTCGCTCACCGGATAGCCCAGGCACAGCAGGCCGAGGCAGCGCCAGTTTTCCGGAATGGCGAGCAGGGCGTCCACGGTCGGGCGGTCGAGGATCGAAACCCAGCCCATGCCGATGCCGCGCGTGCGGGCAGCCAGCCAGAGGGTGTGGATCGCCATCACGCAGCTATAGCGGCGCGCCTCCGGCATGGTGATCGCGCCCAGCCTGTGGCCGGTTTCCGTGCCTTCGTCGCAATAGACCGCGAACAGCACCGGCGCTTCGCGCAGGCCGTGCAATTTCAGGCTTCGGTACAGCCTGTCTTCCTCCCCCCGATAGATACTGCCCGCCTCGATCACCTGCGCGTCGACATGGGCGGCAAGATCCTCGCGCAGGGCGGGCGTTTCGATCCGGACGAAACGCCAGGGCTGCGACAGCCCGACGGAGGGCGCGCTATGGGCAAGGGCAAGGAGCCGTTCGACCTCGCTCTCGTCCAGCGGATCGGTCAGGAAATGGCGCACGTCGCGACGCAGGTGCACCAGTTCCTCAAAGGCGGCGATGTCGAAGGCGGTGTGTGTCAGAATTCGATTCCCGGCTGGGCCTTCACGCCGCTGCGGAAGGGATGTTTGACGAGGGTCATTTCAGTGACGAGATCGGCCGCCTCTATCAGCGCCTCGGGCGCGTTGCGGCCTGTGACGATGACATGCTTCATTTCGCCCCTGGCGGTCACGGCCTCCAACACCTCTTCGACCGGAAGATAGTCGTAGCGCAGGACGATGTTGAGTTCATCGGCAAGGACCATGTCATAGGCCGGATCGGCGATCATGCGTTTCACCTCATCCCATGCTTCGCGTGCAAGGGCAATGTCCCGCGTCCGGTCCTGCGTGTTCCAGGTGAAGCCTTCGCCCATCGGCTTGAATTCGACATTGTCGGGGAACGCATCGAACACCCGTTTTTCTCCGGTGGTCATCGCGCCCTTCACGAACTGCACGACGCCCACCTTCCTGCCATGGCCGATGGCGCGGACCACCATGCCGAGCGCGGCGGTCGTCTTGCCCTTGCCCTTGCCGGTGTGGACGATCAGCAGGCCCTTTTCCTGCGTCTTGGTCGCCATGATCCTGTCATGAGCGGCCTGTTTCTTCTTCATCTTTTCGGCATGCTGTTCGGGCGTGCGTTCGATCATTGCGGGGCATCCTTGAGTTGGGAGAGAAGCATGGCGGCGCTGTTCGACCGGGGTTTCCAAAGGGCGCGGTCCAGCGCTTCGTGAAGGCGGGCGGCGGTCTCCCGCAGGGCTGCCGGATTGGCCTCCGCCATGAAGGCGCGGACCGCCTCATCCTCGATGAAAGCGGCGTGGACGGCGTCGAAATGATGATCCTTCACCGCATGGGTCGTGGCGGCGAAAGCGAAGAGATAGTCGACGGAGGCCGCGATCTCGAACGCGCCCTTGTAGCCGTGGCGCATCATGCCCGCGATCCATTTGGGGTTGGTGACGCGGGCGCGGACGATGCGGCCGATCTCGTCCTCCAGCGTGCGGATGACCGGACGTTCGGGACGGCTGTGGTCGTTATGATAGCTGAGCGGCCTCCTGCCGGAGAGATGCTCGACCGCGGCGGCGATGCCGCCTTCGAACTGGTAGTAATCGTCGCTGTCGAGCAGGTCGTGCTCGCGATTGTCCTGATTCTGGATCAGCGCGTCGGCTTCGGTCAGGCGCTGCGCGAAGAGGCCGCGTTCGCTGTCGCCTTCCACCCCGCCGCCATAGGCATAGCTGCCCCAGTCGAGATAGACATTGGCAAGGTCCGACCGGTCGTGCCAGATCTTCTCGTCGATCATCGCCTGGAGGCCGGCGCCATAGGCGCCCGGTTTCGAACCGAAGACGCGGCTTCCCGCGCGGCGCCGCGCGGCCTTTTCCGGCGTGCCCTGCGCGATCAGCGCGGCGGTTTCGATGCGGTGGCGGGCGGCGGCCGGATTGTCCTCGTCCGGCTCGTCCAGCGCCATGACGGCGCGGGCGGCGCTGTCGATCAGGTCGATCTGTTCCGGGAAGGCGTCGCGGAAGAAGCCGGACACGCGGAAGGTGACGTCGACGCGGGGGCGGTTCAGTTCCGCGATCTTCATGACTTCGAAACCGATGACCCGGCCCGAAGCCCAGTCCCAGCGGGGCCGGACGCCCATCAGGGCCAGCGCCTGCGCTATGTCGTCGCCGCCGGTCCGCATATTGGCGGTGCCCCAGGCGGAAAGGGCGATGGCGCGGGGATAGTCGCCCTCGCGCTGGAGATAGTCCTGCACGATGAGATCGGCGGAGCGCTGCCCGAGATTCCATGCCGCCACCGTGGGCACGGCCCTGGTGTCGACCGAATAGAAATTGCGCCCGGTGGGGAGGACGTCGGGGCGACCCCTGGTGGGCGCTCCGGAAGGGCCCGGGGCGACGAAATCGCCGTTGAGGGCTTTGAGGAGTGCGGCTTTTTCGGCCTCTCCGCAGCCGTCGACGCGTGGGGCGAGATCGGTTTCGATAGCCTTGAGAACCGCAGCGCTCCGTGGACCGGGAGCGCCTTTCCGGCAACTGCCGTCATCCCCGCCCGCGCGGGAATGACGATGTTCCAGCTCATCGAGCAGGCGGATGGCGTGAAGTTCCAGCCGTTCCACCGTGTCGCCCGTGCTGCGCCAAGGTGCTCCTGTCAGGCTTTGCAGCGCTTCCGGCCGGGGTCCGGCCCAGGGCGCGCCCATCGTGCAGTCGAGCGGGTCGAAATCCAGCCCCAGATCATCCGCCAGCGCACGGAGCAGGGACTGCTGGCCGGCATCGTCCATACCCCTTGGGCAGCGGGCAAGGGAAATGAGCAGGTCGCGGCGAAGGGAACCCTTCGGGCTTTGCGTGAAGACGTGCAGCCCGTCGCGTATCTGCATTTCCTTGAGTTCGCACAGATAGTTGTCGATCGCTGCTAAAGCCTCGTCTCCGCTTCCCTGCGCGCCTGAATCCTTGTCCAGCCCTTGCGAGGCGGCGAGGGCCAGAATGTCCTTGCGCAGCGTTTCCAGCCGGCGTGGGTCCATGCCGGCGGCGAGATAATATTCGTCGACCAGAGCCTCCAGCTCCTTGAGCGGGCCGTAGCTCTCGGCGCGGGTCAATGGCGGCGTCAGATGGTCGACGATGCAGGCGCCGATGCGGCGCTTGGCCTGGGTGCCTTCGCCGGGATCGTTGACGATGAACGGATAGATTTGCGGGATCGGCCCGGCGCAGATTTCCGGAAAGCAGTTTTCGGACAGCGCGATCGCCTTGCCCGGCAGCCATTCGAGATTGCCGTGCTTGCCGACATGGACGACGGCATGGGCGCCGAAATCGCCGGCCAGCCAGATATGGAAGGCGAGATAGGCATGGGGCGGGGGCAGCGCCGGGTCGTGATAGCTGCTCTTGGGATCGACATGATAACCGCGCGACGGCTGCACGGCGACCGCGATCCGGCCGAAGCGGTGCACCGGCAGATGGAAGGCGCCATCGCGGAAGAAAGGATCGGTTTCGGGCGCGCCCCAACGGCACCGGACGGCTTCGCGGACCGTCTGGGGCAGCGTGGCGAAGGCTGCGTCGTAGGCCTGGAGCGAGAGGGTGATTTCACCCGGACGGTCCGGCGCGGCATTGGTGATGCCACCTGTCATGCGCTGCATCAGCGCGGCGCCGTCGGTGGGCGCATCATCCGTTCCGTAGCCTGCTTCCGCCAGGGCCTTCAGAATGGCGGCGGCACTGGCGGGCGTATCGAGGCCGACGCCATTGCCGATGCGGCCATCCCTGTTGGGATAGTTGGCGAGGATGAGCGCGACCTGACGTTCCTCCACTCGCGTTCTACGAAGTTTAGCCCAATTTGCAGTAAGTTGGGATACGAAGCTGACACGATCTTCCAGTATCTGGGGCACGACGATGCTGCATTCCGTGCGGGCATCGAACCGTGCCGCGGCCTTGAAGGCGACCGCGCGGGTGAAGAGGCGGCCGTCCAACTCCGGCAGCGCGACATGCATGGCGAGGTCGCGGGGGCCAAGCCCGCGGGCACTCGACTCCCAGGCGCTCTGTTCGGCGCTGGCGAAGATCGTCTGGAGGATCGCGCAATCCGCCTGTTCGAGGATGGAGGGCGTGCGCGGCTCGCCCGGCGCGCTGGCGGCAAAGGCGGTGGCGTTGAGGATGACGTCCGGCGGCGCCTCCGCCATCAGCCCTTGCAGGAAGTCCCGGGCGAAAGGTTCGCGCAAGGCGCGCACATGGACGGGAAGGACGTTGAGGCCCGCCGTCTCCAATCCCGCGACCATGCGGTCCACGGCTTCCAGCGTGCCCGCGATCAGCAGCGCGCGGTAGAAGAGGAAGAGGGCCGTCGGCTGCCCTGCCTTCCATCCGCTCCTGACCTGATCCAGCGTGGGTCGATCGACGCCGGGCAAATAGAGGCCGGCGTCGGCCACCGGAACGGGCGCATCGGGAACGCCCGCGTCGAAGCCGGCAAGGCGGGCGGCGTTGCGCAGGAAGGCGATGGCGTTGGCAATGCCGCCCTGCCGCAGATAGTCGCGCAGGAGATCGCAGCTCTCCGCCGCGACGGTCGATGCGGCGCGCAACGCGGGGTCATCTTCTCGCCCATCGGCAATCGCCGCAAAGGCTATGCCCTTTTTCCGGGCGATATTTGCAATCTCATCAATGCCATAGGGCCAATAGCTCTTGCCGCCCAGCAGGATGACGCAGACGAATTTGGCGTGGGCGACGACCTTTTCGACATACAGATCGACGGAATAGGGGTGCTTGAGCTGGAGGAGATTGGCCAGCCGGATTTCGGGCGCCGCCCTGCCCAGTTCCTGCCCCAGAACATGGGCCGCGCTCGCGAAACAGGCAAGTTCGCTGTCCGCCACGGTCAGCAGCACGATGTCGCCCGACGACTGGCCGAGGTCGATGGCTTCGTCGCCGTTGGAGACGGTGCCGGGCGTGGCGGTCAGCAGATGCATCAGGCAGAGGCCATCTGCGCGCCGAGCGCGGCCTCTATGGCGGCGCGGTCCATGCCGCTCTGGCCGATCACCACCAGACGGGAGTGGCGCGGTTCGTCGGCCTGCCAGTGCCGGTCATAATGATGCTGGATGCGGGGGCCGACGGCTTGCAGCACGAGGCGGGCGGGGCGCCCTTCTATGGCGAGGAAGCCCTTCACCCGCAGGATGTCATGCACGGCGATGCTCTCCGCCAGCGCCGCCAACAGCGGCTCCGGACCGGAAAGTTCGCCCAGGTCGACGATGAAGCTCTCGAAATCGTCATGGTCGTGATCCTCCCCATCGTCATGGTGCGAGGGACGGGCATCGATCCCGTCCTCCACCCCGGCGCCAAGGCCGAGCAATATGGCCGGATCGATCTCTCCCCTCGCCGTGCGGAGGATGCGGACGCCGGGGCGGATTTCCTGGGCCAGTTCCCGCTCCAGCACGGCCAGCCGGTCCACGGCGACCAGATCGGTCTTGTTGAGCAGGACAAGGTCGGCGCAGGCAAGCTGGTCCTCGAACAGTTCCTCGATGGGGCTGTCATGATCCAGCGTCGGGTCGGCCGCGCGGGCGGCGGCGAGCGCCGCCTCGTCATGGGCGAAGCGACCCGCCGCCAGCGCGTCGGCGTCGATCAGGGCGATCACTCCGTCGACCGTGGCGCGCGTGCGGATGTCGGGCCATTGGAAGGCCTTCACCAGCGGCTTGGGCAGGGCAAGGCCGCTGGTCTCGATGATGATGTGATCGGGCGGGGTGGGCCGGTCGAGCAGCTTTTGCATGGTCGGCAGGAAATCGTCGGCCACGGTGCAGCAGATGCAGCCATTGGCCAGTTCGATGATGTCCTCGTCCGGGCAGGCTTCGTCGCCGCAGCCCCGCACCAGCGCGCCGTCGACGCCCACGTCCCCGAATTCGTTGATGATGAGGGCGAGGCGGCAGCCGCCCGCATGTTCGATGAGGTGACGGATCAGCGTGGTCTTGCCGGCGCCGAGAAAGCCGGTGATGACGGTGGCGGGAACCTTTTTCATGCGGGATTTCCTTGCGGTTGGTGGCTGGGGATGGGAGCGACTTCGATCTCGTCGAAGCCTTTCCAGCGATAGATGGCCCAGCTCAGCAGCCAGCAGGCGGCGAACAGGCCGATGATGATGAAGCCGAGGCTGTTGAAATGCTCGCCAAGGTCGGCGGCAAGGGTCCAGACGCCGCCGCTGAGGCCGAGCTTGTCGCCCAGCAGGGCCGCTGCCTCGATCCCGCCGATGAGCAGCGCGACCAGCGCCGACACCAGCGTGATGGTGATATTGTAATAGAGCTTGCGGATCGGCTTCACGAACGCCCACTGATAGGCGCCCATCATCAGGGCACCGTCCGCCGTGTCGATCAGCGCCATGCCCGCCGCGAAGAGCAGGGGAAAGATGAGGACGGTCGCAACCGAAAGGCCGCTGGCGGCCTGACCGGCGGACAGGCCCAGAATGGCGACTTCGGTTGCGGTATCGAAGCCCAGGCCGAAGAGGAAGCCGAGCGGAGCCATGTGCCAGCTTCGCGTCACCAGCCGGAAAAGCGGGCGGAAGAGGCGTGCGAGCAAACCCCGGTTGCCGAGCAATATGTCCATATCTTCATCGACATAGGCTCCACCCTTTCGAACATGGTTGAACGTCCTGAGAACTGATCGGAGGATGATCAGGTTCATCGCCGCGATGGCGAAGAGGAAGGTCGCCGACACCATTGTCGCGATGGTGCCGCCGATGGCTCCCGCCGCTTCCACCCGGCTCAGCGCATTGGCGGCGACAGCGATGGCGACGGCGGCGATCAGGACGATGCCGCTATGGCCGATGGCGAACCAGAAGCCGACGGTCAGGGGCCGCTGGCCGTCCTGCATCAGCTTGCGGGTCACATTGTCGATGGCGGCGATATGATCGGCATCCACGGCATGGCGGAGGCCCAGGCTCCAGGCCAGCAACGCCGTGCCCAGCATGACCGGATCGCCCGCGAAGATCGTGAAGGCCGCGATCCAGGCCGTCAGATTGGCGGCGATGAGCCCGGCGAACATGCCGGTCGCGCGGCGGCGAAGACGGCTGGCCGGCGCCCCGGGCGATTCCGGCTCATGGGTCGATATGCTCATAGGGTCGATACCCCGTCTGCGTCTGCGAAACCGGACGGGAGCCGCCTTCATGCCGGACGGACGCTCTTGCGCCCGGCATGCCGACAGCAGCTCCCGCTGCGTGAAGCGTCGCTCAGACGGAGGACCGTGCCGTGGCCATCCCCTGGACCAAGGCAAGAGCGACCAGACGCAGGCAGGTTTCCTGGCTCGCGGGTCATAGCTTGGCGCATGGCCTTCCCAGGCCTCGCATGATTTAGCGTCCGGCCCAGTGGCTGATCCTCCGGCGCTTCCGGGGGATCGCTATGCGTCTCGCTCGCCGCTTACAGTTGCAGGGACAGCCGCGGATTCATCACCGCATTCCCTATTAAGCCCCTTGGGAGGGCACCGGCGCGATCATGAAGGTCGGTCGAAACCACCCTTCGGCGGCCATGCATAGAGGCTGGAAAGGGGAATGGGAAGAGGAGGCTTGAGCAGAAGATGTTTCGTGAATTAACTCCTACAAATGACGTTCTTCCAGCAGGGTCTTCAGAAAGGCCCGGCCGGTCGGTGACAGATCCTCATGATGGATCAGCCAGAGCGCGCTCATGACCGGCACGTCGAACGGGCGGTTGATCACATTGTCGACATGCAGCCGCGCCATCGACCCGGCGATCACCGTGGGGCCGAAGCCGGCCGCGACAAGGCCCAGCAGGGTCGCGAGGCTGCGGGCTTCATGCGAGATTTTCGGGACGAACCCTGCTTCCGCGCACAGGGCCTGGAAATGCTCCGTGAACCCCGTCCCATTGGGCGCGCCATAGAGCACCAGCGGCTCGTCGGAGAGGTCAGCGATGCGCGGCGGGGCAGGGCGCAGCGCCAGCGGATGATCGGCGCGCAGGGCCAGCACCATCTCTTCCTTGAGCAGGCATCGGGACAGCATGCCTTCGGGCAGCGCCGGCGCCTCGAAATTACGCACGATGCCAAGGTCGAGCTGACGGCTCGCCACACTCTCCACCTGCTCGTCGCGCCCTTGTTCGCGCAGGATCAGTTCGACATCGGGATAGGTCTGGCGGAAGCGGTAGAGCGCCCGCGCCACCGGAGGCACGAAGGGGCCGGAAGTGGTGAAGCCCAGCCCCAGCCGCCCGATCTCCGCCCTTTGGGCCATGCGCGCGATCTGTGCGGCGCGGTCCGCCTGGGCAAGGGTCCGGCGCGCTTCAGGCTCGAACAGCCGGCCCGCCTCCGTCAGTCGCACCCTGCGGCTGGTGCGGTCGAACAGGCGGACGCCCAGTTCCTCCTCCAGAGCACGGATCTGCTGGCTGAGCGGCGGCTGCGATATGCCGAGGCGCAGCGCGGCGCGGCCGAAATGCATCTCCTCAGCGACGCACAGAAAATAGCGGAGATGGCGAAGGTCCATGGATCATGTCGCTCAACATATCGATCATGCCATATTATATATTAGACGCAGAATGTCCAAGGGCGCATGGGCGGCTTCGAATGTGGCGGCGTCTCCCGGCTGGCCGGCGGAGATGCGCGGGCTATGCCCCCTCATTGCCGCAGCACTCCGCCATGGCCGGGGATGCCGTCGCATTCTAGGATGTGTAGAAATTCGCCTCGCCCCGAACGAAGCCCCCACGCGTCCTGGAGCATTTCCGCGCTGGCCGCCTTTCTGGCGACGGCCGGAAATGCGGCAAACGATATGCGCATTTCCTGGCGCGCTTCGTCTCTGGTATCAGGCGGCGAAAATATCTGGAGAGGTTGTATCGTCATGTGCGGCGGGGATCATCCGGCGGCGCATCCGTGGAGTCGTGAATGATCGGTATCGTCAAGGTTGCCCTGCATCGTCCGCTCACCTTCATCGTGATGGCGATCCTGATCGCGATCGCGGGGGTGCTGGCGGCGGCGCGAACGCCGGTCGACATCTTTCCCAATATCCGCATTCCCGTGGTAGCGGTCGCCTGGCAATATGCGGGCCTGTCGCCGGAGGACATGGCCAACCGCATCGTCAATCCCTATGAGCGCGTGCTGACCACCACGGTCAACGACATCGAACATATCGAGAGCCAGTCGCTTCAGGGCATCGGCATCATCAAAATCTATTTCCAGCCGGGCGCCGACATCCGCACCGCGACCGCGCAGGTGACGTCGGTGTCGCAGACCGTGTTGCGCCAGATGCCGCCGGGGATCACGCCGCCGCTTGTCCTGAATTACAGCGCGTCGACCGTGCCGATCCTCCAGCTCGCCCTGTCGGGCAAGGGGCTGTCGGAACAGCAGCTGTTCGACATGGGGATGAACCAGGTCCGCCCGCCGCTGATCACGGTCCCCGGCCTTGCCATGCCTTTCCCCTCGGGCGGCAAGCAGCGGCAGGTGCAGATCGACCTCAATCCGCTGGCGCTTCAGTCCAAGGGGCTGTCGGCGCAGGATGTGGGTGCGGCGATCGCCGCGCAGAACCAGATCAATCCGGCCGGTTTCGTCAAGATCGGGGAAACCCAGTACAGCGTGAAGCTGAACAATGCGCCTTCCTCCATAGAGGCGCTGAACGACTTGCCCGTCAAGGTGGTCAACGGCGCGACCATCACGATGCGCGATGTCGCGCATGTCCGCGACGGCAGCGGGCCGCAGCAGAATATCGTGCATGTCGAGGGCAGCCGGTCCGTGCTGCTGACCATCCTCAAGAACGGCGCCACCTCCACCCTGGCGATCGTGGACGGCGTCAAGGAAAAGCTGCCCCAGATCGCGGCGGGCCTGCCGGACAGCCTGAAGATATTGCCCATCGGCGACCAGTCGCTGTTCGTGAAGGCGGCGGTGGAAGGCGTCATTCACGAAGGCGCCATCGCGGCGGCGCTGACGTCCCTGATGATCCTGCTGTTCCTGGGCTCCTGGCGCTCGACGGTGATCATCGCGCTGTCGATCCCGCTTGCGATCCTGGCGGCGGTCGCGGCGCTTGCAGCCTTCGGCCAGACGCTGAACGTCATGACGCTGGGCGGGCTGGCGCTGGCGGTCGGCATATTGGTCGACGACGCCACCGTGACCATAGAGAATATCAACTGGCATCTGGAGCAGGGCAAGGGCGTGATCGAGGCGATACTGGACGGCGCGGCGCAGATCGTGACGCCCGCCTTCGTGTCGCTGCTGTGCATCTGCATCGTGTTCGTGCCGATGTTCTTCCTGCCGGGGGTCGCCGGATTCCTGTTCGTGCCGATGGCGCTTTCCGTCGTGTTCGCGATGATCGCATCCTTCATCCTGTCGCGGACGCTGGTGCCGACCATGGCCATGTATCTGCTGCGGCCCCATGTCGAACAGGGCGACGCGCATATGGCCGGGGCGCCTGCCTCGCGCAATCCGCTGGTCCGCTTCCAGCGCGGGTTCGAACGGCGCTTCGAAAGGATAAGGCGCGGCTATGTCGGGCTGCTGCACCGGGCGCTTAATGCGCGCAAGCCCTTCCTGCTCGGCTTCATGGCCGTCGTTCTGCTGTCCTTCGGGCTGTTGCCGATGCTGGGCAGCAACTTCTTCCCCTCGGTCGATTCAGGGCAGATCGCGATGCATGTGCGCGTGCCGGTGGGCGCCCGGATCGAAGACAGCGCCGCCCGCTTCGACCGCATCGCGCGGGAAGTCCGCTCACTGATCCCCGCGAAGGAACTCGCCTCCATCACGGACAATATCGGCCTGCCGGTCAGCGGCATCAACGCCATCTACAATAATAGCGGCACCATCGGCCCGCAGGATGGCGACATGCTGATCGCGCTGACCAGAGGTCATCGGCCGACGGACGAGATCGTCGCCACCCTGCGGCGGGAGCTGCCGCGCCGCTTCCCCGGCACCGGCTTCGCCTTCCTGCCGGCCGACATCACCAGCCAGATCCTGAACTTCGGCGCGCCCGCGCCCATCGACGTGCAGATCGCGGGCAAGAACGCCGCCGGCAATCGCGCCTATGCGCAGAAGCTGCTGGCGAAGATGGCCACCATTTCGGGACTGGCCGACGCCCGCATCCAGCAGCCGGCGCGCTCGCCGCAGCTCGATGTCGAGGTCGACCGCTCGCGCGTCGGGCAATATGGCCTGTCGGAGCGGGACGTGACGACCAGCCTGGCAAGCCAGCTTGCAGGCACGTCGCAGACCGCGCCCGTCTTCTTCGTGAACCCGGAAAACGGCGTGCAATATCCGGTCGTGGCGCAGGCGCCGGAATATCTGGTGGGCTCCATGAGCGACCTTAGCAATGTGCCGGTGTCGGGCAGCGCGGCAAGCGCCTCGGTTCAGCCGCTGGGCGGGCTGGCCACGATCAAGCGGTCCAACACCGTGCCCGTCGTCAGTCACTATGACATTGCGCCCGTGCTGGACATCTTCGCGACGACGCAGGGGCGTGACCTGGGTGCGGTCGCCCGGGATGTGCAGCGGGCGATCCGGTCGCTGGAGAAGGAACTGCCCAAGGGGACGACCGTCACCATCCGCGGCCAATATGCGACGATGAACACGGCCTTTTCCGGGCTGGGATGGGGGCTGGCGGGGGCCATCGTGCTGATCTACCTGCTGATCGTCGTCAACTTCCAGAGCTGGGTCGACCCCTTCGTGATCATCACGGCCCTGCCGGCGGCGCTGGCGGGAATCGTTTGGATGCTGTTCACCACCGGTACGACGCTGTCCGTGCCCGCGCTGACGGGCGCGATCATGTGCATGGGCGTGGCGACCGCCAATTCCATCCTGGTCGTCAGCTTCGCGCGGGAGAAGCTCGCCGAACTGGGCGACGCCGGCAAGGCCGCGCTGGAGGCGGGGATGGTCCGGTTCCGACCGGTGCTGATGACCGCCCTTGCGATGATCATCGGCATGGGGCCTATGGCGCTGGGGCTGGGCGACGGCGGCGAGCAGAATGCGCCGCTGGGCCGGGCGGTCATCGGCGGCCTGATCTGCGCGACGGTCGCCACCCTGTTCTTCGTTCCCACCATATTCGCCTTCGTCCATCGCAAGCATGGACAAAAGGCGCCTTCCCTGGAAATGCAGCCGAGCCATGTCTGAGCACAACCCCATCGAAAATCCCGAGGCGCAAGGACCCGATAGCCGCACGTTGAAGCGGGTAGGGATCGGCGCGGCGGTCGTCGCGGTCGCCATCGTCGGCATCGGCGTGGCGTCGCGGATCAGTGCGACCAATGAACTGAGGCAGGTCGCTGCCGACGCATCCATTCCCACCGTCTCGGTGGTGACGCCGTCCGCCGGTGGCGAAGGCGACGCATTGGTGCTGCCGGGCAATGTCCAGGCCTATAACAGCGCGGCGATCTTTGCCCGGACCAATGGCTATGTGCGGCGGTGGCTGGCCGATATAGGCGATCATGTCGGGGCCGGGCAGCCGCTCGCCATATTGGACGCGCCGGAGGTGGACCAGCAGCTCGCACAGGCGCAGGCCGATTATCAGACCGCGCTCGCCAATGAACGGCTGGCCGCCACCACGTCGAAGCGCTGGGCCTCCATGCTCGCGCAGGACGCCGTCTCGCGGCAGGAGGCGGATGAGAAGGCCGGCGATCTTGCCGCGCGCAGGGCCCTGTCCAATGCGGCGCTCGCCAATGTGAAGCGCTTGCAGGCCTTGCAGGGCTTCACCCGTCTGTCCGCGCCGTTCAGCGGTGTCGTGACGAGCCGGTCGGCGCAGATCGGCGCTCTGGTGGTGGCGGGCAATGCGGCGGCCCAGCCCTTGTTCACCGTGTCCGACACGCATCGCATGCGTATCTATGTGCGGGTGCCGCAAGGCTATTCGGCGGCCATCAGGCCGGGAATGGCGGCGACGCTGACCCTGCCGGAATATCCCGGGCGCAGCTTCGACGCGACCCTGACCAGCAGTTCGGGCGCCGTCGATGCCCAGTCGGGCGCGGTGCTGGTGCAATTGCAGGCGGACAATCGCGACGGGGCGCTGAAGCCGGGCGCCTATGCGCAGGTCCGCTTCAAGGTGCCGGCGGGATCGGGCAATGGCGCGACCCTGCCGGGCAGCGCAATCCTCTACGGCAATGACGGGCCGACCGTGGCGGTGGTGGGCCGGGACGGCCGCGTGACCGTCAAGCCCGTCACGATCGCGCGGGACGAAGGCAATGTCGTGCTGCTGTCGGGTGGCGTCCTGCCGACCGACCGGGTCATCGACACGCCGCCCGATGCGATCCGCAGCGGCGACAAGGTGCATGTCCAGGCCGCCGCCAAGGGTGCTGCCCATGGGGGTTGATCGCCGGGCGGCGGCCCTGTTGCTGGCAGGGCTGGCGGGATGCTCGATGGCGCCAGCCTACCGGCCGCCTGCAACCGCCGTGCCGCAGGCGTTCAAGGAAGCTGAGGGTTGGACGGCAGCGACGCCGATGGATCAGGCGTCGCGCGGCAAATGGTGGGAGGCCTTTGGCGATCCCGTGCTGAACGATCTGGAGGCGCGGGCGGAGCAGGCCAGTCCGACGCTGGCGGCCGCCCTTGCGCGCTATGACCAGGCGCTGGCGGCGGCGCGGATCGAGAGGGCGGACCTGTTCCCGCAGGTGAATGCAGGGGGCGATGCCAGCCGTCAGAGGCTGTCCGGAAGGCGTTTCGGCGGCAATGGAACGGCGCCGACCTATGATGATTTTTCCGTGGGGGCCACGCTGGACTATGAACTCGACCTCTGGGGCCGCATCCGCAACGGCGTGAGGGCGGCGCGGGCGGATGCGCAGGCCAGCGAGGCCGATCTGGCCTCCGCGCGGCTCAGCCTTCAGGCGGCGGTGGCGGACGCCTATGCGCGGTTGCGCGGGCTGGACGCAGAGGCGGAATTGCTGCGCCAGACGGTGGAGGCATTCGGCAAGGCCTATCGACTGACGGCAACGCGGCATGATGGCGGCATCGCCTCCGGGATCGACGTCAACCGCGCCAAGACCGTGCTGGATAATGCGCAGGCTCAGATTTCCGCCGTCGCCAACGAGCGGGCGGCGACCGAGCACGAAATCGCTGCGCTGGTCGGGGCGGTGGCGTCCGACTTCTCCGTCCCGGTGCGGGTGCAGCCTCTCGGCGCGCCTCCATTGCCGGCGGGCGCGCCTTCGGAGCTGTTGCAGCGGCGGCCGGATATTGCGGCGGCGGAGCGGCGGATGTTTGCGGCCAATGCGCGGATCGGCGTGGCGAGGGCGGCCTTTTTCCCGACGCTGACCCTGGGGCTGTCCGGCGGGTATCAAACGACGCATGGCGAGTTGTTCAGCAAGCCCAGCAGTTTCTGGGGGTTAGGACCGGCTTCGGCGGTGCTGGCGCTGTTCGACGGCGGTCGGCGGAGGGCTGGGGTGAAGATGTCCCGCGCGGAATATGAAGAGGTGAGCGCGGGCTATCGGGAGACGGTGCTGGGGGCGTTCCGGCAGGTAGAGGATGCGATCGCCGCGAACCGGCATCTGGCCGATCAGGCGGTGAACCAGCGCAGCGCGGCCGCGGCGGCAGGGCGGACGAGTGAGCTGGCGCTGACCCGCTATCGGGATGGGGCGTCGGACTATCTGGAGGTGGTGACGGCGCAGACCGACGCGCTGGAGGCGCAGCGCGCGCTGCTGTCGGTGGAGACGCAGCGGATGCGGGCGAGCGTTGCGTTGGTCAAGGCATTGGGCGGCGCGGTCTGAATCCCGGAAACGCTGGATGCTCCCGCCTGCGCAGGAGCATGGTCCTTATCAAATCCAGCGCAAATTCAATGCACCTCCGCCTTCATCCGCTCGACCAGCTTTTCGATCTCCCAGGGCTCCAGCACCCAGGTCCGCGTCTTGCGGCCTTCGCGATGGACGGGCTGGGTCAGCAGGATGCGCGCCTGTTCCTTCGCATGGGGTTTGAAGATCGCGAAATGCTGGGCGCAATCGCGGATCGTGCCGATGATCGGCGCCTTGCCGTCCAGGTCGATCATGGTGGCGGGCTGGTCCCAGGGCATGTTGAGCATGACGTCTTTTCCGTTCTTGGATAATCAGGGCCGCGGCTCGCGGACGATGCAGCGAAAGCCGATATGGCTGGTGGAACTGTCCACCGCCTGAGGGTGTCGGGCGGCGGGGCGATAGCGCTGGCAATAGCTGGGCGCGCAGAGATGGGAACCGCCCTTCAGCACTTTTCGCGGGATCGGCACATGCGGATTGGCGGGGTCCAGGCTTTCCCGCTTCGTGCCGCCGCGCGGGTTCGCCGGAACGCAACAACTTCCCTTCGCCTTGCGCTCGACCCTGGGCGGGGCATACCAGTCGGCGGTCCATTCCCAGACATTGCCGATCATGTCGTAGAGCCCATAGCCATTGGGCGCATAGGTCCGGACCGGGGAGGTCCGTTCATAGCCGTCCTCCAGCAGATTGCTGTAGGGGAACATGCCCTGCCAGTAATTGGCCAGCATCGCTCCGCCCGGCGCAAGCTCGTCGCCCCAGCCATAGTCCGCGCCGTCCAGCCCGCCGCGCGCCGCGAATTCCCATTCCGCCTCGGTCGGCAGCGCCTTGCCTGCCCAGCGGGCATAGGCCTCCGCATCCTGGAAGACGATGTGGACGACCGGATGATCCCAAAGCTCGTCCAGATTGCTGTCAGGGCCATGGGGGTGACGCCAGTCGGTGCCGAAGCTGAACTGCCACCATTGGCTGAAGTCGCCCAGGTCCACCGGCGTCGCCGTGCGCTGGAACAGCAGCGATCCGGCGCGCGCCATTTCAGGCGTCATGCCGGGATAATCCCTGGGGTCCGGCGCGGTCTCCGCAACGGTGCGATAGCCGGTGGCTTCCACGAACCGCGCGAACTGCCGGTTGGTGACGGGCGTCTCGTCGATCCAGAAGCCGTCCACGCGGACCTGCCGGACCGGCGCTTCCTCCGGATAGAAACGGTCCGAGCCCATGGCGAAGGCGCCGCCCTCGATAAAGCGCATTCCCTGCGCAACGACAGTCCCGGTCTCGATCACCCGGCGACCATAGCGGCGGATCGGCCGGCTGTATCGCCCAAAAACAAGGACGCCGGAAGCGGCTTCGCTTCCGGCGTCCCGGGCGGAGGCGGTTCTAGAAGTCCTTGCGGACAGTCACGCCGATCTTGCGCGGGGTGCCGATATTATAGCCCAGCCGTCCCCGGCCGCCGCGCTCCCGGTCCAGCGAATAAAGCGCATTCTCGTCGAACAGATTGTTGACGTAGAGCGTGACCGACAGGCCGCTGTTCCAGCTAATGCCGGTCGACAGGTTGACCAGATTATAGGCGCCGAGCTTGTACGAGCCGAAGTCGAAGGCGCCTGTGCCATAGGCGCCTGTGGCCGGATCATAATAGATGGAATTGGGGAAGCTGCCCGCGCCCGGTTCCTGATCGGCAAGCTGGGTATAGCGGTCGCCCACATGCTGGAAGCTGGCGGTGAAGGACCAGTCGGTTTCCGGCGCGACTTCCGCCGTATAGGTTGCCGCCGCCGCCATCTGGAACTTCGGCACGGTGGGCAGGCGGTTGCCCTTGCGGATGCCGGCGATGATCGCGCCGCCCGCGTCGGTGACGTTGCTGTCGATTTCCGAGTCGATGTAGCTGCCGCTCAGCGACAGGTCGAGATTGGGGGAGACGCGGGCGCTCAGTTCCGCTTCCAGGCCCGCCGTATGCGCCTTCGGCACGTTGAAGAGGATGCGCGAGGAGCAGCTTCCCGCATCCGCCGTGACCTGAAGATTCTTGATGTCGTTGTAGAACACCGCCGCGTTGAAGGTGACGCCGCCGCCCGACGCCTTCACCCCGGCTTCATAGTTCCACAGCGTTTCGTCGTCGAAGGTCGGCCGGTTGCCGTAGGTGGCCGCATCCGGCCCGGTCGCGCCGCCGCTGCAAAGTGGCAGGTTCAATGGGTCGTTGACGCCGCCCAGACGGAAGCCCTTCGACGCCTGGACGTTGAAGGTCAGGTCGCGATTGGCCTCATAGCTGGCGATGAAGCGCGGCGAGAAACCCGTCGATCCGGTCTTGTCGTCTATGCGGTTGTCGCCATTGGAGAACAGGCCGCCGGTCTTGAAGTCACGCGTTTCCTTGAAGTCGTAATAGCGGCCGCCTGCCGTCAGCTTGAACTGGCCGATCTTGTAGCTCGCCTCGCCAAAGGCGGCATATTGCTTGATGATGTATGGGATGTCGGCGTTATAGGGAGAATTGAGCGGGAAACCGTTCGCGGCTCCAGCCGAAGTTCCCGCGCCCAGAGTGGCATCGACGATGGCGTCATAGCCGGGCGTCGGCAGGCGTTGCTCATATGTCCGGTCCACATGGCTGTAGAAGCCGCCCAATACCCATTGGAACGGACTGTCGCCCGTTGAGGCAAGGCGCAGTTCCTGCGTCCATTGCTTGAGTTTGGTCGTGTCGCGCAGATTGGAGGGCAGATTGGCGAGAACAGGCGCGACTCCCAGCGACTGGACGAAGGGCGTGACGGACACCGATCCGGTCAGCGCCGACGCATCGCGGCTGACGAGGATGTCGCGATGGATATAGGTGGTGATCGAGGTCAGCGCGATGTCCGATCCCACATCGATGTTCGCCGTCAGGTCCGCCAGCGTGGTCTTGTCGCGGAACTCCTCGCGCAGCTTCAGATATTGGGTGCGCTCGGGCAGGATGTCGAGCGGACTGATCAGCTCGTTATAATAGAGATGATAGCTGTCCTCCCGGTTGAAGCCGTTGGTCTTGATGTCCTGATAGATGATGCGCGGCGTCAGCTTGATGCCCGGCGCGGGTTCCCAGAGCAGGCTGAGACGCCCGCCATAACGGCGCCCGTCATTGACGTTCTTGCCCGCGGCCGGGCCGATCGCGTCGATGAAGCCCGCATAATGTTCCGCATAGCCCACCGCGCGGATCGCCGCCGTCTCCCCCAGGGGCAGATTGATCGCGCCCTTGCCCGAATAGCCGACATCGCCGCCCTTCAGGACATTGACGCCGCCCTCCACCGTCCCTTCGGTCTGGCCGAGTTTCGGCTGCTTGGTGATGTAGCGGACGGTGCCGCCCTCCGAGCCCGATCCGAACAGCGTGCCCTGCGGTCCGCGCAGCGTTTCCACGCGATCAAGGTCGAACAGGTCGAAATCAGGCGTGAACAGCGACATGGAGATTACGGATTCGTCCAGATAGACGCCGACCTGTTCCTTGACGCCCGGCTGGTCGCGGACCACCTGGCCCGCCGATACGCCGCGCACCGACACCTGGCTCTGGCCGGGCCCGAGATTCTGGACGGTCAGCCCCGCGACGCTCCGCGACACATCCTCGATCGAGGTGGCGCCCATGCGCTGCATGGCTTCGGCGGTCTGCGCGTTGATGGAAAAGGGAACATTCTGGATCGATTCATTGCGTTTGGTCGCAGTGACGATGATCTCATTGCCCGACCAGTCGGACGAACTGTCGGTCGCTTGCGCAAGCGCGGCAGTAAAAAGGCCTGACAGGGCCAGAACAAGGCATGATGCGGACAAACGCAATACGGATTCATGGCGGGGAAATCTTGTCATATCATCCTCCCTGTAGTGAACATGCAATTATGGTTATTGTGGACGCCGGCTGTTCAACTTCGATCATCCATGAATATTGGGTTGAGACAATCTAGATCAGGCCTTTCCCATGATGCAATGAAAATTGCGCTGGAAAGATTGATTCTTGCTCAACTGTCACATCCCTGCCTCACTCCTTGGAACGAGGCGGCGAACAGGGCCTTGCCCGGTGCCTTTCGCCTTGCGGCGCACCATCGGGCGGCGTTATGACGGCCCGATCATGCTAAGGGGGGCCTTGCACGGACATATCCGGCGGGGTTTGGGGGACAAGCCTTTGAGCGCTTTGGGGAAGTTGGTTCGCGGGCCTGCCATGTGGGCCGCCTTGAGTCTGTCTGTGGCGGCACATGCCCAGGCGGCGGGCGACCGTCCGCTGTTGAGGGACAGCTTCCGCATCGGCAGCGAGGGCGGCGCGCTGTGCCAGGCGCAGAGCGCCACCGGCGATCCCGCCGCGCGAACCATGTTCGATCGCGCATGGACGCTGGTGTGCCAGGATGCTGCGCGCCCGGTGGGACAGATATATGCGCTGCGGCGGGGTGCGGGCGATGGCGACGCAAGCTTGCTGGACCGGCTGGCGTCGTCGCGCAAGATGGCGGTCGAGTGCAATGCGCCCGGCGGCGTCAGCCTGCCCGGCCTGGGGGCGGCGCTCATGCGCAACTGCACGGGCGCGGTCGGCACCTATCGCATATTGACTGTCGAGCGCGGCAAGACGGTCTATGTCGCCCAGGGCTATGCGGCCTATGCAAGCGCCCTTGACCTGGGGCTGCGCTCCGTCATGGCAGGGCGGATCGTGCCGGGCAAGGTGGACATTGCGACGGTGGGGACGAACGATGCGGGTTACGCCCGCTTGCAGGCCGCGACGCTGGACCCGCAGACCGTGCTGGCCGAGGGCTACCGGCGCAATGCGTCGGGCAATTATGCCGAAGCGGCGGAGTTTTTCGACAGCCTGACCGACCGGCTGGCGCGTGATCCCGATGCGGCGAAGCTGACGCCGGCGGAGCGGGCGAACCGGGCGCATGAATATCTGGTCAATCGCGGCCTGCAATTGTCCAATCTGGGGCTGTTCGATCAGGCCGACGCGGCCTTCGCGGAAGCCCGCGGGATCACGACCGCCGATGCGGTGCAAGTCCGCCTGCGCCGCAATTTCGAGGCCATGCACCATATCAACCGGCAGGATACAGCCGGCGCGTTGGCGATACTGGACCGTCCCCTGGCTGGCAGCGTTGCGACCGTGGCGGCAGACGGAGACGGCGGGGTTTCCGTGCCGCCCGAGGTAGCCGCCGAAATGAGCAGCGGGGCGACGCAGGCCCGCGTGCTGGGCGTGCGGCAGGACAATATGCTGACCCCGGTCGAGCGGGCGGCGATCATCGACGCGCAGGCGCAGCAGTTGCGCGGCACGATCCTGCGCCTGTCGGGCCAGCCGGGACCCGCGCGGGACGTGCTGTCGAAGGCGATGGAGCGCGCGGTTGCGATCCGCGACGGGCGGGTCACGTCGATCACGCGCCTGCGCGCCCAGCTTCTGGGCGAGATCGCACTGACCTACGAAGCGCAGGGGGATTATGGGCAGGCTGAGCGTCAGTTGTATCAGGCGCTGACCCTGCTGGGCGCGCAATATCCCGAAACGGTGGCGCTGAACGGCGCAAGGGCGCGGCTGGGGGCATTCCTCATCCGGCGTGGCCGCAATGAGGATGCGCTGACAATCTATCGCGGCATCGTCGCCTCCACCATGGAGAATCGCGCCACGCTGACCGGCATGGCGAACCAGCTTCAGCCTTATTTCAACCTGTTGACGCAGGAAATTCCCACGCGACCGGAACTGACCGCCGATCTGTTCGCGGCGTCGCAGATGCTGCTGCGGCCCGGCGCTGCCGATACGCTGGAGCAATTGAGCCGCGAGCTGTCCGCCGGGGATGGAGAGGCGGCGCGGCTGTTCCGGCAGTCGGTCTCCCTCTCCCGCGACATAGAGCGCGGACGGATCGCGCTTGCGCAATTGCGGCAGGCGGCGGAGCGGCAGGAGGCGCTGCTGCCCGACATGGCGCGGGCGCAGGCCGACATCGACCAACTCGCGGCCGATCAGGCCAATACGCTGTCCGCGCTGGCAGCTTATCCCCAATATCGCGCCCTCAGCCCGCAGGGGCTGACGCTGGCCGAAATGCAGGCGACGCTGAAGCCTGGGGAAGGCTATTACAAGCTGGCGCAACTGGGCGACGCGCTCTACGCACTGTGGATCGACGGCGCGGGAGCGACCGGATACCGGCTGACGGCCAGCGCGACGGACGTGGCGCGCAAGGTGGCGGCGCTGCGCGAGACGATCTCCATCGACGTGAACGGCGCACAGACCACCTATGCGCTGGACCTGCCGGTGGCGCGCAGCCTCTATCTCGACCTGTTCGGGCCGGTGGAGCAGCGGCTGGCGGCGGCGCGGCACCTGATCTTCGAACCGGACGGAGCGATGCTGCAACTGCCGGTCAATCTGCTGGTCGCGGGACAGGCGGGGGTCGATGCCTATGAAGCGCGGGTGGCCCAGGGGGGCGACGAGTTCGACTTTCGCGGCGTCGACTGGCTGGGGCGCGACCATGCGGTGAGCACGGCCCTGTCGGCCCGCGCCTTTCGCGATGCGCGGGCGGCTGCGCCCTCCGGCGCGGCGCAGAACTATATCGGCTTTGGCGACAATGCGCCGCTGGCAGGGCCGGTGCTGGCCGCCTCCAGCCGCGGGAGCCTGTCCAACGGGACGGGCGACGATTGCGGTTGGTCGCCACAGCAGTGGAACCGGCCGATTCCGGCCACCGAGTTGCGGGAAGCGGCGCAAGCCATTGGCGGGCAGGGCAGCGAACTGATCACCGGCGCGGCCTTCACTGACGAAGCGGTGATGGCGCGCGGCGATCTCGACCGCTTTCGCATCCTGCACTTCGCGACACATGGGCTGGTGACGCCGCCCCATCCGGGATGCCCGGCCCGGCCCGCCCTGCTCACCAGTTTCGCGCCGGACGGCAAATCGGACGGGCTGTTGCAGTTCAGCGAAATTTTCGACCTGCGGCTGAATGCCGATCTGGTCGTGCTGTCCGCTTGCGACACGGCAGGCGCGGCGGGGGTGGAAACGACGCGGGCGGCCGGGCTTTCCGGCGGCGGCGGGGCGCTGGACGGGCTGGTGCGCGCCTTCATCGGCGCGGGGAGCCGCGCCGTCATCGCCAGCCACTGGCCGGCGCCGGAGGATTATCGCGCGACCGAAAGGCTGATGGGCGGCCTGTTCGCGGCCGGGGCGGACCAGCCTGTGGCCGACGCGCTGCGGGCGGCGCAGATCAGGCTGATGGACGATCCGGAGACGTCGCATCCTTTCTACTGGTCCGGCTTTGCCATCATCGGTGACGGCGCGCGTTCGCTGATCGCGCGCCGCTGATCGCCATGCCGACGCGGGGCCTGCTGCGCCGCGGTGCGCGACTGGTGCGGGACACGGGCCGCTGGCGGCTGGTGGCGACCGGCGCGCTGCTGCTGCTGGCGCTGTTCCTGGCCGGTTGGGACTGGAACAGGCCGCTCGGCAGCGGCGCGGCGCGGGAAATACCGACCGCCGACGCGGAAAGGGGCCTTTACGACTGGCGAGCCGCCACCTTCGCACCGCGGGTCGCGCAGGACCAGCGCATCCTGATGGTGGTCTATGACGACCAGACGCTGATCGCCACGCGCAAGCGGTCGCCGCTGGACCGGGGTCTGCTGGCGCAGGCGCTCCGCAACATGGATGCCATGGGAGCCAAATCGATCGGCATCGACATCCTGTTCGACCAGCCGCAGGACGAGGATGGCGAACTGCTTTCCGTCCTGCGGTCCATGCACACGCCTGTCTGGCTGGGCTACGCCAATATGGGCGACAATCAGGAACAGATCATCTTCGAGCAACAGCAATTTCTGGATCGCTTCGTGCGGGCGGCGCGGACGGCGAAAGTCCGCCCGGCCAGCATCCGGCTGGAGACCGATGCCGACAATGTGGCGCGAAGCTGGCCCGCCCCCACGCCGGGCCAACCGCCCCTGCTGACGCTGGCGATGCAGCCCTCGCCATCCTTTCGCGACTATCGCGGCGCGATCCGATTCCGTTTGCCGGTCAGGCAGGCGGACGGATCGGAGGAGCCGGTGATCCCCAGCCTCCAGATCGACACCCTGGCCGATCCCGCCATGGCCCCGGCGCTTGCCGCCATGGTGCGCGGACGGCATGTGCTGATCGGCGGCGACATTGTCGACATCGACCAGTTCGAGACGCCATTGTCGGGGCGGCAAGCCCGGTCGACCATGATCGGGCTGGAAGTGCACGCGACGATGTTGGCGCAATTGCTGGATGGCGCGCGCTTGGTCGCGGTGCCGGAGGGGTGGCGCTGGCTGGCCGCGCTGCTGGTGATCTGTGCGGCGGGGCTCACCAGCCTGGCGGAATTGCGCTGGTTCGCGCTGGTTCCCGCGCTGGGGGTGCAGGCGGGAGCGATTGCGGGTGTGCCGCTCTGGTTGCAGGCGCGGGGGTGGGACACCAAGGGACTGCCGGCCGTCGGCTGGGTGCTGGGATGGGTGCTGGCCTTCACCGCCATTGGAGTGGCGGCGCGGGCCGTCACCTCGCAACAGCGGCGCTTCGCCCAGGCTGCGCTCGGCAAATATCTGCCCCGCGACATCGCCGCGCAGATATTGGCGGAGCCGGAGAAGCTCGCGCTACATGGTGAAAAGCGGCAGATCTTCACCCTGTTCACCGATCTGGAGGGCTTCACCAAGCTCAGCCACGCCATCGCGCCGGAAATGGTCGCCCAATTGCTGAACCGCTATCTCGACATGCTGAGCGACGTTGTGCTGGCCCATGGCGGGACCATCGACAAATTCGTCGGCGACGCGGTGGTGGCCTTTTGGGGCGCGCCCATCGCGCGGCCCGACGACGGGCGCAACGCCGCGCTCGCCGCCTATGCGATGTGGCAGGCGGGGGAGGCTTTTCGCCGTGACCTGCCGCCGGGCGTGCCGCCGATCGGGCGAACCCGCGTCGGGCTGCACCATGGCGAGGCGATCGTCGGCAATTTCGGGGGTGAGGGGCGCATCCAATATACTGCACTGGGCGACAGCATGAACACGGCGTCCCGGCTGGAAGCGGCGAACAAGGCGCTGGAAACCACTGTGCTGGTAAGCCGGGACGCGATGTTGCTGTCGGGGCTGGACTGGTGGCGGCCGATGGGACGGGTGCGGCTGCGCGGACGCTCGACCCCCGTCGACCTGTTCGAGCCCGCGCCTGAATTTCCGGTGGAGGACCGGGCGGCGTTGGCCGAGATACTGGCGGCGTTCGACGGCGAGGATGCCGTAGCGCAAAGCGCCGCGCGAGAACGTCTCAAAGCGATGGTTAACCATCATCCCGATGATGCGGCCATCGCCAATCTGCTATATCGTTATGAATATGTCGGGGAAGGAGGAAGCTATGGTCTGGGGTAAGCTTGCCGCGCAATGCGCATTGGCCGGATGTGTCGCCGCCGGGCTGGGTGCGCAGGCCGCGGCGGAGACCATGGTGGTCCGCGCTACCGGTCCATCGGCCGCGACCTACAGGCCGGGAAGCAAGCTGGCCGATGGCGGGTCGCTGGTGCTGAAGGCGGGCGATGTGGTGACGCTGCTGGACGCAAGGGGCACGCGGACGCTGCGCGGGCCGGGAAGCTTCCATGCGGCCGCCGCTGCCAGCGCAGCGCCGGCCAATGGCGTGATGCTCTCCGCCCTGCTGGATACGAAGCGGGTGCGGCGGGCGCGAACCGGGGCGGTGCGCGGCGGCGTCGGTGAAGCGCCGGCCACGCCGCCCCGTCGGCCCAATCTCTGGATGGTGGACATCGCGCAGTCCGGAACGCTCTGCATCGCCGATCCCGCCGCCGTGCGCCTGTGGCGCGTGGACGCGGCAAGGCCCGCGACCGTGCGCATCAGCGGCGAGGGCGTGCAGGCGACGGCGAGTTTCGGGGCGGGCGAATCGGTCGCCCCCTGGCCGGTCGCCGCGCCGGTGCGGGACGGCGCGGCCTATCGCCTGACCGACGGCTCCCGCGCCGCCGATGTCCGCTTCGCGCTGCTCGATCCTGCATCTTCGGGGCTGGACGGCATGGCATCGGGCCTGATCGCGCATCAATGCACGGCGCAGCTCGACCTGCTGGTGGAGACGGCGGCGCTGTCGGACGGCGCTGCGCGGAATTGATTGTCGCGGGGCGCGGCCGCTGTTAACCGGCGGCTGGAGCGCATTCCGGTCCGGTGGCATCGGTTCGGCTGCTCCAGATTAGCTTCGCAGCGTTTTCCGGGTCAGCAGGTTTCGCCTGCCTGGGAAACGCTCTGGTCGCGGGAAAGGGGTGACGGGCAAAAAGCCTGCGCCTGAAGACAGGGGTGGGGCAGCCATGAGGGAAAGGGCTGCCTTTGACGCTTTGGGGACGTCTATGGGGAAGAAGGGGCACAAGCGGGCTTCCGCTTTGGGAGGTTCGGCGGCCATGGCGCTGGCGATGCTGCTGCCCGTGGCGGCGACGGCGCAGGTCGCGCCGCGCGCACCGACGCGCGAGGAATTGACGCGCGGGCAACTGACAGGGGAGGCGTCAGCGCAGGGCAGCCGCCTGACGGTCGTGGGCGGCGTCGAGCGCGCACCCTGTCCGCTGGCCGATCCGCGCTACGCCGGCGTGGCGGTCGATTTTGCCGATGTGCGGTTCGAAGGGCTGCGTGTCGTCGATCCGGCGGCGCTGGAGGATAGCTGGCGCGAATATGCGGGGCGCGAGGTGCCCATCGCCACCCTTTGCGAAGTGCGCGACCGGGCCGCGACCATGCTGCGGCAAATGGGCTATCTGGCGGCGGTGCAGGTTCCGCCCCAGCGTATCGAGAAGGGCGGCACGGTCCGCTTCGACATCTTCATGGCGCGGCTGGTGGCGATCGAGGTGCGGGGCGACGCCGGCAACGGGGAAAGGCTGATCGCCGCGCATATGGAGGCGCTGAAGGGCCAGCCGGTGTTCAACGTGCGCGATGCGGAACGGCATCTGCTGCTGGCGCGCGACCTGCCGGGCTATGACGTGCGGCTGGCGCTGCGCCCGGCGGGAACGGCGCCCGGCGAAGTGGTGGGCGAGGTGCAGGTGGTGCGCCAGCGCGTCGAACTGGACGTCAACATCCAGAATTACGGCAGCAACGCGGTCGGCCGCTTCGGCGGGCTGGCGCGCGTGCGGTTCAACGACATGACCGGCCTGGGCGACAGCACGCTGTTCAGCATCTTCAACACCGCCCAGCCGAGCGAGCAGACGGTGCTTCAGGTCGGCCACAGCATGGCGCTGGGCAACGACGGGCTGCGCCTGTCGGGCGACCTCACCTATGCCTGGAGCAAGCCGGGGATCGACGGCATACCGCTATCGTCCGAAACGATGATCGCGACGGCGGCGCTCGCCTATCCGCTGGCGCGGAGGCAGGTGCATACGCTGCTGGCGACGGGCGGGCTGGACATCGTCAACCAGGACCTGCGCTTCGGCACCGCCACGCCCAAGGTGCCGCTGTCGCGCGACCGGCTGCGCGTGCTGTTCCTGCGGCTGGAAGGCGAGCTGATCGATCCCGACAGCATCGTCAGCACCCTCGGCTATTCGGGAATAGAGCCGAAATGGCGGCTGGGCGGCATGATGGAGGCGCGCCAGGGCCTGAAAGGGCTGGGCGCGAGCGATGCGTGCGGCGCGGCTCTCGTCAACTGCGCTTTCCCAAGGACGCCGATCAGCCAGTTGGACGGCGATCCTTCCGCATTCGTGCTGCGGGCGAGTGTCCAGGCGGAATATCGGCCGACCCCGAAGCTGACCTTCACCCTGTCGCCAAGGGCGCAATATAGCCCGGACGTGCTCCTTTCCTACGAGCAGATGAGCGCGGGCAACTACACTGTCGGGCGCGGCTACGATCCCGGCATCATCACCGGCGACAGCGGCGTCGGCATTGGGGCGGAGCTGCGTTACGGACGGATCACGCCGCGGGCGCCCGGCGCCATCGCGTTCCAGCCCTTCATCTTCTTCGACGCGGCCTGGATGTGGCATCACAGCGCCAATTTCGCCGGGCTCGACCCGCAGAAGCTCTATTCGGCGGGCGGCGGCCTGCGCGCCACGTGGGACAATCATGCCCGGCTCGACCTGACACTGGCGACCCCCCTGCGCAAGGCCGGTTTCCAGACCGAAAGGGGCGACACGCGGCTGCTCCTTTCCCTGACCACGCAAATCTTGCCGTGGAGGCGTTGATGACCAGGAAGCATGGCACATTCTCGCTCTGGACCCTGCTGGGCCGCACAAGCGCCGTGGCGCTGGCGGTCGGGCTCGGGGCCGGCGCCGCCATTGGCCAGAAGGCGTTTCAGGGCACGCCATCCATAGTTTCGGGCGACGCCTATATCCCGCCGAGCACGGACAGCGTCTCGCTGAACTCGACCCAGGCGGTGATCGACTGGACGCCCGACGATCGCGGGCCGGCCAGTGCCGGCACGATCGACTTCCTGCCCCAGGGCAACACGGTCACGTTCAGCTCGTTCAGCGACTTCACGGTGCTGAATCGCATCCTTCCGCTGGACGGCAACGGACTGCCCGTATCGCGGGCGATCGCGTTCAACGGCACGGTGCAGAGCCAGGTCAGCGGCAGCCCGCCAAGCACCGGCGGAGCGGTGTGGTTCTATTCGCCCGGCGGCATCATCGCGGGCGCGAACAGCGTCTTCAACGTCGGATCGCTGGTGCTGACCACCAACGCCATCGACATCAGCAACGGCCTCGACAGGAACAATATCCGCTTCGCAGGCCCGGCGGGCAGCACATCGTCCGTCGAACTGCTTCCGGGCGCGCAGATCAACGCGCTTTCGGCGGGCAGCTATGTCGCCCTGGTCGCGCCGCGCGTGGTGCAGGGCGGCACGGTCACGGTCAACGGATCGACCGTCTATGTCGGGGCCGAAGCGGCCGACATCCGGATCAACAACGGCCTGTTCGACATCGCCATCACGGCCGGCACCACGGACGCCAATGGCGTGGTGCACAGCGGCACGACGAACGGCCCTCAATCGGCGGGCAGCGCCGACCCGCAGCGCATCTTCATGGTCGCGGTGCCGAAGAACAACGCACTCACCATGCTGCTGTCGGGCAATGTCGGCTACACGCCAGCGACGGCGGTCACCCCGGACGGGAGCGCCCTTGTGCTCTCGGCGGGTTCCGACATCGCCCATGACGTCGACGGGAACCTCATCGCCACGCGCAACGCCACGGCGACGGTGGAGGCGGGTTTCAGCATCGGATCGGGCGACTGGCGGAACGACCTGACCGGCACGGCGACCGGTGACATCGTCATACGTCCCGCCGCGACAACGCATTTCCTGGGAAATGTCGCGCTGTCCGCCGAACGCGGCATCACCCTGCGGGCCGATCAGTCCGGCGCGATCGCCGCGGACAGGGACATGATCCTCACCGCCGGAAGCGGCGCCACGGGCGGCCGCATCGACCTGCTCGCCTTCGGCGGCAGCGGCGCGGCCCTGACCAACGGACAGATCGACGTCACCGGCAATCTGATGCTGAACGCCAGCGGCGATGGCGATGCGGGCGTCAGCGCGCCGCCCCTGATCGGCGGGGACGCGATTGGCGGGACGATCAACCTGATCGCCACGGGCGGATCGATCGCGGCGGCCAGCCTGATCGCCAATGCCGTGGGCTATGCGGGCTATGGCAGCGACAGGTCCGGCAATGCGACGGGTGGGGCGATCACCCTCTCCGCGCTGACCGCCGCCGGACCCTCCGGCGCCGAGGGAGGGAGCCTGCGCTTCGGCAGCACGGCGCTTGACGCCTCCGCGGGCACGGCTTTCCAGGTTTCGGTGCCGCCGGTCGATGGCGGCAGCGCCATGGGCGGCAGCGTTGCGCTCAATGGCACGTCCGGCAGTTTCATAACAGGCGGCCTCGATCTCGGGACCGTCAGCGCCAGGGCGCAGGCGACCGGCGGCATCGCCAGCACGGGCGCGGCGGGCAACGCGACCGGCGGCGACATCCGTGTCGCCATTTCCAGCGGCACGCATGAATGGACCAGCCTGAACGCCGACACCAGCACCGCGCCGGGCTATGCGACGGAGGGCGGCAGCTATGGCGCGGCCATCCCCGGCGCCACCGGGATCGACATCGACGTCGGCGGCACGGGCAACCTCAATATCCTGACATCCGTTTCGCTCTATGCGGATGCGCAGGCCTTTGGCGGGGGCGCGTCTGGCGGCGCGCTGCGGGCCGGGCGGATCAACATCTCCGCGCATGACGGGGGCAGCTTCGCGATTGCGGAGGACCTGTTCGCCACCGCCAATGCGTCCAGCTTCCCCGCTTTTCCGGGATCGACCTTCCTGACGCCCCGAACGGCCGACGCCTTTGGCGGGACCATCAGCATCGGCGCGGCGGGCGGCAGCTTCGGTGCGGCGGGGCTTTATGCCAGCGCCGGAGGCTTTGCAGGCGACGCGCCGGGCGTGGCGGGGAACGGCACGGGCGGCGGCGTGACCCTGTTCGCCAGTGCTTCCGGCGGGCAGCGCGGCAGTTTTTCGCTCAGCGACTGCGCCAGCTATTTTTGCCGCGTCTCTGCCGATGGCTGGGGCGCGGCGGGCGCCGACGGATCGAACGGAACGGGCGGGTCCATCCTGCTCCATGCCAGCGATGCCGATTTCTCGGTGCCTGGCGAACTGACGCTGCAAGCCCAAGGCGTGGGCGGCGGCGCGGCGTCCGACGGCGTTGCCGGTCGCGGGGGCGATGGGCTGGGCGGCAGCATCCTCGTGGAAAGCCGCCTCGGTCTTGCCGGCACCGGCGACCTCAGCTTCGGCAGTCTGTTCCTGTCGGCGGAAGGTGCCTCGGCGCCCTCCAGCGACGGCATGTCCTTCAATGGCGGCGATGCCGGCAACGGCACGGGCGGAACGGTCAACATCAACATATCGGGCGGCAGCCTGACCGCCGATCTCCTGGATGCGCAGGCGAGCGGCTTCGGCGGCGCGGCGGGCGAGAACTGCCTTAGCTGCGAAGGCGGGGGCACTACGGCGTTCCTTGCGGGCAGCGGGCAGGGCGGCTCGGCCGGCTTCCTGATCTCCGGCGGCGCGGCGGCCATCGGCACGCTGACGCTGGGCGCTCACGGCACCGGCGGCGAAGCGGACGGCGCGAACGGCCCGTCGTCGGCGGCAGCCATTGCCGGTGCCGGCCTGGGCGGCAATGCACTGCTCGAATCGCGGGGCGGCACGCTGGAACTGGCGACGCTCGGCATCGATGCCAGCGGCACGGGCGGTCTCGGCTATCCGGTCTTTCAGGCCGACGGGGCGGATGGCGGAACCGGCACGGGCGGTACTGCGGGTCTGCTGATGACCGCCGGGAGCGGCGGGCAGGTCACGATCAGCGGCGCGGCCGTCGTCCGCGCATCGGGCCAGGGCGGCGATGGAGCGGAGACGCGCTCCGACGGTCCCGGCAATTATCGCGCCGGTTCCGGCGGCAGTGGAACGGGCGGCGTCGCGGATGTCACGCTGGCAGGCGGCATGCTGACCGCGCCTTCTCTTCTGATCTCGGCGGAGGGCCTTGGCGGGGCGGGCGGCAATAACGGCAGCGACGGGCCGGGCGCGGCAGCGGGCGATGGCTTGGGCGGCACCGCGCGCTTCTCCTATCTGAACGAAGGCCATGCGATCGGCACGGTCACGGTGAAGGCCGACGGGCAGGGTGGGGGGGCCGGCAATAGCGGCTTCTTAAGTTTCGACAATAACGGCAATCCGACATTTTTCTATGGCGCCGCGGCGGGTGGAGCCGGCGGCCGGGGAACGGGCGGCATCGCCGCCATGCTGGTCGACGTCGATCCGCTTTTCGCCAGCCTGACCGTCAGCGCCGACGGCATCGGCAGCATGGGCGGCGGCGGGGGGATCGGCGGCGCCGGCGGTACGGGGACGGGCGGCGTTGCGACGCTCGATCTGGCGTTCGGCACGACGACGGTGAGCGGCGCGCTGCGCGTCACCGCCGCCGGCCTGGGCGGTGCTGGCGGCACGGGCCATGACGGCAGCGGCGGGCGCGGCGGCGATGCCTTTGGCGGTAGCGCGACGTTCGGCCTGACCGGATCGTCCACCCTGCTGGATGCCGGTGACATCGGCGTGCTGGCCGAGGCGCTAGGCGGGGCGGGCGGCCAGAGCGGCGTGCGCAGCGGCGCAGGCCTTGCCGGGGCGGATGGCGGCGACGCGACCGGCGGCACGGCGCTGCTCGATCTCAATGCTGGAGCGGCGGCGATAACGGGGCTCGCGCTGCGTATCAGCGGCAATGCCACGGGTGGCGATGGAGCCATCGGTACGGCCGGGCCGGTTGGCGGCAATGGCGGTGCGGGCGGCAATGGGTTCGCTGGCTCTGCCATCTTGCATATTGCGGATGCGCGCATGACGACTGGCAGCGCTTTGCCCCAGATGCCGGCCTACAGCATCACGGCGGTCGGCCTGGGTGGCAACGGAGCCGATGGCAGCGCGGGCAGCAATGCGGGCCTCACCGGCGGCCTGGGTGGTAGCGGCGGGAACGGCACCGGCGGCCTTGCGGCGTTCGACGCGGGTAATGGCGATTATGTGCTGGGCGGCCTCACCCTGCGCGCGGATGGATTGGGCGGGCCTGGCGGAATCGGCGGCGCCGGGCCGGCGGGCGCATCGGCCGGGGGCGCGGCAGGCCTGGGCAGCGGCGGCACCGCCAGTCTTGCCAATGGCGATGGCGGCCTGCTGTCACCGGGCGCGCAGCGGCTGATCGACGCATTGTTCATGAGCGCGAACGGCGACATGAGCGGGCTGGTCCGCTTCACCGACAGCAGCACCGCCGCCAACGGTGGGCTGCGCGTCAACGGATCGCTCGCGCTTTCCAGCCTAGGTGTTCCGGTCGCCGGATTTTCCGGGATCTCCTTTGCGGCGAGCAATGCCGTGCAGGTGGGTGGGAATGCCGGCTTCACGAGCGATGGACCACTTTCCTTCGCCTTCACAGGGTCGGGGGGGCTGGCCGCGACCGGCGCCCTCACCGGAACTTCGGGCACGCGCATCGACCTGAGCCATGCCGCGCGGCCACTGGGCAGCGACAGCCTGTTTGCGAACAGCATCCTGTTCACGACTCCCGGCGATGTCACCCTGTTGACGGCGGGCAGCCTGCGCGCGGTGGCAGGTCTGACGATCCTCGCCACGGGGGGCAATATCGGCCTCGCCAGCGGCAGCGCCCTGACGGCGGGCGGCGACCTGCGGCTGTTCGCGCAGGGCAGCGTCAACGGCACGGGCGCTGCCGCCAGGGCGGGCGGCACGGCAGCCATCGGCCTGGGCGGGGCGGGCGACATAGTGCTGGGTGATCTGGCGTCAGGCACATTGCTCGATCAGGTCGATTCCGCCGGCAATCCGTTGGGGACGGGCGGCATTGCGATCGGGGGCGACTTCGCCGTCTCCGGCCGGCTGGACATTGGCGCGGGCACCGGCACCCTGTCCGCCGCCAATATCGACATCGGGACGCTGTCCGCCGATACCCAGCGATTGGCGGCGTCCGGCGCTCCGGTCCGCATCGGCAATGCGCTGATGAGCGGCGATCTGATCGTCAATTCCAGCCTGCTGCTGGGCAATGCCGATATTGCAGGACTCCTCCAGGTGCGCGCGCCGGGGCCGTTAGGCCTTGCGCAGCTTGGCGGCGCAGTGGCGGCGGGCGCGATCGACATCGCCGCGGGCGCCATCGTCAGCAGCGGCCTGACGGCGCGCAATGGCGACCTGTTGCTCCAATCCTCAACCGGCCTGAACATAACGGATGCCCGTGCCTCAGGCGCGATCGTCATGGCCGCCGCCAATCGCCTGACCATCGGCAACGCAGCAGCAGGCGGCAGTCTGGCCCTGTCCGGGCAGGGGATCGACGCCGCCAGCCTAAGCGCGGGCGGCCAGAGCCTGCTGAACGCGGGCGCCGGCAGCCTGATGGTGGGCGACATCGCATCGGCTGGAGCGATAACGGCCAGCGGAGGCGTGGTGAGTCTCGGCGCGACCGGCAACATGGCCGTAGCGCAGGCCACGGCATCGGCAGGCGCGTTGCTGTTGAACGCTGGCGGCGCTCTTTCCATTGTCGATGCGAGTGCGGGGGGCAATATGACGCTCACCGGCGGATCGATCGATGCGACCGCGCTTGACGCCGCGGGATCGCTGACGGCCACCGCCTCGGGCGCCGCGAGTTTCGGCAATGTGACGTCGCAAACGGGCGGCATCCTGTTTAACGCGGGAGGGTTGCTGAGCCTGACAGCTTCCGTCGGCGCACGGACGATCACGATGGCGTCCGGCGACATCGTCCTTGGCGGGGCAGCGCGGATCGGCAGCCTGAGCGGAACGAGCCGCATCGTCTTCAACGCGGTGAACCTGCAACAGCCCGCTTATGTCGGCGGCAGCGACGTCGCCGGAACCTACAGCCTGTCGGCGGCGGAACTGGCGCGGGTAGCGGCGGCGGACATCGCCATCGGCGCGCCCGCGCGGGGCGTTGCGGGATCGCCCGACATCGTCGTGCGGGATCTGACCCTTGGCACCGCCAATCTGCCGGGTGGCGGCCTGCTGACGATCGGCGCCGGCGGGCATCTGCGCGTCGAAGGGGCGGTACGGCTGACCGGACGCTCGGGGCAGGGCGGGCTGGTCCTGTCGGCGGGGCAGATGCTGGACATCGTCGCCGGTCCCGGCTCCATCGACATCAGCGACGGCAATGGCGGATTGGGCGGCGTTTTGACACTGGACAGCCCGAACATCATCGCCGCGTCCCTGTCGGCCATGGCGGATGTCGCTTCGACAGGCTCGCTCATCGCCAGGGAATTGCGGCTGGCGCAGAATGATGGGCTGGTGAACGATACGGGCATCCTGCGCGCAGGGACGATCCTGGCGAATGCGAGCCAGACCTTCTTCATCCAGAATAGCGGCCTCTCCAGCACGATCCCGGACCGGCGCGGCTTCACGGCCAATGCGCTGCTGATCGGCTCGGGCGGCTCCGCGTTGCAGATCGCCATCAACGGGCGGCTTGCCCTGCCCATGGGCGGTTTCGCGCAGGGGCTGGAGACGGTTCCCCTGGTCGCCGTCAATGGTTCCTACGCCCTGGGGTCGAAGGTCAACGGCTGTCTCATCGGCAATCCCGCCGCCTGTACCGGCACCGGCTTCGACAGCAGGGATACCTGGAACGGCGTGCTCGATCCTTCGGTGTCGGTCAGCCGCATCTTCACCCTCTCCCTCATCGAATTGCGCGACATCGTGGCGCAGGGCTATCCGCCGCTGATCGACGAGCCGGTGACGGGCGCTGGCAATGAGGATCTGTGGGAACGCTCCTGCGGCGGACCGGATGAACCGGACTGCGGGGAAGGCGGCGCGCGATGATCGGCGGACAAAGGTAAAACGGGATTGAAACAACGGGTTGAACCCGTAGAGAGAAATGCACGGCGGACGCAGGGGAAAGCATCCGAATCAGCCGGCACGGGGGCGTGACGAATGGGGGGCGGTAAGCGCAGGGTGATAGGCAGGTCCTTGGGCGGCATGGCGCTGGGCGTCATGCTGCTGGGATGGCTGCTGCTGTCGGGCCTGCCCGGTGGCGAATGGGGCGTGGCGGATGCCGCGCCGGCGGCACGCGCCTACACTGGCGTAGCCTCCTGCGCGGGGTCCACCTGCCATGGCCGGATGGAGGGCGACGGCAAGGTCGTGCGTCAGGACGAACTGATGCGGTGGCAGGAGCCGTCGACGCCGGGCGGCGCCCACAGCCGCGCCCATGCCGTGCTGAACGGCACGCGCGGCCAGCAGATCGCGGCGACATTGGGGCTGGGCGACGCCGCCTCCGCGCCGGCCTGTCTTGGCTGCCATTCCACCCCGGCGGCGGCGCGCGGCGCGCGTTTCCTGACGCAGGATGGCGTCGGCTGCGAGGCCTGCCATGGCCCGGCGAGCGGCTGGATCGCCTCCCACTATGCCGTGGGCGCGAGCCATGCCGCCAATGTCGCGGCGGGCATGACGCCGCTCGACCGGCCGCAGGCACGGGCATCGGTCTGCCTCGATTGCCATTTCGGCAGCGCGCGGGACGATCAGTTCGTCACGCACCGCATCATGGCGGCGGGTCATCCGCGCATCTCCTTCGAACTCGACCTCTTCTCCTCCATGCAGGCGCATCATGACGAGGATGGCGACTATGCGCGGCGCAAGGGGCGGACAGACAGCCTGAAGCTCTGGGCCGTGGGGCAGGCGATGGCGGTGGAACGGGCGCTGACCCTCTATGCCGGGGCAAAGGGGACGGAGGGGACCTTCCCCGAATTCTATTTCTTCGATTGCCAGAGCTGCCACCGCCGCATCTACGACCAGGCCGAGCGCAGCAAGACCTGGGAAGCCAATCCGGGCCGGCCGATTCCAGCGGGCATGCCGCCCTTCAATGACGAGAACATGATCCTGCTGTCCGCGGCGGCGCGTGTGGCCGCGCCGGGACTGGCCGGGCGCTTCGATGCGGACAGCCGCGCCTTCCATGCTGCGATTGCGCGGGATCGGGCCGGGGCGGTCGCGGCGGCGGGCAGGCTGGCGGGCAGCGCGCGAGCGCTGGCGGATGCCTTTGCGGCTGGCGGGATGCAGGGCGACATGGCCTTCGCCATCGTGCGCGAGATTGCGGGCAGCGCCATTTCGCCGCGCTTCACCGATTATGAGGGGTCGGTGCAGGCGGTGATGGCGGTCGACACGCTGCTCAACGGTCTGGTGAAATCCGGGCGCGTCACCATCGGCGCGGCGGCGGGCATCCGGGCGGACGTCAACCGCGCCTATGCAGCCGTCAGGGAGCCGAACGGCTATCGCCCCGGCGATTTCCGCGCCGCACTGGGCAGCGCGGCGCGCAGCATCGGGGCGCTGCAATGAGGGCGCAGCACCATCGGCTGAGCGCACTCGCCGCGAGCGCAGCGTTGATCCTCTCCTCCTGCGGCGGGGGAGGCGGCGGCGGCAGCGGCACGCCGACGCCAGCGCCCACCCCGACGCCAACGCCGGCCAGCCTCTATGGGACGCCCGCGCAGGAATCGCTGACGGTCGCGGATGTCGAAACCGTGGTGGCGCATGCCGTGGCGGAGGCAAGGGCGCGCAACCTGCCCGCCTTGATCGCCGTGACCGACCGGGTGGGCAATGTGCTCGCGGTCTTCCGCATGACCGGCGCGCGGGCAGGCGCCACCACCAGCGCCGCACCCAATGGCGACAATATCGACGCGCAGAACCTGACCGTTCCCGCAGAGGCCGGCGCCATCGCCAAGGCGATCACCGGCGCCTATCTGTCGAGCGGCGGCAACGCCTTTTCGACCCGCACGGCGAGCATGATCGTGCAGCAGCATTTTCCGCCCGCGCCGACCACGGCCGGGCTGGAAAGCGGGCCGCTGTTCGGCGTGCAGTTCAGCCAATTGCCCTGTTCCGACCTTTCGGCGCGCTTCGTCTCCTCGGGCGCGCAGGCGATGATCGGGCCGAAGCGGTCGCCCTTGGGGCTTGCGGCCGATCCGGGGGGCTTCCCGCTCTACAAGAATGGCGTGGTGGTCGGCGGCATCGGCGTCATGGCGGACGGCGTCTATGGCTCCGACGGCAATGTGCTGGACGACGACAATGATCCGGAAGAATATATCGCGCTGGCGGGAACCCTGGGGTTCGAGGCGCCCGAGACTGTCCGCGCTGATCGCATCACGGTGGACGGCACCTCGCTGCGCTATTCCGATGCGGCCTATTCCGGGCTGATCGCGACGGGTGCGGTGAGCTTCGCCGCGATCAACGGAAGCGAAGGCGCGCTGGTCGCGGTGCGCGGCTATTATGGCGATCCCGCGCCGATGATCCTGGCGGGTGTCGCTTATGGTACAGAGGCGTCGGGCGTCCGGCGGGCTAGGTCCGCCGAATTTTCCAAGACCGACGCCTTCGTCCTGACCGACGGGTCAGGCAATGACCGCTTCCCCATCCGCGCCGGAACCGACGCCGGCGATGTGGCGCAGCCGCTCACGACGGCGGAAGTGACCGCGATCCTCGAAGAAGCCTTCACCGTCATGAGCCGGGCGCGGGCGCAGATCCGCCAGCCGCTGGACAGCCGGGCGCAGGTGACGATCAGTCTGGTCGATACGCGCGGGCAGGCGCTGGGCATCGTCCGGTCGCCCGACGCGCCGATATTCGGCACGGATGTGAGTTTGCAGAAGGCGCGGACGGCGGCCTTCTTCTCCGGTTCCCACGCGGCGGCGGACCTGCTGGGCAGCAGCAGCGCCGATGTGGCGGCCTTCGTGGGGAAGGCGCGGACCTTCCTTAACGATCCGTCCGCGTTGACCGGCCGATATGCCTTCACCGACCGCGCCAACGGCAATCTGTCCCGGCCCTATTTCCCGGATGGCGAGGTGGGGCGGCCTAATGGGCCATTTTCCCGGCCCATCGCGCAGTTCAATCCCTTCTCCACCGGGCTGCAATCGGCGTTGGTGGTGGGCGATCTGGCCGCGCATCTGGCCTTTGTAACGGGCGCGAGCGCAAGCGATACGCCGCAGCGTTGCTCGGCGGTGCCGACCGTCTCCGGCCAGAACCGGGTGCAGAACGGCATTCAGATCTTTCCCGGTTCCGTGCCCATCTATCGCGGCAATGTGCTGGTCGGCGCGATTGGCGTGTCGGGCGACGGCATCGATCAGGACGATATGATCGGCTTCCTTGGCCTCCACAATGCCGGGGCGCGCGTGGGCGGGTTCGGCAATGCGCCCGCCGCGATCCGGTCGGATCAGATCGTGGTGGACCTGGGCAATGCGAATGTGCGGCTGCGCTATGTTCAATGTCCGATCGCGCCTTTTCTCGACAGCAGCACCAATGATGCCTGTCCGGTGGGGCTGTAGGGTATGGGGCTGACCGCGCTTTTGCCATTGTTCGCGCTGGCTCAGCCCGGCGAGCCGGTGCCGCCGCCTCCGCCGGAAAACTGGCGGGAGATTTTGGACGCGGACGGGCAGTCCATCGAAGGCCGCCGTCGTCCGGGCTATGAAGCGCCGCTGCCCGACGCGGTGACGCAGGACAACAACGGCGCGGTGCGGGCGCCGCCGCCGGAGGCTTTTCCGACCGATCAGGTGCCGATCCCCGACCGCTGGCGATTGATCGAGAGTCTGGGCGTGGTGAAGGAGCGCTGGTTCGATCCCTATCACCAGAACACGCTGAAGGGCGACCGGCCCATCGACCGGGAAAAGGCGAAGTGGCTGCCGATCAGGGGCGACGACTGGTTCTTCGTCGCCAATGCGGTGAGCGATAGCGTGCTGGAACCACGGACCTTCCCGATTCCGGTGGGCGTGCAGACGACGGAGCGGCCGGGCAGCATCGATGTCTTCGGCAAGGATGCGAGCTATGTGTTCAGCCAGACCTTCATCGGCGGCGTGGCGCTCATCAAGGGCGCGACCGCCTTCAAGCCGCCGGAGATCGAATATCGGCTGACGCTGGCGCTCAACGTCAATCATGTGAACGTGCCCGAACGGCGCGTGCTGTTCGTGCAGCCTTCCAGGCCGTCGCATCGCACCGACCATTTTCTGGGGGTGCAGGAAGCCTTTGTCGACTATCATCTGGCCAATACGTCGGATCGTTATGATTTCCGGTCGGTGCGTGTGGGTATTCAGCCGTTCCAGTCGGATTTTCGCGGCTTCCTGTTCAATGATCAGCAGTTGGGAATAAGGCTGTTCGGCAATCGCGACAATAATCGCTTTCAGTTCAATCTGGCGGCTTTCTGGCGGTTGGAGAAGGATACGAATAGTGGGCTGAATTCCGTCGTGCAGTCGCCGCGCAACGATTGGGTTTTTGTCGCCAATCTGTATCGGCAGGACTTTCTGGTCCTCGGTCTCACCAGCCAGATCACCGCCGTCTACAATATGAACCGTGAGAAGCGGGACGTGGAGATTGACGATAATGGTTTTCCGGTGCGTCCGGCGTTGCTCGGCGACTTGCGGGGGCGGGAATATGATGTCGTCTATCTGGGCTATAATGCCGATGGGCGGATCGGGCGGGTGAACCTGACGGCGTCGCTTTATGGCGCGCTGGGGGAGGATCGGAACAGTTTCTTCACGTCGAAACCTGCGCGGATTCGGGCTTTTTTCGCCGCCGCCGAAGCGAGCGTCGACAAGGACTGGATGCGGTTCCGCATTTCCGGCCTCTATGCCAGCGGCGACGGCGATCCCCACGACAATCGCGAAAACGGGTTCGATGCGATTTTCGAGAATCCCGTCTTTGCCGGCGCGGACACCAGCTATTGGATCAGGCAGACCATTCCCTTTGCGGGCGGCGGGCGCGTGATCGGGATCAATGGGCGCAACGGCATCCTGAACTCGCTGCGTTCATCGAAGGAGCAGGGGCAGTCGAACTTCAACAATCCGGGCACGATGCTGCTGGGGGCGGGGGCGGATTTCGACCTGATGCCGGAACTGCGGGTTTCAGCCAATGCCAATCATCTCTGGTTCCAGAATACGGCCACGCTTCAGGTGCTGCGCAATGAGGGCAGCATTCCCAGGGCCATTGGCTGGGACCTGTCGACGGCGGCGATCTGGCGACCCAGGGCGACGCAGAACATCGTCTTCCGCCTGTCGGGCGCGACCCTGTTGCCGGGCGCGGGATTTCGCGACCTCTTCACCAATAGCGAGCGCAACCGGAACTATTATTCCGTGCTCGCCAATTTGATCTTGAGTTACTGATGCGTTGGCCTTTTTCCCCTCTGTCATTCCCGCGAAGGCGGGAATCCATCTCCGGCGCTGCGTCCAGACGACGGGGTGGGAGATGGATTCCCGCCTCCGCGGGAATGACGGTGGTGGTGGTACTTGCGGCGTTGCTCCTTCCCGTGGCTATCCTCCACGCATCCGACGCCGAAAAGCCGGTGGAGCGCCGCTATGCTCCCGCGCCGCCCGCGCCGATGAGCCAGACCGCTGAACAGGTCGCGGCGAAATCGGACGGCTGCTATAGCTGCCACAGCAAGACCGACGAGCCGTCCATGCATGCCACCCCGGCGGTCATGCTGGGCTGCACCGACTGCCATGGCGGCAATGCGGCGGTGCGGGGCGATCCCGCATTGGGCTTCGAAGACCCCGCCTATGTCGCGGCGCGGGAGAAGGCGCATGTGCTGCCGCGCTATCCCAAAAGCTGGCATTATCCCTCCTCGGCCAATCCGCAGCGGACTTACACGTTGCTGAACCGGGAGGCGCCGGAGTTTGTGCGCTTCGTCAATCCCAGCGACTATCGGGTGGCGCGGGACGCCTGCGGGTCATGCCATATGCAGGTCATCGAGGCGGCGGAGCGTTCGCTGATGGCGTCGGGCGCGATGCTGTGGGGCGGGGCGGCCTATAATAATGGGATCGTGCCGTTCAAGAACTACATCTTCGGCGAGGCCTATACCAAGGATGGGAAACCTGCGAAGATCGTCTCGCCCGGCAGCCCGCCCGGCACGCTGACCGCCGAACAGAAGGCGCGCGGCGCTCTGGCGGAACTTTATCCGCTGCCGACATGGCAGGTGATCCCGCCCGGCGACGTCTTCCGCGTATTCGAACGCGGTGGGCGCAATATCGGCACGCAATTTCCCGAAATCGGCCTGCCCAATCCCACCGGATCGATCCAGCGGCTGGAGGAGCCGGGGCGGCCCGACCTCAAACAATCCAATCGCGGCCCCGGAACGGGTTTGCGCGTGGCGATTCCGGCGCTCAACATCCACAAGACCCGCCTCAACGATCCCTATATGTGGTTCATGGGGACCAACGACCAGCCGGGCGATTATCGCCATTCGGGCTGTTCGGGGTGCCATGTCGTCTACGCCAACGACCGCGAGCCGCGCCACAGCCTGATCTACGCCCAATATGGCCGCGACGGGCAGACCGCCACGGTCGATCCCACCATCGCGGCCAAGACGAGCCATGGCGGGTTGAAAGGCCCGCATGGCGAGACCGTCAAGCCGGATCATCCGGCCAGCCCCGAACACCCTGTCGGCGCCGTCAAGGAAAGCGGCCATCCGATCCGCCACGCCTTCACCCGCGCCATCCCGACTGCCCAGTGCATGAACTGCCACATGCACCAGCCCAATATCTTCCTGAACAGCTATCTGGGCTACACCATGTGGGACTATGAGTCCGACGCGCCGTTGATGTGGCCGGAAAAGCAGAAATATCCGACCGCCGCGCAAGTGCATGAGACGCTGGAGCGCAATCCGGAAGGGGCTTCCCCACGCGGCAAATGGGCGGACCTGGAATTTCTGCGCAACGTCTACGACCTGAACGACAAGGCGAAGGATACGCAGTTCGCGGACTATCACGGCCATGGCTGGAATTTCCGCGGCGTGTTCAAGCGCGACCGGGAGGGCAATCTGCTCGACGCGGACGGCAATATCGTGTCGCCCGACGATCCGGAAAAATGGCGCAGGAAGGGGGAGGACAAGTTCGTCCCCGTCGGCACCAATCCCGGCAAGTCCGTGCACCTGATGGACATTCATGCCGAAAAGGGCCTGCAATGCGCCGACTGCCATTTCGCGCAGGACAGCCACGGCAACGGCTTCATCTATGGCGAAGTGGCGAACGCCATCGAGATCGGGTGCAAGGACTGCCATGGCACGGCGGACGCCTATCCGACGTTGCTGACCTCCGGTCCGGCCGCGCCGCCCAAGGGCACCAATCTCGCCCTACTGCGCAATCCGGACGGCAAGCGGCGCTTCGAATGGTATTTCGATGCCAGCGGGCGGCAACGGCTGATCCAGCGGTCGATCGTCGATCCGAAACTGGAGTGGGAAGTGAGCCTGGTGAAGGATTCGGTCGACCCCGCCAATCCGCACTTCAACGCCAAGGCCGCCCGCGCCAAGCTGATGAGCCGTTCGGGCGCGGAGGATGGCAGCTTCGCCTTCGGTCCCGGCGTCGCGAAGGAAGACCGGGCGCATGGTGACGACAACATGGCCTGCTTCACCTGCCATCTGAGCTGGACCACCAGTTGCGGCGGCTGTCACCTGCCCATCGAGGCGAACTGGAAGACGTCGCTCCACCATTATGACGGGGAGGAGACGCGCAACTTCGCCACTTACAATCCCCAGGTGGCGCGCGACGAGATGTTCCAGCTTGGCAAGCACATGACCACCAAGGGCAATGAAACCGCCCCGGTTCGCTCGACGTCGGCGCTGGTCCTGTCGTCCACCAACATCAATCGCGAGCGCATCTATATCCAGCAGCCGCCCATATCCGGCATCGGCTTCTCGTCGCAGGCCTTCGCACCCCATTTCCCGCATACGGTGCGCCGGACGGAGACGAAGACCTGCACTGACTGCCATTTGTCGGCCAAGGACGACAACAACGCCATCATGTCGCAATTGCTGCTGCTCGGCACCAATTTCGTGAACTTCGTGGGGTTGAATGCCTGGATGGGGCTGGAGGGTGGGTTCGAGGCGATCCGCGTCACCGAATGGGACGAGCCGCAGGCGGTGATCGGCAGCTATCTCCAGAAATATGCCTATCCCGACTATTGGAAGCTGCATGTCGAGCAGAACAAGCGGGAACTCAAGGATTGGGTGCGCGGCAAATATTTCGACAAGAAGGCGTCGGGCGAGACCCAGGCCGTGGAGGAATTCCGCAATGTCGTGAAGGGCACGGCGGGCCGCGTCGGATGCCTGCAACTGCGCGGCGAATATATGTATGTCGCCGAAGGGAAGGGCGGTTTCCGCGTCTATGACGTGGCGTCCATCGCCAACAAGGGCTTTTCCGAGCCGATAGTGAGCGGGCCTTTCTCGAAGCTTGGCCATGATGCGGGCATTCGCACGAAGAACGCGACCTGCATGGCGCTGGCCACCAACCAGCCGGTCAATCCGCTGCGCAACACGCCGGAACTGCGCCGGATCAATCAGGAGCAGGCTTTCCTGCCGATCTACAGCTATGCGGCGGTGACGGACAGCGTCGAGGGGCTGATCATGGTCAATATCGAGACCATGGCCGATGGCGAGTTCCGCAACAATTTCCTGAAGCGGGCCGTCACCTGGAATCCCGATGGCGTGCTGAACGGAGCGCGGCACATCCAGTTGGCGGGGCAGGTCGCCTATATCACCGCCGACGCCGGATTGGTGGTGGTGGACCTCAGCGATCCGCTCCATCCCCGCCTCGCCGCCGTCCGCCCGATGAAGGACGCGCGGGCAAGCGCGATCCAGTTCCGCTATCTGTGGGTCACGGATGCGGAGGGCCTGAAGCTCTTCGACGTGACGAAGCTCACCGATCCGGTGGCGATGCCGTCCGCCACCGTGCCGCTGGCCGATGCGCGCCGCATCTATCTCGCCCGGACCTATGCCTATGTCGCGGCCAAGTCCGAAGGGCTGGCGATCGTCAACATCACCAACCCGTTGCGGCCGGTCGTCTATGCGAAGGAGACGTTCGGCGGGCAGATGACCGATGTGGAGGATGTGATCGTCGGCACCACCAATGCGTCGCTGTTCGCCTATGTCGCGGACGGCCGGAACGGGCTCAAGGTGATCCAGCTCACCAGTCCGGCCAGCCAGCCGAATTTCTATGGCTTTTCACCCGCGCCCAAGCCGGAACTGATTGCCTGGGCAAGGACGCCTTCGCCGGCTTTGGCGCTGTCCAAGGGGCTGGACCGCGACCGGGCGGTCGATGAAACGGGCGGGCAGATCGCAGTGTTCGGACGCCTTGGCTCGCGGCCCTTCACCCGCCCGGAAATGGAGCGACTGTTCCTGAACTCCAGGGGGATTCCCTATAAGGTCAGCGACGAGGTGGATATGAAGGGCTGGCGACCGCCTCTGCTGCGCTGAGCCGGGTTTCAGACGCCCGGCACGCCCAATATCCGCGCCTCACCCCTGATCCGTCCCGCCTGCGCCGGATTGGCCGACCGCGCCTGCGCATAGGCCGCCGCCGCCTTGCCCGTCTCGCCCAGCTTCATGCGGCTGCGCATCAGCATGATCCAGCCGTCGACATTGCCCGGATTGGCCTTCAGCCTGGCCTCCAGGCTGGCCACCATCCCCTCGACCATCGCATCCTGCTGCCCCTTGGGAAGCTGCGCCGCGGCCTGCATCTGCTCGCGGCTTGGACCCGGTATCGCCGCTGCCGCCACGGACATGCCCGCGCCCATGGGAGGATGCGGCGCGGTCGGCTTCACCGCCGCCAGCCGCTCCGCGACATTGATGCCGTTGATCTTTCCCACCTGCTCTATCGTCCGGCGCAGATCGGCTTCCCATGGCGCGCCCGGCGGCGTGTCGCCCAGCAGGGCCAGCCAGTCGCGGATCGCGCCGTCATGATCCTTAGCCAGATCCTTGCGCACCGCCAGGAAATAACGTGCCCTGGGGTCCTTGGGGTCGAGCGAGATCGCCTTGTCGAAGGCGTCGGCCGCCTCCTTCGGCATGGGATCGCGCTCGCTCGCCATCACTGCCGCTTCGCCGAGCGAGGACCAGAAGGTGGCGTTCCCCGGCGCCAGCTTCGTCGCATGGCGATAGGCGCGCACCGCATCGGCATGGCGGCCGCTCTCGAAATAGGCCCAGCCCAGCCTCTGCCAGCCCTCCGCATCGTTGGGATTGGCCCCCACCCGGTCCTGTAGCGCGCGGATCGCCGCTTCCGGGTCGCTCGGCCCTTCGTTCCTCAGCGGCGAGGGCAGGACGGGTGCTTTCGTCTCCTCCGGCGCGTGCGTCAGATTATAGCCGATCGATACGGCGGCGATGCCGACCGCGCCCATCAGGACCACGCGCCTCCAGTTCCAACCCATTATTCTTCCACTCCCCGGCTGTTCCCCGCGATCTTCTCTAGCGTGACGCTGCGGAAATGATAGAGTGCCGCCCGGGACAGGCATCCGGTAACAGCCGGAACGCAGGGGCATATTGGGGGATAATCATTGACTGACCGCGTGCGTATCGCGATCGTCGGATCGGGGCCGGCGGGGCTGAGTGCGGCCGCGCGCGCCGCTGCATTGGGGCTTTCGCACCTGCTGATCGAGAAGACGGACCATCTGTCCGACACCATCTTCAAATATCAGAAGGGCAAGCATGTGATGGCGACGCCCAGCCAGCTCGTGCTGCGGTCCGACTGCGATTTCGAGGCGGGCAAGCGCGAAGCGATTCTCGACCGCTGGAACGCGCAGGCGGCGGACCAAGGCGTCAATGTCGCCTATAATGCGGAGGTGAAGGCGATTGTCGGCATCGGCGATCCCATCCCCGGCAGCATCCAGAAGATCGTCGAGCGCAGGCGCGACGGCACGACCGAAACGAAGGAAATCCAGCGGCTCGCTCCGCCCTATCGACTGACCCTGAGCGACGGGCGGGATGTGATTGCCGATGCGGTCGTCATGGCCATCGGCACGCAGGGCAATCCCAATGTGATGCGTGTGCCGGGCGCCGACCTGCCCCATGTCCAATATCAGCTGGACGATCCGGGGGAATATAATGACGAGCATATCTTCGTCGTCGGCACGGGCGATGCGGGCATAGAAAACGCCTTGGGCCTCGCCGCCGACGAGGCGCAGGGCAATGCCGTCACCATCCTCAACCGCTCGACCGAGTTCGCCAGCGCCAAGGCCGCGAATGTCAAGGCGCTGATGGCCGCCGCTGAAGCGGGACGCCTTGCCATCATGACCGAAACCACCACGGCGAAGGTCGAACCCGGTTTCATCACGCTCGACAGCCGCGACGGCGAGGTGAAGCTGAAATGCGACCGCATCATCGCCCGCATGGGTTCCGCCCCGCCGCGCGCCTTTGTGGAGAGTTGCGGCATTGAGTTCACCAGCGGCGACCGCCTGGCCTTCCCGAAATTGTCGCCGGTATTCGAAAGCACCGCCCCCGGCATTTTCGTGATCGGCGCGCTGGCGGGTTATCCGCTGATCAAGCATTGCATGAACCAGGGTTATGACGTCGTCGAATATATCAACGGCAATCGCGATCTGAAGCCCGCCGACGAACCCATACTCGCCGCCAAATTCGCGGGTTTGCCGGAAAAGAAGAGCGTCGCGGACTGGCTGGAGCATCTGCGCGCCAACGTCGCCATCCTGGAGGGCCTTTCTCCCCTCCAGATGCGCGAATTCATGCTGGACAGCGAAGTGCGCGCCTATCGCAGGGACGATGTGATCTTCGAGAAGTTCGATCCCGGCTCCTCGCTCTTCGGCATCGCGCGGGGGCAGGCGCTGGTTGAGGTCGCGCCGGGCGTCGACATACCCATCGACCAGGGATCGATCTTCGGAGAAGTCGGCCTCATTTCCGGCCGCCGCCGCGGCGCGACCGTGCGGGCGGGCGCGGACTCGATCATGGTGGAGGTGTCGCGCACGGCGGCGCTCAAGCTCATGTCCTCCAACCCGCCGGCCAAGCGCGCCATCACCCGCATCTCGACCGAACGGCAACTGCTCCAGATGTTCGGCGCCGGCCTGACCCCGGCGGATCTTGCCGACATTCTCGACACGGCGGAAATCCGGACCGTGAAGGCGGGGGAAGCGATCCTCAGCGAAGGCGACCTTGGCAATGACATCTATGTGATCCGGGTCGGCTCCATGATCGTGGAGAAGAAGATCGGCGGGAAAAACGTCTTCCTCTCCTATCTTCCCGCCGGCAGCTATGTGGGGGAAATGGCGCTGATCGCGGGCGGGCCGCGCACGGCCACGGTCAAGGCGACGGTCAAGTCGGAGGTCATCAGGCTGAATGGCGACGCCTTCGCCCGGCTGATGGCCGCCAAGCCCGCCCTGCTGGAACGCGCCCGCCGCGACATGGCGGCGCGGCAGGACGTCAACGCCTTCATCGAAAGCCGCAAGGACAGCTTCTCCACCGTTGTCGACATGTATTCGGAAACGGCGAAGTTCCTGGTCGACAACGGCATCGGCGAAGCGACGGACGTGCTGCTGATCGACGAACATCTCTGCGTCGGCTGCGACAATTGCGAAAAGGCCTGCGCGGACAGTCACGACGGCCTCTCCCGCCTCGATCGGGAGGCGGGCCGGACCTATGCCCATCTGCATGTGCCGACGAGCTGCCGCCATTGCGAGCATCCGCACTGCATGGCCGACTGCCCGCCCAACGCCATCCATCGCGGCCCCGATGGAGAGGTCTTCATCGACGAGACCTGCATCGGCTGCGGCAATTGCCAGCGCAACTGCCCCTATGGCGTGATCCGCATGGACAGCGTGCCGCCCAGGAAGCCGGGCCTGCTGAACTGGATGTTCTTCGGCGCAGGCCCCGGCCCCGGCGAACCATCGAAGAAATGGCGCGCCAAAAATGCGGAGACCGGCGTCGAAAAGCCGAAGAAGGCCATCAAATGCGACATGTGCTCCGGCATTGAGGGCGGCCCGGCCTGCGTCCGCGCCTGCCCCACCGGCGCGGCCATCCGTGTCGCGCCGGAGGATTTCCTGACGGTCGCCCGGCTGGGCGGGGAGGCGCGCTGATGGCTGCCGGAGCCGCCAGCCCCATTCGCCGCGCCAAGGGTGAAGTGCTGCATGACGGCTTTCTTCGTCACGCCGGTTTCCGCTGGCTGAAGATCGCGACGCTGATCTGCGTCCTGTCGATCGCCAGCTACATGCTGGTCGACGTCACGCCGCGTCATAATGGCGGGAGCTGGTACGGCTATGTCATGGGCATGATCGGCGTGCTGCTGATCCTTTGGCTGACCCTGCTCGGCCTGCGCAAGCGGGCGATGACGCGGGGACGCTGGTCGCTCAAGGCCTGGACCTCCGCCCATGTCTATCTCGGCCTTAGCCTGATCGTCATCGCCACGCTGCACACCGGCTTCCAGCTCGGATGGAATGTCCATACCCTCGCCTATGCGCTGATGATGCTGGTGATCCTGTCGGGTCTGTTCGGCATCGCCGTCTATGCGACCCTGCCCGCCGCGCTCAGCAACAACCGCGCCGAAATGACGCAGGTGCAGATGCTCGACGCGGTGCGCGCCATCGACCGGCAACTGCATGATGCCGCGCAGCCATTGACCCATGAACAGGCCGCGCTGGTGCGCCGGTCGCTGGAGGATGATCCCTTCGGCGGCGGCCTGATCGCCCGCCTGTCGGGCCGCTATCCCCGCTGCGCCACGGCGAGGGCGCAGGCTGCGCTGCGCCGCTGGACGGGCGAGACGCCCGATACCGGCAACGACCCGCTGGAGAGGATCGACGCCCTGCTGGAGCGCAAGCAGGCCATGCTGGCCCGTCTGCGCCGCCACCTGAAGCTGAAGGCGCTGCTGGAAATCTGGCTCTACGTCCATGTGCCTGCCACCTTCGCCCTGCTGGCCGCGCTGACCGCGCATGTCGTCAGCGTCTTCTTCTACTGGTGAGCCTGAGATGAGCTTTCTAGTCCGCCAGATCAGCCTCACCGCCGATGGCCGTGAGATCGTTCGCGCCGCCACCATCGCCCAGGCGCAACTCTCCCTTGGACGAGCGGCGGAAAGCGACATCCACTTGCCCGACCTGGCGCTGGAGCCCGACCATGCCCGGATCGAGCAGGTCGACGAACGCACCATCCGCGTGCGCGCCACCGGCACCTTGGGCTTCGAGCTGGAGGGCCGCACGGTGCTGCGTGCCGAGATCGACCCAGCCAAGGGCGCGGAACTGCGCTTCGGCGGTCATCGCGTCACCCTGTCGCGGGGCGACGACGGCGCGACCATTCTCTCCATCCGCCGCGTCGACGCCGTGTCCGAAGCCTCGGAGGAAAAGGAGGAGACGAAGGTCTTCTCCCTGCGCGGCCTGCTGCCCGGCAAGCGGCTGATGGCCTGGGCGCTGGCGCTGGCGATCCTGATCGGCTTCCTCGCCATTCCGATCTGGAGCTATGCCGGTCGTCCCGCGGACGACACGCGCAACATCTACAAGATGGTAGGCGACAAGGCCTGGTCATCCGGTCCGCTCAGCAAGGCCCACCACGCCCTCGAAGGCCGCTGCGAAACCTGCCATCAAAAGGCGTTCGTCTCGGTCCGCGACAGCGCCTGCCAGACATGCCACAGGGATGCGCACGACCATGCACCGGCCGCCCGCATCGCCATGGCACGGGCTGAAGGGGGACTGGGCGACAAGCTGCTGGCGGGAGTGGCCGCCGCCTTCGGCAAGCCGCCTGAGGGCGCCTGCGTCGACTGCCACCGCGAACATGAGGGCGCAGGTCCGATGCAGCCGACGGCGCAGGCCTTCTGCACCGACTGCCACGGTACGCTGAAGGACCGGCTGAAGGACACGAAACTGGGCAACGCCGCCGATTTCGGCACCAGCCATCCGCAATTTTCCGCGCTGGTGCAGGCGCGGCCGGGCCAGCATCCCCGCTTCTCCCGCGCATCGCTCGACAGCAGGCCGATGGACGATAGCGGCCTCAAATTCCCGCACGACATCCACCTGTCCGCGAGGGGCGGCGTCGCGAAAATGGCGCGGACGATGAAGGCGCAATATGGCTTTGGCGACACGCTTGCCTGCAAGGATTGCCACAAGCCGACCGCCGACGGCGTGCGCTTCCTGCCGGTGGACATGGAGCGCGACTGCCAGATGTGCCACAGCCTCGCCTTCGAGACGATCGGCGGCACCGTCCACACGCTGCGCCACGGCCAGCCGGATCAGGTGGTCGCGGACCTGCGGGCCTATTTCCGTTCGACCGGCCCGGCCCAGCCGATGGCCTTGGCCGGAACGGCGCGGCGGCGGCCCGGCGATTATGCGCAGGGGCGGCTCTACCATGCCTATTTCGGGGCGGCGGCGGCACGTCCGTCGCGCGCGGAAGATGCCGTCAGGGCAGTCTTCTCCAGGGGCGGCGCCTGCTCCGACTGCCATACCGTCACGCCGCCGGGCACGAACGGCAATGCGGGTTGGCGGGTGCTGCCGGTGCATCAGCCGATGCGCTATATGATGAACGGCTGGTTCGACCATGCCGCACACCGGACCGAGAAATGCGAAAGCTGCCATGCCGCGCCCAAATCGCACGATGCCAAGCAGCTGCTGCTGCCCGGCATCGACAGTTGCCGCACCTGTCATGGCGGGGAAAAGGCCAAGGCGGACGTGCCATCGGGTTGCGCCATGTGTCACAGCTATCATGCCGGCGATGACGCGCCATGGGTCCCCGCCAGCCGTTCGATCGGGAAAGATGCGGCCGACAGGCGGAAGGCGCTGAGCACATCAGCCTATCCCGTGCTGCTGCGCGGGCGGGAGCCCGGTTGAAACGGCGGAACCGGCATAGCCTTTGCAGGAGCGGATGGCGCCGAAGAGTGGCCGAGGACACGAATAAGGGGAGCAAGGACCAATGCTGATCGCGCAGGTCACGGACATCCATCTGGGGTTCGATCCGGACAATCCCGCCGAGTTCAACCGCAAGCGGCTGGACCAGGTCCTGCGTGCCCTGAATGATGGTCCCAACCGGCCCGATCTGTTGCTGGCGACCGGCGACCTGACCGACCGGGGCGATGCGGACAGCTACCGCCGCCTCGCCAACGCCTTCAGCCAGTGCGATTTCCCGGTGTGGCCCTGCATGGGCAATCATGACGACCGGGCGCATTTCGCCGCGCATTTCCCTCACATTCCCCAGGAGGATGGCTTCGTCCATTATGCGATCGCGCAGGATGGGCGGCGGATCATCATGCTCGACACGCTGGAGCCGGGGCGTCATGGCGGCGCCTTCTGCGAGCGGCGCGCGCAATGGCTCGCCGCGCGACTGGACGAGGACAGCATCACTCCGACGCTGATCGTCATGCACCATCCCCCGGTGGAGGTCGGCATCGACTGGATGAACACCCATCCCGAAGAACCCTGGGTCCGGCGATTCGCTGCGACGATCGCCGGTCGCCCCAATCTGCAAGCGATCCTCTGCGGTCATATTCACCGATCCGCAGTGGCGCCGTGGAAAGGCACGACCATTGCGATCTGCTCGTCGACCGCGCCGCAGCTTGCCCTCGACATGCGGCCGATGGACCCGGACGCTCCGGACAACCGCCCGATGATCGTTGCCGATCCGCCGGCCTATGCACTCCACCGATGGACCGAAGAGGGGCTGATCACCCATTTCGAAACCGCGGACGATCATGTGATGCTCGCGAAATTCGACGGCAGCATGCAGCTTCTGGTCCGGACGCTGATGAACGAGCGGCCCTGAGGCAAGGGTTGTGCATTGCCGGACCGGTTTGGCCGTTCCGGGCTGCTGCCGGATGTCTCGGCATGCGTTATCCTTGTTCACAATTGGATATGGCCGGGGCAAAGCCGGCAAAAGGAAGGAGCCGATATGTCGCGCATTTTCATAACCGGCAGCACCGAAGGCCTGGGACGTGCCGCCGCCGAAGCGCTGATGGACGATGGGCATGAGGTGATCCTGCATGCGCGTTCGCCGGAGCGGGCCGCGGCACTGGACGGGCTGGGAAAGCGGTCCGGCGGGCTTGTCGTGGGCGATCTCGGCAGCGCCGCCGAAACACGCGACGTGGCCGATCAGGTCAATGCCCTGGGCAGGATGGACGCCATCATCCACAATGCCGGGATCTACAGCACGGCGGACCGGGGACCGGCTGCAGCGGGACATGCGACGATCTTCGCCGTGAACAGCCTGGCGCCCTATATGCTCACCGCCCTAATCGATCGGCCGTCACGCCTCGTCTATCTCAGCAGCAGCCTGCATCGGGGCGGCGAGGGCTCCCTTGACGATCTCGACTGGGAAAAGCGCGAATGGGACGCGGGCAAGGCCTATGCGGAGACCAAGCTGCATGTCGCTGCCCTTGCCGCCGCATTGTCGCGCCGCTGGCCGGATGTCGTCTGCAGCGCCGTCGACCCCGGATGGGTGCGCACGCGCATGGGCGGGGCCAGCGCGCCCGTCGACATAGACACAGGCCGCAGGACTCAGGTTTGGCTTGCCGCCAGCACCGACCCGGCGGCGCTGGTCAGCGGTCGCTATTGGCACGATCTTCAGATGGAGGAGCCGGCCGGCGAAGTGACCGACACCGGCTTTCAGGACAGGTTGCTTCAGAGGCTGGAGGAGATAACGGGCATAGGCCTGCCCTGATTGCGCCAGCCTGCCGGACATGACCTGCCGCCGCGATCAGGCGGCGAGCGCACCCCGCGTCGAGGAGATCAGAAGCGCCTCAGCCAGCGCCAGACATTGTTCGAGCGACGGCCCGGCCAGATGCGTGTCGCTGCCGTCCCAATGCCGGATGCTCAATTCCCAGAGCGTTCCGCTGTCGATGCAGGCGGCGCGAGCGTCCTGACCGGCGAAATGCAGCACGTCGCCGAGCCGCTCGCGGTGCAGAAGATGACGCGCAACCGTTGTGTGGCTTTCAAGATGCGCGTTGAAGTGCAAATGGATATTTTCGCTGTTGGCTGCCAACCATGGAAGAATATTGCTGTCGATCATCGGGCCTGCTTTGCATGACGCGGCCGGTACACAGATCGCCGCTTCTGGCGTATACTCGCGGAACCTGCTTATGTTCCTCGACATTTCTCCTTATTCACTCAGGTTAATGAAATAGGGGGTGCTGGCGAACATTTCGGCTGCCAGCGGATCGACCTCACCCTCCAACCGGCTGTTGCTCCACCATTGGGCCGGGGGCAGGGTGCCCTGTTCGGTCAAAATCCGTCCGCAGCGGATCATGACGGCGCAGCAAAGGCGCACGCCCGCATGACGGCGTTCGAATGCGAACATATGCGCCGCCCTGGGGCCAGCCGGGCAAAGCGGACGATAGCTGCCCCGCGCGAACAGGTCGGGATGATCCTTCCGGTAGCGGAGCAGGCGCTGGATGAGGGCCATCTTCTCCCCCTCTGCCACATCGCCCTCGTCCAACAGGCGGAGCCGGCGTGCATAGTCGACGGGCCGCCGGTTGTCGGGATCGACGAGGCTCAGGTCTTCCAGTTCGCTACCCTGATAGATGTCGGGCACGCCGGGCAGGGTGAATTTGAGGGCGGTCTGGACCAGGCTGTCGGCGCGCGCCGCGGGGAGGAGCCGCGCCACGAAGGCCCCCATGTCCTGCGTGAATTCCGGTTTTGCCAGAAGGTGATGCAGCAGCTTACGGGCGTCCGCCTCATAGCCCGCTTCGGGTTGTTCCCAGCTCGATCGCAGCCGCGCTTCGCGGAGGGACTTTTCAAGCCAGCCGGAAATACGGCCGGGAAAATCCTCCGGCAAAGCCTGATCGGCCGATGCCGGCCATGCGCCGAAAAGCGTCTGAAAGAGTTGGTAACGATCAGCGGGATGAACGTCCGCGCCGCATTCGTCCGCCATGCGCGACCATCGGCCGATCGCCTCCTCCCACAGTCGCGGGACGGCGCTCAGCACCGCAAGCCGGGCACGAACATCCTCCCCGCGCTTATGGTCGTGGGTCGCCGTCGCGAGCATGGCATGGGGAAAGACCTCTGCACGGGCCTGCACCCTTCGGTGAAATTCCTCCGGAGAAAGAGCGAACCGTTCCGGATCGGCGCCCACGTCATTGGCGGATAGCAGCGGGGCGTAGCGGTAGAAGGCGGTGTCCTCCACGCCCTTGGCGGCGATGGGTGCGGAAAGCTGCTGGAAGCGCCGCACGGCCTCCGCAGCACAATCGGCATCGCCCGGACCAGTGCCTCCCAACCAGTCAAGGATATGCCTTGCCACCTCTGCCTCGCCGGGTGGGAGGTGCGGCTGAACGGCGTTCCAGGCCCGTTCACGGACCGTCGCGTCGCTCATCGGCGCAGCGCGGCCGTCGCCATAGGTGCGATAGACGGGAAAGACCCAGAGCAGCCGTTCGATCGCCCTGCGGATCATTGCGGGGGTGACGGCTTCCAGTGCGGCGTCGGCGGTCCGCGCCGAACCGGCAAGGGCAGCGAACGCAGCGGCGCAGGCGGCAAGCTGGCCTTCGAACTGCCAGGACAGCATGTCGCGGCGCGCCTCCAGCACCACCCTGGCCGGATCGCCATGATCGGGATCGAGGTTCTGCCACAATGCCCGGAGCGGCGCTTCACCGGACGGATCGTGGAGAAGCGCCGTCATGTCGCTCATGAAATCATAGCCGCTGGTGCCGTCGACTCCCCAATCGGGCGAAAGCGGCTCGTGCGCGGCCAGGATCTTCTCCACCACGATATAGGCGCGATCCGGTCCGGAACGGATCGCATCGAATGCGGCGCGCAGGGACCGGCAATAGGTGGCGGGGTCGGACAGGCCATCGACATGGTCGACCCGCACGCCGTCGATCAGCCCCTCCCCGAACAGGTCGAAATATAGCCGGTGCGTGGCATGGAATATGGCGGCGTCCTCGATCCGCAGGCCCGCCAGATCGTTGATCGAGAAAAAGCGCCGCCAGTTCAGCAGGTCATTGGCGGCGCGCCAGTGGACCAGCCGGTAATGCTGCATGTCCAGCAGGCGGCGCAGCTCGTCAGGTTCCTGTTCCAGCGATCCGGGCTTTAGCGGCAGCCGTTGGTCGCCATAGAGCAGCAGGTGCGGATCGTTTCCGGCTGAAAGCCTGATGTCGCCGTTCTCGATCGCTTGGGTCAGGGTCGCGCCCAGCAGCGGCAGCACCAGCGGACCGCTCTGCCAGTCGATGTCGAACCAGCCGGCATAGGGGCTATCCGGCCCAAGGCGAAGAACGTCGTTCCAATAAGGGTTTTCGCCGCCGGCCACGCCCATGTGATTGGGCACGATGTCGATGATGATGCCCATGCCCCGCGCGCGAAGCGCGGCGACGAGGCTGCGGAAGCCGCTTTCGCCCCCCAGTTCGGGATTGATGCGGGTCGGATCGATCACGTCATAGCCATGGGTCGATCCGCTGCGCGCCATCGTGATCGGGGATGCATAGACATGGCTCACCCCCAGCGCCGCCAGATAGGGAACGATGTCCTCCGCCGCCGCGAAGGGGAAGTCGCGGGTCAGTTGCAGGCGGTAGGTGGCGCGCGGGATCATGCGCCCCGCTCCCGGTTCAGCCGGTCGATGCGGCGGGACACATCCGGCCGGTCGAGCAGCTTTTCCATCCTGTCGGGCAGGCGCCGCCGCCAATTGGGATGCGTGTCGACGGTGCCCGGCAGATTGGGCTGTTCGATCATGCCGACCATATCCTCCATCGGGACAAGAAGCAGGGACGAAGGCGTCCCGGCCAGAAAGGCGAGCGCCCGGTCGATCACCATGTCCGGATCGTCCTTCGCGGGCATGGGCGTTGCTTCACCGATGGCGCGCCACAGCGCCTTGCGGTTCTGGTCCCGCTCCGCCCCGCTTTCCCCGCCGCGATCCAGCAGGCGGCTCCACTCAAGATCGCGTCCGGTCCACCAGCCCGCCAGCGTCGGCGTGTCATGCGTCCCGCTCATCGCCACCGATCGCGCCGGATAGGCGGCGGCGGGCAGGAATTCGCCAGCCTCATCGCGCGAGAAGGGCAGCACCGCCATGCCATGGATGCCCGCCGCCTCCAGCGCGGCGCTGAAGCCCGCAGGCCGGGTGCCCAGATCTTCCGCGATCACGATGGCGCGGGCGCGCCACGCCTCCAGCTTCACCAGCCGCAGCAGATCGTCGAACGGATAGCGGAGATAGGCGCCTTCGCTCGCCGCCCGTCCCTCCGGCACGACCCAGAGCCGTTGCAGGCCAAAGCCGTGGTCGATGCGGATGCCGCCGCCCGCGGGCATATTGGCGCGCAACATGGCGATGAAGGGTTCGAAACCCCGTTCGACCAGCTCCAGCGGGCTATAGCCCGTCAGCCCCCAATCCTGCCCCCGGGGGCCGAGCGGGTCGGGCGGCGCGCCGATCCGCAATCCCTGAAGAAAGGCGGCGGGATCGGATCGGGCGTCGCTGCCGCCGGGATCGACGCCGACGGCAAGATCGGCGATGAGGCCGATGGCCATGCCCGCCTCCCGCGCCGCCTGCTGGACGGCATCCAATCCACGCCGGGCATGGGATTGCAACAAGCCGGCGTCGTCACCGCCGACAGTCTGGCGGAGCGCCGCCAATTTGGCCGGGCCGGCCTTGCTCCAGTCGATCAGGTCCGATCCATCCGCTGCGGCTATGGGCTCGGCTTCCCCGAAAAGGATGTTGAGGGCAAGGCGGCTGGAAGGGGAATAGGGCGCGAAGCGGGCAGGGTCGTCCAGCGCATGGACCGGGCTGATCGCCACGGCATCGGCGCCCTTCGCGCCCAGCAGCCGCACCGCCTCGCACAGCGTGCCGAAATCCCCGAAATCGCCGGAGCCGCGAAGGGACGGGATCTGGATGGCGACACCCCAGCAACGGCGGCCTATCGGCGGGCAGCAATCCGGCGCGATGGCGATGCGGATGCTGCCCTGTGCGGATTCCAGGCGGTAATAGCCCGGTTCCGCCAAGCCGGATCGACGCAGGCTGTCCATGCCGATGTCGACGGCATGGCCTGCTTCGTCCAGCAATTGCGCGTTGTGCAGCCGGTCGGGCAGGGGGATGGGCTTGTTCCGGTCCGCCGTGATCATGGCCGGCAGGCGATCCAGCCGGTGGCGGAGCGAGGCCCTGCTTCTGGCGATCTCCTCCGGCGTCCCAGCCGGCAGGTCCAGCGCCGTCAATATGGCGCGCAGGCTGCCGTCGCTGACCTCCTGCCCCGCGCCATCGGCATCGGTCCAGCATCGCATCAGCCCGGCTTCGGCGGCAAGGCGATGAAGGTCGCTCATGGCTCCTCGATCCAGGCGGCGAAGCTGGCAGGGGCGCCGGGGGAATTGGTGGCGAACAGGGGTGGATCGGCCAGGATCGGATCGACGGGTGCGTCGCCCAGATTGAGCAGAATGGAAAGATGGCGGCCTGTTCCCAGCCGCCACCGGGCGCTGACGCAGTTCGGGGACAGCGCCCGGGCGCCGATTGCGCGGCATCCTTCCAGACCGGGCACGACATAGGCGTGGCGCAGGGCAAGCAGATTGCAGTAGAGGGTGCGCCATTCCTCCGCGTCCTCGCCCGCGGCGATGCGGGATTGCCCGAAAGTCTCAATGGCATTGGGGTCGGGAATGCGCGCGCGGGCTTCCGCGCTGGAAAAGCTAGCAAAACCGGCGAATTCACGCCGCCGCCCCTCGCGCACGGCATCGGCCAGTTCGTCATGGAAATCGGTGAAGAAGAGGAACGGGCTGCGCGCCCCCACCTCCTCCCCCATGAACAGCATCGGGATTTGCGGCATCAGCAGCAACAGCGCCGTCGCCGCCCTGAGCCGCGCCGGATCGGTCAGGTCGATGATCCGCTCGCCCATCGCCCGATTGCCGACCTGATCGTGATTCTGGAGGAAGGCGATGAAGGCCGTCGGCGGCAGATGCCCGCTGGGTGCGCCCCGCGTCCTGCCCTGCTGGTGCGGCGAGGCTTCGCCCTGATAGATGAAGCCCTGTTCGAGGCAGCGGGCGAGCTTTTCCGCAGGCTGCCGGGCGAAGTCGGCATAATAGGCGTCCCGCTCGCCGGTCAGCAGCACATGCAGGACATTGTGGAAATCGTCGTTCCATTGCGCGTCATAGCGGCCGGGCATAAGCCGGTCGGGATCGTTGCGTTCATTTTCCAGCATCAGGTGGACATGGCGTTCGGGGCCGATGCCGCCGCGGATTTCACCCGCCAGCCAGTCGAGGAACCGGTCGTCGCCTATGGCATGGACGGCATCGAAGCGCAGACCGTCGAAGCCATAGTCGTTGAGCCACATCAGCGCGTTTTCGCGGAAGAAGGCGGCGACCGGAGGACGGTCCACGGCGACCGCGCCACCCCACGGCGTATGCCGCTCCGCATGGAAGAAGGGCGAGGCATAGGCGCCGAGATAATTTCCGTCCGGCCCGAAATGATTATAGACCACGTCCATGAAGATCATGAGGCCATGGCCATGGGCGGCATCGACCAGCGCGCGCAGGTCTTCCGGCGAGCCATAGGCTTCGGCCGGGGCGAAGGGCAGGACACCGTCATAACCCCAGTTCCGTGCCCCGCTGAAGGCATTGACCGGCATCAGTTCGATCGCCGTCACGCCCAGTTCCGCAAGTTCCGGCAACCGGGCCCGGACTCCAGCGAAGCCCCCTGCAAGACCGGCATGGATTTCATAGATGACTGTTTCGGTCCAGGGACGGCCGCGCCAGTTTTCGGCCGGCGGGTCGAGCGCCGTGATGACGCTCCACCCATGGACTCCGCCGGATTGCCGTCGGGAGGCGGGGTCGGGCACCGCCCGTTCCGGATCGAGGCGGAAGCGGTAGCGCGTTCCGGGCCCGGCGGGCGCTTCGGCAAGGAACCATCCGTCCGCCTGCGCGGCCATGGCGATCGGCGCCGCGTCTTCGATCTCCAGCGTCACCGCATCCCGGTCCGGTGACCAGAGGCGGAAGCGCCAGCGGCCTTCTTCCAGTTCGACAGGGCCCCAGAGCGTCATGCGTCCGGCTTCTCGCCCACCCAGCGCACCAGCACGGCCGAATGGGCCTGCACGCCATAATCGCCGGCGATCTCGAACGGCTCCCGCTCGGGCTGGGCGCTGTCGATCAGCACTTCATGCGAAGCGGAGGGCGCCGACAGGTGGAAGTCGATGGGCGCATCGCTGGCGTTCAACAGCAACGAAAGGGCCTCTACCCGCCCGTCCTCCAATCGGTGCGCGCGGCGCATCGCCAGCGCGCGCCCCTCCGGATTGTTCCAGTCCTCCTCGCTCAGCGGGTTCCCGCGCTCGTCCCACCATTCGATGTCGCCCACACCGGAGCCCGGGCCGTCCTGGCCGTAGAGGAAGGTCGATGCGCGCAGCACGGGATGGCTCCTGCGCAGGGCGATCAGCCGGGCGGTGAAGTCGAACAAGGCCTGGCCGGCCTCACCCTCCATCATCGACCAGTCGAGCCAGCTTATCTCATTATCCTGGCAATAGGCATTGTTGTTGCCGCCCTGGGTCCGCCCGAACTCGTCCCCCGCCACCAGCATCGGCGTGCCGAGCGAGGCGAGCAGCGTCGTCAGCATGGCCCGCCGCACCCGGTTGCGCGTGTCGTTGATCGCGGGATCGTCCGTCGGTCCCTCCGCGCCCCAGTTGCGCGAGAGATTATTGTCATGCCCGTCGCGATTATCCTCTCCATTGGCCTCATTATGCCGCTCCTCATAGGAAATGAGGTCGGCCAGCGTGTAGCCGTCATGGCTGGTGAGGAAATTGACGCTGGCCCAGGGCCGGCGGGCGCGGCGGTCGAACAGGTCGCCGGACCCGGAAAGCCGCGCCGCGAGATCGGCGCGCTGCCCCGGATCGCCGCGCCAGAAGCGGCGGGTGGTGTCGCGGAAGCGGTCGTTCCATTCGGCAAAGCCCGGCGGGAAATTGCCGAGCTGGTATCCGCCCATGCCGACGTCCCACGGTTCCGCGATCAGCTTCAGCCGGCCCAATATCGGGTCCTGCCGCAGCACGTCGAACAGCCCGGCATTGGGATCGAACCCATGGTCGGTGCGCCCCAGCGTCAGCCCCAGGTCGAAGCGGAAACCGTCGACGCCGAAGCTGGTCGCCCAGTAACGCAGCGAATCCGCCACCATCTGGATCACGCGGGCATGGGTCAGCTTGAAGGTGTTGCCGGTGCCGGTGTCGTTCAGGCAATAGCGCGGCTCGCCCGGCACCAGCCTGTAATAGGTCGCATTGTCGATACCGCGCCAGGACAGGGTCGGCCCCAGTTCGCTCCCTTCGCAGCTATGATTATAGACGACGTCGAGAATGACCTCGATCCCCGCGGCATGCAGCCGGCGCACGGCGACACGCAGTTCATCATGCGTATCCCCGGCGAAATAGCTGGGCTCCGGCGCGAAGAAGCTGAGCGTGTTATAGCCCCAATAGTTGCGCAGCCCCTTTTCCTGAAGGAAGCGGTCCTGCACGAAGGCGTGGATCGGCATCAGCTCCAGCGTCGTGACGCCCAGCCGCTTCATATGGTCGATGACCCTGGGGTGGGCGAGCGCGGCGAAGGTGCCCCGTTCCTGCGGCGGCGCGGCCTCCAGCAATTTGGTCAGTCCCTTCGCATGGGCTTCGTAGATGACGGTTTCCGACCAGGGCACGTTGGGCCGCACGTCGCGGGACCAGTCGAAACTGTCATGAGTCACCACCGCCTTGGGCATGGCCGCCGCGCTGTCCCGCCGGTCGAAGCCCAGATCCGCGCGTCGCCCCCGTACCGGATAGCCGTGCAGCACATCGTTCCATCGCAGGCTGCCCGACAGGCGCCGGGCATAGGGGTCGAGCAGCAGCTTGTTCGGGTTGAAGCGATGCCCCTGTTCCGGCGCATAGGGCCCGTGCACGCGATAGCCATAGAGCAGGCCGGGCCGCGCATCGGGCAAATAGCCGTGCCAGACCTCATCCGTGCATTCCGGCAGGGTCAGGCGGGCGATTTCCTTGCGGCCTTTCGGATCGAACAGGCAAAGGTCGACCCGGTCTGCATTGGCGGAGAAAATGGCGAAATTGACGCCCAACCCGTCGAAGGTGGCGCCCAGGGGGTAGGGTGATCCGCCCTCAAGGCGGTCGGGATATTGGCTCAAGCGGGCTCCGGCTATGCTGGAATGGACGGATCAGGCCGATTTCGTTCGGGAGGCGGGCCTGGAGAGCAGCTCGGCGGCGGCACCGGTCGCCAGCGGATTGGGGAGGGTGCTGTCCTCCGGAAGTCCGCCGATCTCCGCCTCGGCCTGCCGCCAATGATCCTCGGCCAATCCTTCGGGGTGGCCCTGCGCCTCCCATATGGCATAGGCGCGCTCTCGAATTCTGTCTTCGGTATCGTCCGGCATGGAGCCTCCCTCGGCGGCCCTGATGGCTGCCTCGGTCAAATGCGCGGGACGCGAATAGGATGCGCGGTCTGATCTGGATCAGTAAAATTTCAGCCCGGACGTCAGCCCCGCCCAGCGCCAGTGCGCTTCATTCCGGCGTAAGTTCGGGATATTTCTCCATGATCGCGCTGGTCACGCCATTGGTCCAACCGAAGCCGTCCTGTGTCGGATATTCGCCGCCGCCGCCGGGCTTGCGTTCCTCCACATCATATTTTTCCAGCATCCGGCCGGTCTCGACATAGGCGGCCGTCACCGTGCCCAGCCAGCGCCTGGCGATTTCGCGCGCCAGCGCGGCTTCGCCCGACCGCTCAAGTCCCGCAATCGCGATCCATTGCAGCGGCGCCCAGCCATTGGGCGTATCCCATTGCTGGCCGGTGCGCAGCGTCGTTGTGCGCAGCCCACCGGCCGCCAGCAACCGGCTCCGCACGGTCGCGCCGACCGCCTTCGCCTGGGCGGGCGAAGCGGCGCCGGCGAACAGCGGGTAGAGCGTGGCGGCCGACAGAACCGGCGTCGGCTTGCGGGCAGTGCGGTCCCAATCGGCGTAGCGGCCCTCGCGCGCTACCCAGAAATAGCGGTCCAGCGCTCCGCGCCTCTGCCTTGCCAGACGGGTGAAGCGATCGGCGCAGGCGCCGTCCCGCGCTTCGCCGCAACGGCGGGCGATGGTCTCCTCCACGATCAGCATCAGGCTGTTGAGGTCGACGGGCACGATGTCGGCAGTGCGGATCGATGAAAGCCGGCGCGGGTCCGCCAGCCAGCGGCTGCTGAAGTCCCATCCGCTTTCCGCCCCGGCGCGCAGATGGCGGTAGAGCGCCTGGGCGGGGCGCGTCCGATCCTCTGCCGCCGTCGCCACATCTTCGGCATAGGATTCGTCGCGGGGCTGCGGAACATCGTCCCAATAGCGGTTGAGCAGCGTGCCGTCCGGCATTTTGACGACCCGCGCGCATGCGCCGCCGGCGTCGACACAGCTGGCGCCCGTCATCCAATAATCATATTCGCGGCGCAACGCGGCAAGCCGTCGGGCGTCGACCGCATGATCGCCCTGTTTCGACAGGCCCAGCATCAGCGCGAAAAAGGGCGGCTGCGACCGGCCCAGATAATAGCTGCGCATGCCGTTGGGAATATGGCCATAGCGCTCGATGGCCGCCGTGAAATCCGTCAGCATGGATTCGATCAGCGGCTGCTGCCCGTCGACGGCCAGGCCGAGCATAGTGAAATAGCTGTCCCAATAATAGATTTCGCGGAAGCGGCCGCCCGGCACGACATAGGGCGCCTCCATCGGCAGGGCGGAACTGCCCGGCGCAACCGCTTCGGGCTCGCGCACCAGCGTGGGCCAGAGCGTCCGGATGTGCCGGCGCAGGGTGCCGGCGTTACGGTCATTGACGCCCGGCACGGCGAAATTGGCGAGGACGAAACTGCGCAGCGCTTCCTTGTCCTGCGGCCTGCTGCTTCGGAAATCGGCCATGATCGCTTCCGGCGCGCGCCGGGGCACTGCGTCGACGAAGGTCTTGCCGTCGGGGAACAGCCGCTGCGTCTGCACGGCCCGAAACAGGTCGCCATAAATCTCCGCCGGGGAGGTTTGGGCCGAAATCGACGCCGGCAGCGTCAATATTGCAGCCAGCATGACGATACGCCGCCAGGGCGACGACTTCATGGCCGATCGGACGTGCATGGTTCCTCTCTCCTTGACCGAAGACTTTATTATGATGCGCCCCCGTGCCGCGCGGACCGGCTTCTTCTCGCTCTCTTCACCGGAGGGATCAAAGGAAAACCTCTCTCCATTGAGACATTAATGCAACGATTGCGCGGAAAAAAGAAGAGCATAGCGGCTGTGGATGCACTTTCCATTCCGTCATCGAAAACAGATGCAGTATGTCAGCGGCAGATCGGCGGGGCATCGATCGCGCCGACTTCGGATGAGGGAGGAAGTCATGCCGAAAAGCCTTCAACGCCGCCTGATGGCGGGTGTTACCGTCAGCGCCTTTTTCACCGCCTTTCCCGCCCTGGCCCAGGTTGCAGGCAGCAGCGCCGCTCCGCCGGAAGAAGCCAGCGACGTCGAGATCGTGGTCGTCGGCACCGCCGGCGCGGGCACGCGGCGGCAGGATGCGTCCTTCGCCGTCACCTCGCTCAATAGCGAAGCGATCACGCGGGCGGCGCCCAACAGCACCGCCGACCTGCTGCGCACCGTGCCGGGCGTCATGGCGGAAAGCTCCGGTGGCCAGAACGGCGCCAATATCTTCGTGCGCGGCTATCCGTCGGGTGGCGACGCGCAGTTCGTGACCTTCCAGCTTGCCGGCGTGCCGATCTTTCCGCCGCCGACATTGTCCTTCCTGGAAAACTCGCAACTCATCCGGCTGGACGAGACGGTGCAGCGCGTCGAAGCGGTGCGCGGCGGCACCGGCTCCCTCTTCTCCAGCGGTCAGCCGGGCCTGACCGTAAACGTCGTGCCGCGGATCGGCGGGGCGGATTTCAAGGGTTCCGCCAAGATTTCCTATACCGATTATGACGAGATTCGCGGCGACGCCTGGGTCTCCGGCCCGCTCGGTCCCGACACGGGTTTCATGGTCGGCGGCTTCTACGCGCAGGGCAACGGCATTCGCGATCCGCGCTATCGGGCGGAAAAGGGCGGCCAGATCACCGCGAACATCCATCATGACTTTGGCGGCCGCGGTTCCGTGGAGGTATATGCCCGCTATCTCAACGATCACGGCCAGTGGCTGCTGCCGATCCCCGTCGTCTCGAACGGCGGCAAGATCAGCGCCTATCCCGGCTTCGATGCGGGGACGGACACGCTGAACGGTCCGGATACGCGCCGCGTCGCCAATCTGGTCGGGCGCGCCGTCGATCTGGCCGACGGACGCGGGGCCAAGGTGATCAACACCGGCATCACCTTCGACTACGAACTGGTCGACGGGCTGCGTTTCCGCGAGCGCATGAGCTTCCTGGGCGGGCGCGCCGACACGGTGGGGCTGGTGCCGGTGGCGGCGCCGGTGGCCGCTTCCGCCATGGCGCAGACGCTGGGCGGAACGGGCGCGACGCTGGCCTCGCTCACCTATGCCAATGGCGGTGGCGTGGTTCCGACGGGAGCCAATACGCAGGTGCTGCGCGCCGGCATCTGGGAAGTGCGCAAGAAGATCTCCTCCTTCGTCGCGGACAGCGCGCTGGAATGGGCATCGGGCAACAACAAGCTGACCGGCGGCTATTATTTCGCGGACTACACCACCCGCGACCAATGGGTGCTGGGCAATCAGGTGCTGTTGCAGGCGGAACCCAATGCGCGGCGGCTCGACATGACGCTGACCAGTGGAGCCGGGGTGTTGCAGGCAGCGACGCTCAACGGTTTCTCCAGCGGGCCCGCCTTCCAGGTGCGCGGCAATTATGAGGGCAAGGACTATGCCTTCTACGCGGTGGATGAATTGCAGATCACGCCCGAACTGCGCGTGGATGGCGGCGTGCGGTGGCAGCGCCATGTGGTCGATGCGACGCTCAGCACATCGGCCGATGGCGGTTCGTTCAATCTGGACGGCAATCCCAACACATTGTACGACAATGCGATTACTCGGCTGGGGCCGCCGCGCTCAATCCGTTACCGGGACTCGGCCTGGTCGTGGACCGTCGGCGCGAATTACGATTTCAGCCGGGAGATCGGTGTGTTCGCCCGGTACAGCCGGGGCAACAGCTTCCCGCAATTCGACAATCTGCGCGAGGCGTCCGCCACCAATATTGCAGACAAGACCGGCCTTGCCGCCGTTGCCGAGGTGGATACCTATGAGGCGGGCGTGAAAATATCGACTGCCTTCGCCAATCTCTATGCGACGGTGTTCCACAACAAGTTCGATGGTCTTGCCACCACGACGCTGATCAACAATGTGCCGATCAGTTCGAATGGCGGCGCGAAGGCGACGGGCGTGGAACTGGAAGGCGCGCTGCGGCCGTTCGAGGGGTTCAGCATTTCCGGCGCGCTGACCTGGCTGGACGCCACCTATCGCGGCTTTTTCAGCGGCGGCGGCACGATCGACAACACCGGCAACCGCGTGCAGCGGCAGCCCAAATGGGTCTGGCGCGTCACCCCTGCCTATGAAGTGACGGTGGGCAGCCTCAAACCCTCCGTCTTCGCGACGCTGCAATATACCGGGGACCGCTTCTCCGATCCGGAGAACAACCAGTTGCTGCCGAATTTCTACCAGCTCGACGCGGGCGTGGCCGTTACCGTCAACGACCGCATCCGCCTGGCCGTCACGGGCAACAACCTGACCGACGAGATCGGATTGACGGAGGGCAATCCGCGCATCATCGGCGGGCAAGGCTCCGGCCCGATCCTGGCGCGCCCGATCCTGGGCCGATCCTTCCGGTTCAGCGCCGCGGTCAATTTCTGACCGCTGATGGACCGGCGCGACCTTCTGAAGGGAATGGCCGGGGCGGCGGCAGCGTCCGTCGCCCCGGCCGGCCTGTCCCAGACGCGGCGGGGCAGGGCGCGCAACGTGCTGCTGCTGATTTCCGACGATCAGGGCCTGGACCTCGGCTGCTATGGCGTGCCGATCCGCACCCCGCGCATCGATCGGCTGGCGGGGGAGGGGACGCGCTTCACCCAGGGCTTTGCCGCCGTATCCTCCTGCAGTCCCAGCCGGGCGGTGATCAATAGCGGGCTCTACACGCACCAGAACGGCATGTACGGGCTCCAGCACGACATCCATCACCAGTCGTTGCTGCCGGGAATAGAAACGCTGCCCTCGCTCCTGCGGCGGGCGGGCTATGCGACGGCGCTTGTGGGCAAGAAGCATGTGGGGCCGGACTCGGCCTTTCCCTATGAGGCGGAACTTGTGCCCGAACGGTCGGGCATCCGCGATGTCCGCGAACTGGCGATTGCGGCCTCCAGCTTCATCCGCTCCACGGACGATCGGCCTTTCTTCGTCACCATCGCCTATAGCGATCCGCATCGCGCCGCCGTCGATTATGGCAATGACCGGCCGTGGCCGGGCGTGAAGCCGGCCCGCTACGATCCGCGCAAAGTGCCCGTTCCGTCCCATCTGCCCGATCTGCCGGCCGTCAGAGCCGACCTGGCGGAATATTATGAGTCCGTCAGCCGCCTGGACAGCGGGGTCGGCATGGTCCTGGACGATCTTGCCGCGACCGGCCGCGCCGACGATACGCTGGTGATCTTCCTCAGCGACAATGGGCGGCCCTTTCCCGGCGCGAAGACCAATCTCTACGACGCCGGACTGCACCTGCCGCTGATCATCCGCGCCCCGGGAAGCGCGACCGCGGTCAACGATGCGATGGTGAGCTGGGTCGACATCGCGCCGACCATATTGGAATGGACCGGCGTCGCCGCGCCGACCGCCTATGCGCTTTCCGGCCGTTCGCTGCTGCCGCTGCTGGGCCGTCGCGCCGATCCGCAACGCGACGCCGTGTTCGCCAGCCACGACTTTCATGAGATCAACCAATATTATCCCATGCGGGCCATCCGCACGCGGACGCACAGCTATATTCTCAACCTCGCCTCCCCGCTGGACTATCCCATCGCCGGAGACGTGGCGGGTTCTCCGGCGTGGAAGGCGATCAGCGCCGATCCCGCCATCCGCCTGGGGAAGAGGACGCAGGCAGCCTATCTCAAGCGGGACGCGGAGGAGCTTTACGACCTGACGCGCGATCCGGATGAGCTGGGGAACGTCGCCGCCGATCCCGCCTATGCCGGGGTGAAGCGGATGCTGGCCGAACGTCTGCATGCCATGCGGGCGGCGACCAAAGACCCCTGGCTGGCCGGACAGACCAATCCCTATTCGCATATGGGACGGCCGTGATGGCGGACGAGCTGGACCGGCGCGGCCTGTTGCTGGCCGGCAGCGCGGGGGCGTTCGGCCTTTACAGTTGGACGGCGGCGGATGCCGCGGCCGTTCCGGCCAAAAAGAAGCGGTTGAAGCTGCGCCGCCGCGCAGGGACCAGGCCGAAGAATATCCTGGTCGTCCTCACCGACGATCATCGCTACGACGCGATCGGCTTCATGAAGGCGCAATCCTTCGGGGAGACGCCGACGCTGGACCGGCTGGCGCGGGAGGGGGTGCATTTCAGGAACGCCTTCGTCACCACCGCCCTGTGTTCGCCCAGTCGCGCCACGATCTTCACCGGGCTCTATGCGCATCAGCACAGGGTGGTGGACAATAATCATCCGATACCGGCCGGCCTCATCTACTATCCTGAATATCTCCAGCAGGCGGGCTATGAGACCGCCTTCATCGGCAAATGGCACATGGGGCAGGAAACGGACCAGCCCCAGCCCGGCTTCGACCATTGGGTCAGCTTCAAGGGGCAGGGCACCTATCTGCCGGGCGAGGATGGCCTGAACGTCAATGGCCGCAAGGTGCCGCAAAGGGGCTATATCACCGACGAACTGACCGACTATGCGATGGACTGGATCGGCAAGCGCGACGGCAAGCGCCCGTGGATGATGCATCTGGCGCACAAGGCCGTCCATTCGGAGTTCATTCCGGCCGAGCGGCATGCAGGGCGCTATTCCGGGGAGACGTTCCGCTATCCGGACACGATGAAGCCAGATGTTCCGGGCCGGCCGATGTGGGTCGAAAACCAGCGCAACAGTTGGCACGGCGTCGACTATGCCTATCACGGCAAGCTCGACATCGCCGACTATTACAAGCGCTATATGGAAACATTGCTGGCCGTCGACGAAGGACTGGCGCGTATCATGGACCTGCTGGAACGAAGGGGCGATCTGGACGACACGCTGATCCTCTATATGGGCGACAACGGGTTCATGTTCGGGGAACATGGGCTGATCGACAAGCGCGCCGCCTATGAGGAATCGATGCGCGTGCCGATGCTGATGCGTTGCCCCTCCCTCTTCGGCCCGCGGACGGTGGAGGACATCGTCGCCAATCTCGACGTTGCGCCCACCATGCTCGCCGCCGCGGGGCTGGAGGCGCCGGATGGGCTTGCTGGCATGGACATGTTGCCGCTGGCGCAGGGACGGGCGGTCCCGTGGCGCAAGGATCTGGTTTATGAATATTATTGGGAACGCAACTTCCCGCAGACGCCGACTGTCCATGCCCTGCGCGAGGATCGGTATAAATATATCCATTTCCACGGCATCTGGGACGTGGACGAACTGTACGACCTGGCGGCCGATCCGCAGGAGAGCGACAATCTGCTGGCCAGGCCGGGGCATGAGCAACTGGCCGAACGGATGAGCGCGAAGCTGTTCCGGATGCTGGAGGAAACGGGCGGCATGCAGATTCCGCTCAGCCCGGATGCCGGGGAGCGGAACGAACTGCGCGATCCCAAAGGCTCGCCGGCCGCCCCTTTCCCGCCGCGCTTCTATCGACCATCGGGAAGATAGCGACGCGAAGATACGGCAGGGCGGACGGAAGAGACCGGAAGATGAAATTGGTCATCGAACCTTTGCCGACGCCTCCATCACCGCGCGCCCGAACTCGTTGCGCTCGACGACAGCTATGCACCTCTGCCAGCGGAGGAATCGCTGCCGGAAACGCCATCGTCCAGTCCCACCGTATCGGGTCGGAAACCGGCATGGCGCGGCAAGGCATCGGCCATTTCGAACCAGGCAATGCGGCTGGCATCCCAGATATGGAATTGAGGGGCAAGGGCGGAGGGATCGTCAAGCGTGGCAATCGTGAAGTCGATCGTGTCGGGCTGGTGATCGACCTGCATGGTGAGAGGCGTTCCGCACGCGGCGCAAAAACCGCGCTCGCCAAAGTCGGAGGACCGGCGGACGGCGCGTTCGCCCGCGACGATGCGAAAGTCCCCGACCGGAACCGTGGCGAACGCCATGACCGGCGCGCCGCTCGTCAACTGGCATAGCCGGCAGTGGCAATAACCTGCATCGAAGGGCGGGGAATGAAGCGCATAACGCACCGCGCCGCAGGCGCAGCCGCCGGAAAGCATGGCAGAGGCGTTCATCATCCCTTCTCCCTGGCGCGCGGCGGCGGCGAATCCGCCAGTTCGATCCAGACCGGCGCATGGTCGCTGGTCTTTTCCCAGCCGCGCACGTCGCGATCCACTTCGGCGGCGACGAGCCGGTTCGAAAGGGCCGGGCTGAGCAGCAGGTGATCGATCCTGAGCCCCGCATTGCGCGCATGGGCGTTCCGGAAATAATCCCAGAAGGTATAGATGGTTTCATCGGGATGAAGCGTGCGGAGGCTATCCGTCCAGCCTTGGTCGAGCAGGCGGAAATAGGCCGCCCTGACCTCCGGCGCGAACAGCGCGTCGTCGCGCCAGCGTTCCGGCTTATAGACGTCGAGGTCCGTGGGCATGACGTTGAAGTCGCCGGCGAGCACGACCGGCAGCCGCTGGTCGATTAACCCGGCGGCATGGTCGATCAGCCGGTCGAACCAGCGGAGCTTATAGTCGAACTTGGGGCCGGGGCGGGGATTGCCGTTGGGAAGATAGAGGCCGCCTATGAGGATGCCGTTCACCGCCGCCTCGATATAGCGGCTGTGGCTGTCGTCGGGATCGCCGGGCAGGCCGCGGCGGGTTTCGTGGATTTCGCCGACGCGGCTGAGGATCGCCACGCCGTTCCAGCTTTTCTGGCCATGCCAGACCGCATCATATCCAAGGTCACGGATCGGCCCTTCCGGAAACTTCTCGTCGGGCGCCTTGAGTTCCTGAAGGCAGACGATGTCAGGCCGCGCCTCGGCCAGCCAGCGAAGCAGGACAGGGAGCCGGCCGTTGACCCCGTTCACATTGTAGGTCGCGACCTTCACGGCCCGGGCGGCTGCCGGCGGGCGTCATGGGCCATGACCGCCGCATCTCGCGCCAAAATATCGTCGCCTGTCTTCATGGTGATTCAGGAGACGCCCGTCCGCGGGACTCGTTCCGCCCTCATGTCGCTTCTTCGGCCATTATCCATGCGGCGCGGCTTTCTTCGTCAGAATTGCCATAGCAGCCCCGCCCGCGCGGCATGGTTCTGACTGGCCGGCGAGAGCGCGCCGCTGTAGCCGAGATTGATCCGCATGTTCGATCCCACCGCCGCTTCCAGCCCGATCTCGCTGACCAGCGTGTCGCGGGCGATCGGCAGGCCCGTCACATGGAAACGCTGGCCGCCCAGAGCGACTCCCACCACCGGAAGCTGATCTCCGAAAGCATGCTGCCAACCGGCCGATGCGCGCAGGGTCAGCGATGAAGCGCCCCATTGCAGCCGGGTGTCGCCGCGCAGACCGGCGGTCGCGAAGCTGGTCCGCATCGAATCCCCGCCCAATGCCAGCGCCGCGCTGCCGCCGCTTTCCTGCCCTTTTCCGACGCGAAGCTGCACATGCGCCATGCTGATGAAGGGTTCCAGCGCTCCGGCGGACAGGGCGAAGCGATGGGCCGCCTCGGCAAAGGCCTGGGTCGTCGTGGCGCGGTACCGGGTGCTGAGGCTATCCGCGAACCCGGCGAAGGCGACCGAGCGGCGTGCACCGGCACCGTCGCGCGTCTGAAGGTCGGCGGAATGGAAGCCCGCAACCTCAAGGTGATCATTTCCCCGGCGCTGGGAAATGTCGACATATTGGGCATGAACTTTCTGACGCAGCTCGCGTCCTGGCGGGTGGAAGGACGCGAGCTGATACTGGTGCCGGCCAAGGATCGGGACGGCTGAAGCAAAGGGAAGCCGCTTCCCTCATCGGCGGCCCGTTCAGGCGGTAAGAAGGGCGTCCCGATAACGGGGCGCGACATCGCTCTTGGACAGATTCGGCCCCATGGCGAGGCGCGCCTCCTGCAAGGTCAGCCATTGCTGTTCGTCGGACAGCGGCGGAATGGTGACGGTCTCCCCCCTGTGGAAGCCGAGCAGGGCGGCATCCACCATATCGCCCGCTTCCATCACGAAGCCTGCGGGAAAGGCATCGACATCCTTGCCCGACCGCGCCCAGATTTCGGTTCGCGTGGCGCCCGGAAGGACGGCCTGCACGCGGACGCCCTTGTCGCGCAATTGTGTGGCCATCGACTGGCTGAGGTTCAGGATGAAGGCCTTGGTTCCGCTATACACCCCATCGAACATCTCGGGCGCGAGGGCGAGCACGGAGGACAGGTTGACGATCGCGCCACGGCCCGCTGCGACGAAGGCCTTGCCCGCCGCGGAGGCGAGCCGGGTCGGCGCCGTCACGTTGAGGGCGATGATCCGCGACAATTGCGGCGTGTCATTGTCCAATATGCCGCCGTTCAGCGACATGCCCGCATTGTTGACGAGCATGGTGACGTCGCCTGCGGCCAGACGCTCCTCGATCCGTTGCAGGTCGCCCTCGGCGGTCAGGTCCGCCGCGATGACCTCCACGTCCACGCCCGCTTCGCCGCGCAGCCTTTCGGCCAGCGCATCCAGGCGCGGCCGGTCCCGCGCGACGAGAATGAGGTCGAAGCCGCGTCTGGCCAGGCGGTCCGCATAGACCGCGCCGATACCGGTCGAAGCACCTGTGATAAGGGCAATGTTCTTTTCAGCCTGTGTCATGGCAATACTCCTGGGGATGGTCGAAAGAGCCGGTGAGGCCCGTCACATCAGCGGCGGCATCGAAAAGGCGGCAGGCTCCAGCACGGGCTGGTGCCAGCGGATTCCAATATTATCTCGGGCTGCATCATCGCCCTTCCCGACACCGTTGCGAATATGACGACCATCATATATATTACGATTATCATTTGTCCAGAGGGAAGGGCATGGCAAAGGCGCAGAAGAAGAGGAGGACGAGCGGTCATGGCTGACAAAAGCGCGCACAAGGCGAAGACGCGCGCGCGTATCCTGGGCGAAGCGGCCGGGGCCATGCGCATGGCGGGCGTGCAAGGCATCGGCGTCTCGGCGCTGATGCAGCGGGCGGGCCTCACCCATGGCGGCTTCTATGCTCATTTCGAGTCGCGGGACGATCTGGTGGCGCATGCCGTCGACCGCATGTTCGAGGAAAGCGCCATGATATTGGACCGCTTTCTGGGAGAAAGGCCGGACCTTGCCGGCCTGATCGACCATTATCTGTCGGAAAGCGCCTATCGGGCGGTGGACCGTGGTTGCCCCTTGCCCGGCCTTTCGGGGGAGGCCGCACGCATGCCACCCGACGCGCGCCTGCGGTTCGAAGCGGGGGTCAGGCGGTTTCGAGAAGGGATTGCGCGGGCGCTGGAGATTGCGGGCCGGTCCGATGGCGCGGCGCTCGCCCATTCGCTGCTTGCGGAGCTTGTCGGGGCCATGACGCTGGCGCGGGCGATGTCGGATGAAGGCGCGGCGCTGGATTTCCTCGCTTCGTCTCGCGACCGGCTCAAGGAACGTATCGGTCTGGCCTGACCGCGGCTTCCCTTCTGGGGGTGTTCATCGCCGGCCCCAGTTCATGCAGCAGGCAATCGACGACCTGCCGCACCTTTGGCAGCAGATGCCGCCGCTGGGGATAAACCGCCCATATGGGCTCATCGTCCGGCTGGACATCCTCCAGCAGCAGTTCGACCATGCCGTGCTTCAGATAGGGGAGGATGTAGAAATCCGGGAGCTGGCAGATGCCGAGCCCCGAAATGCACGCTTCCATGACGGCATGTCCGCTATTGCACCTGAAGCGCCCCTTGGGCCGATGGATCATTTCCTGGCCGTCGACCTTGAAATGCCATGTGCCTGCGGAGCCCGCGATGCATTCATGCCCGGCCAGCGCACCGACGCCGGCGGGGCGGCCCGCGGAAGCCAGATAGCTGGGGGCGGCGCAGGTGTAGAGCGTGCGCGACGCCACCCGCGTCGCGATCAGGCGAGGGTCGTTGACCGTCCCCGTCCGCACCCCGACGTCGAATCCCTCGCCCACCAGATCGATGACCCGGTTGGACAATTCGATCGACACGGCCAGCTTGGGATGCTGCATGGCGAAGCGGCGGATGATCGGCGCCACGAAGCGCTCCCCCATGGCCGTCGAGCAGGTGACGCGCAACTCTCCCTGCGGCTCGCTTCTCTCTCCGATCAGGGCGATGGCCTCGTCCCTGTCCTTGGCGATGCGCTCGCACCGTTCGAAGAACACCCGGCCGGTGTCGGTCAGCCGGACGGTCCGGGTGGTCCGGTGGAAAAGCTGCGCCTGCACGCGCTGCTCCAGCGCCATGATGGACCGGCTGACATGGGTGGTGGAGACACCCAGCGCCCTTGCCCCGCGCGTGAAGGAGCCTGCGGTGGCGACACTGATGAACTCGTCTATGCCATCCCAGTTGGACATGTGATTATACCAGCTCAGGAATAATGATTTTCCGAAACACTATATTATCACCATTGCGGAACAGCGCTAGGGAGGGCGGAAAGAGAGGGCGCGGCGGGAGCCATGGCCTCTCTTCTCGCAAATGATCATGACGAGGAATGAGAGATGAAGACCCGCGCCGCCGTCGCCTTCGAGGCGAAGAAGCCATTGGAGATCGTCGAAGTCGATCTGGAAGGCCCGAAGGCGGGCGAGGTTCTGGTGGAGATCATGGCGACGGGCATCTGCCACACCGACGCCTATACGCTGGACGGCTTCGACAGCGAGGGCATTTTCCCCTCGATCCTGGGCCATGAGGGCGCGGGCATCGTGCGGGAGGTCGGCGCGGGCGTCACTTCGGTGAAGCCCGGCGACCATGTGATCCCGCTCTACACACCCGAATGCCGCCAGTGCAAAAGCTGCCTGTCGGGCAAGACGAACCTGTGCACCGCGATCCGCGCGACCCAGGGCAAGGGACTGATGCCGGACGGCACGACCCGTTTCAGCTACAAGGGCCAGCCGATCTTCCACTATATGGGCTGCTCCACCTTCTCCAACTTCACCGTCCTGCCGGAGATCGCTGTGGCGAAGATCCGCGACGATGCGCCCTTCCAGACGAGCTGCTATGTCGGCTGCGGCGTCACCACCGGCGTCGGCGCGGTCGTCAACACGGCCAAGGTGCAGGCGGGCGAGAATGTCGTGGTCTTCGGCCTGGGCGGCATCGGCCTCAATGTCATCCAGGGCGCGAAGATGGTCGGCGCGGACAAGATCATCGGCATCGACATCAACCCGGATCGGGAGGAATGGGGCCGCAAGTTCGGCATGACTCATTTCATCAACAGCAGGGGCCTGTCGCGCGAGGAGACCGTCGCCAGGATTCTGGAGGTGACGGACGGCGGCGCCGACTACAGCTTCGACGCGACCGGCAATACGGAGGTGATGCGCACCGCGCTCGAATGCTGTCATCGCGGCTGGGGGGAAAGCATCATCATCGGCGTCGCCGAAGCGGGGAAGGAGATCAGCACCCGCCCGTTCCAGCTCGTCACCGGCCGGGTCTGGAAGGGTACGGCCTTCGGCGGCGCGAAGGGCCGCACCGACGTTCCCAAGATCGTCGACTGGTACATGAACGGCAAGATCGAGATCGATCCCATGATCACCCACGTCCTGACGCTGGAGGAGATCAACAAGGGCTTCGACCTGATGCATGCGGGGGAGAGCATCCGCAGCGTCGTGCTGTTCTGATCCGGCGGGGAGAAAATTTATGGCGGTGACTTCCGGTGCCGTTCCCACGCGATCGGATGGCAGGTGATCATGGAACAGGTGAGCGCCAACAAGGCCTTTGGCGGCGTGCAGGGCGTGTACCGGCACGCCTCCGCCTCGACGGGGACGGACATGACCTTCTCGGTCTATGTGCCGCCCCATGCGGAGGGGACGAAACTGCCGGTCGTCTGGTATCTTTCCGGACTGACCTGCACCCACGCCAATGTCACCGAAAAGGGCGAGTTCCGCGCCGCCTGCGCCGAACTGGGCCTGATCTTCGTCGCGCCCGACACCAGCCCGCGCGGCCCGGACCGCAACGGCGATGCCGTGGCGGACGATCCGGACGGGGCCTATGATTTCGGTCTGGGCGCCGGTTTCTATGTCGACGCGACGCAGGCCCCCTTCGCCGCCCATTATCGCATGTGGTCCTATGTGACCCAGGAACTGCCCGCGCTGGTCGCGGCCAATTTCCCCGCGGACATGGAACGCCAGTCGATCATGGGTCACAGCATGGGCGGCCATGGCGCGCTGACCGTCGGCCTCGCCCTTCCCGACCGGTACAAGGCGGTATCGGCCTTCGCGCCGATCGTCGCGCCGGGGCAGGTGCCCTGGGGGCAGAAGGCGCTGGCCGGCTATCTGGGCGACGACCCGGCCGCCTGGCGCCGGCATGACGCGGTCGCGCTGATCGAGGACGGCGCCCGGGTTCCGGCGCTGCTGGTCGACCAGGGGACGGCCGACAATTTCCTGGAACAGGAATTGCGCCCGGAACTGCTGAAGGCGGTTTGCGCGGCAGCGGGGATCGACCTGACGCTGAACCTGCGCGACGGCTATGATCACAGCTATTATTTCATTTCCACCTTCATGGCGGACCATCTGCGCTGGCATGCGGCCCGTCTTGGCAAGGATTGATCGATGGTGCAGATTTTCGTGACCGGCCGCGACGGCGCAGAACATGCTTGCCATGCCCATGTGGATGACGGACGCGCAGCCGGTCTGCCGCCGCTCGGCCCTGACGAGAACGACCTGCTCGACAGCAGCGATCATCGTATCGACCGGTCGCGCCTGTCCTGTCAGGTTCCGCTGACAGTCGAACTGGACGGTCTTCGCGTCACCATCGCGCCGGAGGATTGAACGCCATGGCTGCGAACCTGCTCGGTCGCTATTATGCGGCCTTCAATCGCGGCGACAGCGCGGCGATGCTCGATCTGCTGGCGCAGGATGTCGTGCACGAACCCTCGCAGGGTTCGGTGCGGGAAGGGAAGGCGGCCTTTGCGCAATTCCTCGACCATATGAACCGCTGCTACAGGGAAAGGGTCATCGATCCCGTGTTCCTGGCCTCCGCCGATGGAAAACGGGCGGCCGCGGAATTCATGCTGGAGGGCGAATATCTGGAGACGGACGGCGATCTGCCTCCTGCATCCGGCCAGCGCTATATTTTGCGCGTCGGCGCCTTCTTCGAACTGCGCGACGGCGCGATCGCGCGGGTCAGCAACCATTATAATCTGGCCGACTGGCTGGATCAGGTGAAGGCGGGATGAGGCAGGCCGGGGAGGGCGATCATCCGACGCGCTTCGGGCGGAAGCCGCTACGGGACTCCGAATGACCGAGGTCCGCATTGCAGCCGCGCAATATCCGATCGAACTGTTGCCGAGCTACGGCGCCTGGGAAGCGAAGCTCAGCCGCTGGGTGTCGGAGGCGGCGGTCGGGCGCGCGCAGCTCCTTGTCTTTCCGGAATATGCCGCCATGGAACTGGCCGGCACCGATCCGGCGGCGGCGGCCGATCTTCATGCTTCGCTCGACCATGTCGTGGCGCTGGGGGAACGGATCGACGAACTGCACCGGCAACTCGCCATCCATTATGGCGTGACGATCCTGGGCGGCAGCCGCCCGTGCCGCGACGCCCGGGGAGCGGTCGTCAACCGCGCCCGGCTCTTCTGCCCCGATGGCCGGACCGGTTATCAGGACAAGATCGTCATGACGCGGTTCGAACGGGAAATCTGGGGCATAACGGGCGGCGAGGCCGTTCATGTCCTGGATGCGCCCTTCGGTCGGGTGGGAATTTCCATCTGCTACGATGCCGAATTTCCGCTGATCGCGCGGGCACAGGCCGAGGCGGGCGCCAGGATCATCCTGGTGCCGTCTGCGACCGACAGCATGCAGGGCTATTGGCGCGTCCGCATCGGGGCGCAGGCCCGCGCGCTGGAAAACCAATGCTATGTCGTCCAGGCGCCCACGGTGGGGCAGGCGCCCTGGCTGCCCTCGCTGGATGACAATCACGGCGCGGCAGCCATTTACGGTCCGCCCGACGGCATCGCGCCGGATAATGGCGTATTCGCGGTCGGTGAAGTCAACCGGCCGCAATGGCTGTTCTCGGATGTCCGGCTGGATCAGGTTGATGTGTGGCGTGGCTCCGGTACGGTCCTGCCCTTCCTCCATTGGCCCGAGCAGCATGCGGCCATGCGACCGGATGATGCCCGCCGGGACGAGCCTGCGCTTCCCGCTCCAATCACGGCTCCGGACAGGTCTGAGGATCGTCCTGAACCGATCTTCGGAAGTCTTGAATGAGCAGCCATCGATTTTATCGAGCCTGACCGAAGCTGGCGCAGATGCCTCGCACCATATCCTCTGATTTCCACCAAGCAGATACAGGATATTCCTGTCAGGTCGCCCAAAGTCGCCGGACCCTATTACCTAAGTTATCTGACATAGGTTAAACACAGAACAATTTTCAGTCCAATGACAGAAGCGTTAAATCAATCATAACCATTCGAGGCGCAGTCAAACGGCAAGACAAGGCTGGTCAGACGGGGGCTCTTACATCGTGCGGCATCTAGCCCCATTGACAGGTGCACTTCGCCGCCTGCCCGGCGCCATCCTGCCGCTCATCGCGTTGACGCTCGTGACCTTCATGACCTGCGGCATCCTCGTGACCGTGCTTGTTTCGAGGATGGACGATGCGGCGGCGCTGGAAAAGGCGCGCATGGTCAACGGCGCCATGAAGCGGGAGACCAATGCTCTTGCAGCCACGGCCCGGGATTATGCGCTCTGGGATGACGCCGTCGATCATCTATACGGCCGGATCGACCGTGAATGGGCCGCCTCGAACTTCGGCGGCGCCATGCCCCTATATATTCTCGACGAGCGCGGCGGAACCATTTTCGGCTGGCAGCCCCGATCGACCGTCAGAACCACGCTGATGAAGGATGCGCCGGAAGCGCTTCGGCATCTTGAGCGCACGCTGCCCAAGCATGTCGATGATCGCCGCAATTTCCCCATCCGCCCGTTCATCCAGCTTTATCGGGGTCGTCCGGCCTTGTTCGCCGGCGCCCCGATCCTTCCTTTTTCCGCCAACCGGCCGCTCCCTTCCGGGCCGCTCCGCCACGTCGTCGTCGTTCGCCTGCTGGATGCCGAGCTGTTCGCCAGTTGGGAACAGGCCTATGCATTGGCGGACATCAGCTTCAACCCGCCGGAAGCGGATGCCGAGACATCGCCTGGTCATCCCTTGATCAGTCCTGACGGGACCGATCTGGGCCATATCCACTGGTTGCCGGTGCGCCCGGGCATAGCGGCGCTCAAGAGCCTTTCATGGCTGCTGGCATCGGCCGCCGCGCTCTTCATCCTGTTTTTCCTCGCCGTCTCGCGCGCCATGTTGCGGACCCATGCGTCGTTGCTCGCCGGCCGGTTGCGGGCCGAACGCATCTCCAGGGATCGGGAGAATGCGACTCTGGCCGCGGAAGAGGCGCGTCAACAGGCGGAACAGGCGAGGGAGCAGATCGCCGCCATTGCAGAGCGGGAAGGGCGGGAACAGGCCGAACATCGCGAAGCGCTGCGAAACGCCGCGCATGAGGTCGCCAATCTTCTCTCCACCAGCGTGGGTGACCTGTCGGGATCCTTGCTGAGGCAGGCGGATCAGCTTGAAGCCAGCGCCCGCGACACGCTGGCCGCTCTCGCGGAACAGCTCACCGGGACGGCCCTGGTCCGCGACCGCAGCCGTGCGTCGGCGCAGGCCGTGCACGAGATCGAGGCGCATGTGCAGGAGTTGAGCGTCGCCATTGGCCAGATCCACACCCAATCGATCGCCACCCGTCGGAACATGGACAAGACGGAGGTCGAGGCTCGCGCGGTGATGGGCGCCAACGACCAGTTGCAAAGGGAGATAGAGGCGATCGACCTTGCCACCCGCACCATCCGACAAATAGCGGGCCAGACGAACATGCTGGCCCTGAACGCCACGATAGAGGCTGCGCGGGGCGGCGAGGCGGGAACCGGCTTTGCGGTCGTCGCCGGCGAGATAAAGACGCTGGCGAACAGGGCCGGCGATATGGCGGGCCAGATCGAGCGGCGGATCGAGGCGGTGAACGCATCCGCCTCCTCGATCGCGTCTCTGCTCAACCTGCTGAACACCGTCGTCCGCCAACTGGAGCGCAACGTGTCGGATGTGTCCCTGGCCGCCGATAAGCACCATCAGGGGGCCCGTACGATCCTGGCGAGCAGTCAGAGCGTCGGCGGCGACGCGCAAGCGGTGCACGACGCCATCAGCGCCATCGCCGCGGGTCTGGATGCGGTGAAGGCGAACGCCGAACATACGCTCAATGTAGGGGCCGCGGTCCGGTCCAGCGCCAGCGAGCTGACGCAGCGGTTCGATCTGGTCATCGCCCGCCTGCGCGCGGCGTGAAGGGGTAATCATGCATCTTCGTATCTTCCCGGCCCTGACGGCCTGTGCCGTCATGCTGCCGCATTCCGCCTCTGCCGAGGACCTGCCGAACCCCATATCGGCGGCGGAGATCACCGTCACGGCGCAACGCCGGGAGGAAGCGATCCAGACCGTTCCCGTGGCGATCTCCGCCTTCGGCGAAGCCTTTCTCGACCGCACGCGGCTGGACGACGTCAAGGACATCGTCACCTTCACGCCCGGCTTTTCAGGCAATTCGGACGACAGCTATATCGACAGCATCGCCATCCGGGGCATCACCTCCAACGACTATGGCATTGGCGGCGATCCTTCGATCGGGATCTTCAAGGATGGGGTCTATCAGGGCAGGACAGGCGCCGCCGTGACCTCCCTGTTCGATGTCGCGCAGGCGGAGGCCTTGCGAGGGCCCCAGGGGTTCCTCTTCGGCCGCAATGCCATTTCCGGTGCGATCAGCATCGTGACCAACAAGCCGGATCCGGGGCGTATTTCCGGGCATCTCTATGTCGGGGTCGCCAGCTTCGACCGCAAGGATGCGGAAGGCGCCATCAACCTGCCGGTGGCGGAGGACTGGACGCTTCGCATTGCGGGCTATGCGACGGATTATGATGGCTGGATAGACAATGCCTTCACGGCCGGCCGCAATGATCGCCTGATGGCCGGCAACAAGCAGGCCGGGCGCGTCGCCCTGCGCTACAGGGCCGGCGATGCCGATGTCCTGCTGAGTGCCGAACATGAGCGTCGGCGGCTCGACGGCGCGCCTTATCGGGCGTCCAATGACGATCGTGAAGTTCTCGATTATCTCAGCGAAGTCTTGCAGCGGGATATTATTATCCGGGGGTCTCGCCGCGACGTGGATACCGATCTCCTCAGGCCGCGTGACGATGGCGACATCACCAGCCTGACCGCATCGATCGATCTCGATCTTGGATCGGCGCGCCTCAACAGCCTGACCGCCTTTCGCAAGTCCGATTTCCATTATCTGGAGGACTATGACGGAACGGCGCTGCAACTGGGCAATTACGACCAGCGCCAGCATGCCCGCTATGTCAGCCAGGACTTCCGGCTGATGTCCAGAGACGATCGGCGCCTGACCTGGTCGGCGGGGGTCTCGCTCTATTGGGAGGATGTCGCGGCGCGCTTCACCAACCAGGCTGCCGAGGATCTCGTCTGCGCGGCGGGCTATGGCTATGCCGATTGCGGCGGGATGACCATGGACCTTTACGGCGCGCCCTACCGGCCGGCGCCGGACGGCCTGCTGACCGACATCAACGACGTGCGGTCCCGCAACCGCGGATGGTCCGTTTTCCTGGACACCAACTTTCATTTCTCGAAAGCGCTGGAGGCTGGCATCGGCATTCGATATGCGCGCGACCGCAAGCATTTCAGCATCGATGTGCTGCCCAGCCAAAGCAGCCTCGGCAATGTCTGGACCTTCACCTATTTCACCGATGGTCCCGTTTCTTCCAGCAAGAGCTGGGGTGGACTGACGCCACGCGCCTATGTGCGATATGCGGTGGGGCCGGACATCAACCTCTACGCCAGCATCACCCGCGGCTACAAGGCGGGCGGATTCGGATCGTTCACGGTCGCCGCGCCTGTCCCGATCGAGGCGTATCGGCTGGTGCCCGACGGAACGAAGCCCGACGCCTTCGCGCCGGAGACGATATGGAGCAAGGAGTTGGGGATAAAGGGCCTGGCCCTCGCCAGAACGCTGAGCTTTGACATAACCGGCTTCCATTATCGCTATCGCAATCTTCAGACGGTCTATTTCGACACGGAAAGCCGGACCCAGCAGGTCGTGAATGTCGGCAGCGTGACCGGATATGGCGTGGAAAGCGCCCTCAATTGGAGGCTGAGCCGCTATTTCGACCTGTCGGGCCATGTGACCTGGACGCGAACCGAAAAGCAGGGCGACCGCGACTGTGGACAAAAAGACTGCGGCGGCCTGCCCAACCCGATCTGGTCGAGCGCGGGCGTCGCGACCGGCCATTATCCGATCGGCCCGGCCGAAATCTATCTGCAAGGCGAGTGGATGCACGAGGGGCGTCGAAGGGAGAGTTTCGACTGGCGGGGCATCACCCGACGGGAAGCTTATACGCAGATCAATCTGAGGCTGGGCTATGACAGCGGCAGGGGCGTCGAAATCGTCGCCTATGTGCAGAACCTGTTTGACGCCTATTTCGTCAGAGGGGTGGAAAATGGCGGCGATCTTACGCCGGCCAATAGCTGGGGCATCCCCCAGCCACGCAGCTTCGGCGTCGATCTTCGATTGCGGTTCCGGTGACGATCCGCAATTCCAACAACGCACTCGCGACGATTGCGCCCGCCCGGTAACGCTGCCGGCCGCGGATACCCTTGCCGACTTGATCCCTCACGTCATGCCAGATCGAATGTGCTTGTGACGCGCGGTCAGCGCTGCACGACCTGTTCGGTCAGTCGGCGCAATATTCCCAGCGGCCGGCATTGCAGGCCGCGACGGCCCGGCGCCATTCCGCCATTCTCTGCGCATATTCGCCGCGGGCGTCGGCATAGCTGACGCGATCGCCTTGCGCCTGGCGGTAGTTGCGCATGATCCTGGCGTCGCGCTGACGGACATAGGCGAGCTGCTGCTGATTCATCCTTCTGATGATCGCGCTGTCGCGTGCGCGTGCTGCGGCGCTGCGCATCGTCGGATCATTGGGGTCGTCCGCATGCGCCGTCACGGGCAGCAGGGCCGCACCTATCGCAAGCGCCAACGCACAGGATCCAAGCTTCATGAATGCGCCCCTCTTTATCAGTCGCCTTCCTTCGCGCGGGAGAGGGCGCAAGGCAATCGATTTGCGATAAATGGAGAGCGCCCGGCAGGGTTCCGACCTGCTTCCGCATGTGCAGCCTGGCAAATGCGGCTGAGGCAACTTCACGGGCGATGCCGCGTTACCCTGCTTCCAATGCGATGGTGAAGATGATGAACGGCACGGAGAGTTATGGCGAACGTCTGACGATACTGGCGCGCATAGGGTTCGCGGCGCGCGGGATGGTGTATCTTCTCATCGGACTGTTCGCCATAGACGTGGCGCGCCACGGCGGCCAACCAAGCGACAATCAGGGCGTTCTCGGCTCCCTTTCCCAAAGCAGCCTGGGGTCGTTCCTGCTCCTGCTCTGCGCGTCGGGTTTCGCGGGCTATGCGCTCTGGCGCTTGATCGAAGCCGCTCTCGACCCCGAACATCGCAGCCGCAGCCTGAAGGGAAGGCTGGAACGGGCAGGCTATGCCATGAGTGGAATCGTGTACGGGGCACTCGCCCTGGCGGCGGTCAACCTGGTGCTTCGCAAAGCGCCGGCAGCCGAAGGAAGTCCCGGCGACCGGACGGCGCAAGGCTGGTCCGCCTGGCTGCTCGATCAGCCGGGCGGTCAGGCCGTTCTCGTCATTTGCGGGGTCATATTCTTCTTCATTGCGCTCGCACAGGCGGTAAAGGCCTGCCGGGGCCGTTTCGACGAACTCGCGGCCGATGTGCCGGTGCCGGAAGCCGTGCGCTGGGCCGGACGGATCGGCTATGCGGCTCGCGCCATCGTCTTCGCCATGATCGGCTGGTTCGTGATCAACGCTGCCTTGCATGCCGATCCCGACGAGGCGGGCGGGTTGGGCGCGGCCCTCAGGCAGCTCCGCGATCAGGAGCATGGGCCGCTGCTGCTCTTCATCGTGGCGAGCGGGCTCGCGCTGTTCGGCCTGTTCAGCATTGTGGAAGCGCTGTATCGCCATGTCAGGATCGACGGTTCGCAGCTTCGGGAAATTGCCCGGACGGCCAGACAATGAATGGAAAGGGAACAAGAATTAAGGCCTGATTGTTTCCCCAGTCTCTTAAGGAGGAGGATGGAGATGGTAGAAGTTCACAGGGATCGCTATACGGATGACCGTGTCGTGGTTCATAAACATCGCGGCGGGCGGACCGTTGCGATTGCCTTGATCATCGTTCTGGCGATTGTCGGAATATTGTTCGCAACCGGCTTCTGGAAAGCCGATGTTTCCGGTGGAGATGTTCCGGAGGTCAGTGTGAAGGGCGGCGAACTTCCCAAGGTGGACGTCGATTCCAAGGCGGTCGTCGTCGGCACAAAGAAGGAAACCATCGACGTGCCGACAGTGGGCGTGAAGGATAATGGCGAAGAATAAAGGCCGATTGTAAATTCAGCGCTGGCGCCCTGTCCCGAAAGGGACGGGGCGTTTTGTTATGGCAGGGGGCCTGCCTTCCCTTGCGAAGTCGTCGACTACCCGCAAACATGAGGGTTGGACGCCGTGTCGTGCATGGGCGTCGGTCTTGCATGTGGAACCGGAGATGAACGAGGCTGGCATTTTCCCGTTCATCTGTGGCCACGCTCACTCCAGTTTCGTCAATATGAAGGCAATCAGGAATCCCGCGACGGCGATGAGGCCGGAAAATTCATGCGCTTCCTCCGTCGCTTCCGGAATCATCGTGTCCACCAGCATGGCCAGAATGGCTCCTGCTGCCACGGCGGTGGTGGCTGCGATCAGATCCGGGTCCGCGCCCGCCAGAGTGATGTAGCCGATCAGCGCCGCCAGACCGGAAGCCAAAGCGATAGCCCCCCAGACGCCGAAGATATAGGCGGGGCCCCGGCCCGCCTTCTTCATTCCCGCGGCGCTGGAAAGGCCTTCGGGAACGTTGGAAAGGAACACGGCGATGACCGTGACCATGCTGACGCCGCCGCCGTGCAGCAGACTCACCCCTATGACCACGGACTCCGGAATGCCGTCCAGCAAGGCGCCGACGGCAATCGACAGCCCGGAATTCGCGGCAGCCGGCGCCTGGCTCTCGTGCGGGTTCGAACCCGACCGTTTACGATGCCGGGCACCGGCCCGCGACACGGCCACATTCGCAATCGTGTAGACGACCGCCCCGGCCAGAAATCCGAAGGCGGTGGAATCGAAGCCGCCGCGAGCATAGGCATCGTCCATCAGGTCGAAGGCCACGGCCGAAATCAGCACGCCCGATCCAATCGCCATGATCGCGGCGATCAGCCGTTGCGGAAGATCAGCCACATAGGCGATGCACGCGCCTATCAACAGCGCCGATCCGCCCACCAGGCCCCAAAATCCCGCTTCCAAGGCTCCATGCATCGATGCTCTCCCTTATTCTGAAACGGCAAGGGGCGATAAAGGATGCTGGGACCGCCCCATTTCACGGCGCGCCTATGTCGCCCATGCGCGCTTGCTGGACGACCGCTTGGACCAGGGCGTCGCGCTGCCGAACCCGCCCGGGACCGGCTCGCTTGTCAGCATAGGTTCTTGATAGTACCTATCTTGGCATAAGGTCGCAGTGGCGGAGGACAGGGTGCAGAATTTCTTCAAGGGCTTTTTCCAGTTCGGCTATGTCACCCGCGACGCGGACGCCGCTGTTGCCGCGTTCCGCGCGAAATTCGGCTCGGTCGAGTTCATGGTGAACGAACCGCCGGCGATCGACGGCCGACCGGCGCCGACGCGGCGGATTGCGCTTGCATGGATCGACGAGGTGATGACCGAGATCATCGAACCCGATCCGATGCAGAGGACAATCTATGACGATCATGTACCCGCTTTGGCGGGGCCGATACGGCTGCATCATTTCGGTTATCTGATCGACGATCATCAGGCGATGCTCCACCGGCTTCGGGGCATGGGCTATGATGTACCGATGGCGGGTTCCATGCCGGGGGTGCTGGACTATAGCTATGCCGATACGCGCCGCGATCTGGGCCTATGGTCGGAATTCATCCGTCTGGAGGAGGCCGGCAAGGCCTTTTTCGACGCAGTTCCGCGCACGATAACAGGCAATTCATAAGAACGATCGTTCTATATATTTGGCGAATTTCCGTTCACCTTCATATCCGTGATGGAATCACCAGTAATATTGTAATATTGATCATCTTCATGGCCATATAATAAACTTGGTGAAATATCATCGAGTGGAGAGAGCCGTGCAGCCCATATTGGCGGACAAGGTGGCTGTCGTGACGGGCGGCGCATCGGGCATCGGCAAGGCGACGGCCGAGTTGCTCGCTACGCAAGGCGCGGCGGTGGTGATTGCCGATCTGGACGAGGGTAATGCACGCTCCGCGGCGGGGGCCATTGCAGCGACCGGCGGACAGGCGTTGGCGCTACGGGTCGACATGCGCGACGAAGCGCAGGTCCGGATGATGGTCGATGAGACCGTGGCGCGCTTTGGGGGTGTCGATCTGCTCGACAACACCGTGTCGTACAACGCGCCCGATCAGACCGGCGCCGATGGCGAGATTCATGAGATGGACGTCGCCATCTGGAACCGCGCGCTGGAGGTCAACCTGCGTGGGCCGATGCTGGCCGCCAAATATTGTATCCCGCAGATGTTGAAGCGCGGCGGCGGGGCGATCGTCAATATTTCGTCCACCGCCGGCATATTGTCGCTTGGCACCGTTCCCGCCTATGCGGCTTCGAAGGCGGCGGTGCACAGTCTGAGCCAATCAATCGCCACCGCCTATGGCAAGCGGGGAATCCGCTGCAACACGATAGCGCCGGGCTTCATCGACACGCCCACGACACGCAATATGGGCGACCGGTTCTTCCAGATGACACTGGACAATAATGTGCTGCCTTATCTTGGTCGGCCGGACGATATTGCGCAGGCCGCGCTGTTCCTGTTGTCAGACGCGGCCCGTTACATCACGGGCCAGTTGCTGGCGGTGGACGGCGGACAGACCATCCACCTGCCGGTAGTCGCAGACATGTGGCGCATGACGGCGGGCAAGCCGCTGATCGAAACAGCTTGAGGAGGGAAATGATGCAGACGCATGGGCGCCTGAGCGGCAAGGTGGCGGTCGTCACGGGCGGCACGAAAGGCATTGGCCAGGGCATCGTGCTGCGTTTCCTGAAGGAAGGCGCCGCAGTAGTCTATTGCTCGCGCAGCCCGGAGAATAATCGGGAGAATGAAGCGCTGATCGCGCAGCTTTCCGGCGCTGCGGAACAGGCGCAGTTCGTCGCCGCCGATGTCGGCAACCGGCAACAGATGGAAGATCTGGTCAATAATGCGGCCGAACGATTCGGGCGGCTCGACATCGTCGTCAACAATGCGCAGGGGATCGCGCCTGTCCGGTCGATCGAGAACAAGCCCGACGCCGATTACAGCATGACGCTGATGACCGGCTTCTACCAGTCGCTCTGGACCAGCCGCGCGGCGGTTCCGCATATGCGCAAGGTTGGCGGCGGGCGGCTGATCTATTTCTCCAGCCACTGGAACATCTGGGGTCAGCCCTATGCCAGCGATTACAACATCACCAAATCCGCCAATGAAGCACTGACGCGCAGCGCCGCACGGGAATTCGGCAAGGACAATATCACTGTCAACTGCATCACGCCGGCTGGCGACAGTTGGGCCTATAAAAGCTGGGCCGACCAGAACAGGGAAATGGCCGAAGCCAGCGTGCGCCAATTTCCGATGCGTCGCATGGGCGATTGCGAGATCGACATTGCCGGCGCGGTGCTGGGGCTTTGCAGCGACAATGGCCGCTTCATCACCGGGCAGGTCTTCTGCGTCGACGGCGGCGTATGGGCGACCGCGCCGCTCCAGATGCATGAGGAAGGCACCGACATCCACAAGGGGCACAGCCAGGCGGCCGTCGAGCTGACGGCCTGAGCGCGGGGAGGACAGGATGGGATTGATCGAAGGGCAGGTCGCGATCGTTACCGGCGCGGCCAATGAAGTGACGCGGGGCATCGCCCTCCGTTTCGCCCGTGAAGGCGCAAAGGTGGTGCTGGTCGACAAGGATCACGAAGCGGCGCAAGCGGCCGCCCGCCCTATTCCCGGCGCGGAGGCGCGCAGCGCCGACCTTTCCGATCCCGAAGCCGCGCGGGCGCTGGCCGATGCGGTAGTGGGGGCGCATGGCCGGATCGACATAATGCTGAATGGCGCGCACGCGGCGCTGAAATGGGACCGGCTGGCGGACAGGCAGGCGGCGCCCGACTTCACCGCAGCGTTCAATGACGTGCTGCTGAGCGCGCTCAACATGATGCAGGCGGTCTATCCGCACATGAAGGCGGCCGGCGGCGGGCGCATCGTCAACCTGGGTTCGATCTACGGTCCGACGGCGAATGAGGGCGTGACGGATGCCGTCACCATGGACTTCGCGCTGACGGGCCTTACCCGGTCGGCAGGCGTCGAATGGGGGAAGGATGGCATTCTCGTCAATTTCCTCCAGCCGGCGGTGCCGGACATTGCGGTCTTTGCGGATTATCGCGCGAAGAAGGGCAAGAGCGTCGATACGCTGATTGCCAATATGGCGATGCCGCGCCTTGCCGACCCGGTGGAGGATGTGGGCGGGGCGGCGATGTTCCTGGTCTCGGACGAGGCCAGCTTCATCCTGGGCCATCGCGTGCTGGCGGACGGCGGCCAGCATCTGACCGCCGCGGTCTTCGAACCCGGTGCGGAGCGGTGAGCGAAGGCGGGGCCGGCATCCCAAGCAGGCAGCCGGGCAAGTTCGTCCAGCTCCGCCATCTGGCGCCCGACGAGGGGTTGCGCTTTTCCGGGCCGGGATAAGATGCCGAACGCAATGGCATGACGCGCATGATGCGCCATGCCATTTTCCGTCCCGGTCAGAGCTTGTTGAGGTCGGCTGCGGTCAGGCTGGTGACCAGTCCCTTTTCCCCATTGGACAGGGTTGCCGCCGGTATCGACACGAAGCGGCCCCTGTAGATGATCTGTACGGAGGTCGGGGCGCCCTCGGCATTCGCATTGACGCGATCGATGAAGCCGACGCGGACGCCATCGGCCGTCTTGACCATCGTGCGCGCCTTGATGACGGGCGCATCCTGCGCGGCCGCCGGGCTGGAAAGGGACAGGGCAGCCGCAAGAGCAAAAATATACTTCATATATGCCTCATGATCGTTTGCCCGCGCGCTATCATGCCGGCCGGCAGCAAACAAAATGAATCCGATCCGTTCAGCATGCCATCGCCTATCTGAAGATTGCCGTGGTCATATCCTCATGCCTGCAATTGGCACGGCGGCCCGGTTTGCGTTGAAACCAGCTGCGATTGGGAGCATGGAGCTTTGCATGCAGAAGGAACATGAATATGCCGACGGGGAGCTGGAGGCGTCTGGGCATTTCGAACCGCTGACCCGGCCGGAGGCGCTGACGGAAATGGTTGCCGAGCGGCTGCGCAATGCCATACTTTCAGGCGCACTGGCCCCCGGCACTCATTTGAGCGTGCCGGAGATCGCGCGGCAATTGGGGGTTAGCCGTACGCCTGCGCGCGAAGGACTGATCGCGCTGGAGCGGGAAGGGCTGGTCGAACCCCGCGCCAGGACCGGCGTAGCGGTGATCGCAGGCGGCACGCCCGACATTCTCGATCTGCTCGACATTCGGGAAGGGTTGGAGATCATGACCGTGCGCCGTGCGGCCGAGCGCATGGATGCGGAAGGCGTTGCCCGGCTCAGGGCGTTGTTCGCGCAGCATGAGATCGTGGTGGAGAAAAGCGATCTGGCCGCTCATGTCGAACTCGACGCCGCCTTTCACGGCATGATCCGCGAGGGTGCGGGCAATATGCGGCTGGCGCGGCAACTGGTGCAGATCGACCAGCAATTGCGGGTACTCAACAGCCGGCTCTCTCGCGCCCGTGGCTGGAGCGGACGGGCCGTGCTGCGGGATCACAAGGCGATCATCGACGCGATCGAAGCCGGCAATCCCGACGCTGCCGAACGGCATATGCGGGCGCATATCGAGCGCACCCGCGCATTCCAGTTGCAATCCGCCGGCCAGGACTGAGGCTGCGACCCCTCCGTATTGGCCGATCCCGGTTGTGGCTCCGCTCGTGGCGCTGGGCCGCCCTATGTGGACTATTGCCACCGCTCCGCCGAAGGGACGCCGCCATATAATGGATAGGCGATGTTTTGGACCCGGATATGGCGACGCCGCCCCTCTGCATGTTGCATGTATATGGACAGGCGAGAGGAAGCGGGATGATTCGGTTGGACGGGCGGGTCGCGATCGTCACGGGGGCGGGGCGGGGCATGGGCCGGGCTCATGCCCTTCTGCTCGCCGCGCGGGGGGCGAGGGTGATCGTCAACGACTATGGCGGCGCGCAGTCCACATTGACGCCCGGCACTATTTCCCATGCCCAAGCGGTTGTGGATGAAATCCGCGCTGCGGGAGGTGAGGCGGAAGCGGACGGCGAGATGGTCGGCACCGGCGAGTCCGCCCCGCTCATCGTCGAACATGCGCTGGACGCCTTCGGCCGGGTCGACATTCTGATCAATAATGCCGGCGGATCGCTGATCGGTGATCCCGATGCCTTCACCGATGAAGAGATAGAGGGCGTGCTGCGGACCAATTTCATCGGTCCCTATATGCTGCTGCGTCGGGTCTGGCCGCTGATGCGCGGTCAGGGTTTCGGACGCATCGTCAACGTCATGTCGTCGGCGGTTCTGGGCGCGGGACATCTGGGGCCCTATGCAGCGGGCAAGGCCGGGCTGCTGGGGCTGACCCATGATGCGGCCTTTGACGGGCGGCCGCATAATATATTGGTGAACGGCATCTTCCCCACGGGCGCCTCCCGCCTTACGGAAACGTCGCACGAAGATCTGGCGCGCTGGTATCGCACCCATTTCCAGCCGGAAAAGGTGTCGGCGCTGATCGCCTATCTCAGCAGCGAGCAGTTGGACTTCTGCGGAGAAGTCTTCAACGTCGGGGGTGGGCGCGTCGCGCGGTTGGCGATCTTCGACAATGACGGATTGTTCGATCCGGCGATCACCCCTGAAAGCATAGCCGCCAATATCGACCTGATTCGTGACCTGAGCAAACCCACCATGATTCCCACGCTCTGGGCGCAGACCGAGCGCTATTTTGCGCGCATTCCCTGGACGGGCGGAAAAGCCGGCCTGTTCTGAAGCGGTGAAACGACAGGATATGGCTGCCTGGCAGGAAAGGCCGCAGCCATCAACGGAAGCGGGTTCGGCATAACCACCATGAACTGACAGCCGCCGGATGAAGGAGAAGAAGATGCAGGAGGGTCACGCCCCGGCGCGCTGCGTGCTGGACATCAGGGCGGAATCGGGCGAAACCCCGGTCTGGTCCGTGGCGGAGCGGAAGCTGTTCTGGGTGGATCAGGAGGCGCACCGGCTCAATGCCTTCGATCCGGCCTGCGGGAGCAATGAAAGCTGGCAGATGCCCGCCCATGTCAGCAGCTTTGCGCTGCGCGGCGCGGGCGAGCCGATTGTCGTGGCGCTGCGTACCGGCCTGTTCGATTTCGACCGGGCCAGCGGCACGTTGGCGCCGGTCGCCGCGCCGCCGCCCTATCCCGTCGAAACCCACCGTTTCAATGACGGCCGGTGCGACCGGCAGGGTCGCTATCTGATCGGTTCGGTCGACCTTTCCTATTTCCAGACCGGGGTGGCCGGCCGCGCCGCCGTCTATCGGCTGGACGGCGGCGGGTTGGCCGAGGTGATCGGAGACATCACGTGCAGCAACGGCATGGCCTTCAGTCCCGACGGGCGGATCATGTATCTGGCGGATTCCCCCGCCGGGCGGGTCTATGCCCTCGACTATGACATCGTGACCGGCACGCCGTCCAACCGCCGTGTCTTCACGGAGCGGGATCGCGGCGACGGGATTTTCGATGGGGCGGAAGTGGATGCGGAGGGCGGCTATTGGGTCTGCCTGCTGATGAAGGGCGCGGTGGCGCGCTATATGCCGGACGGACGGCTGGACCGGGAGATTGCCGTGCCGGTTCTGCAACCGACCAAGGTGGCCTTTGGCGGGCCGGAACTGGCCACGCTTTATCTGACGTCCGCCGCTCACCGCCATCTTCCCGGCGATCAGCCCCTGGGCAGGCATGCCGGTGGCCTTTTCGCGATCGAAACGGGCGTTCGGGGCATTGAGGAGCCGAAATACCGCTTCTGAAATGCCCAATTTGACAATTTGCATGCAACATGCAAAAAGATGGCGGAGGTAACGACATGACCATCATTCTCGATCCCACTGCATCGCTGGTGCACGATCTGGCTGAGCCGGGTCCGGATGCCGGCGTCCTGAGGGGCAAGAAGATCGCCATCCGCATCGATATGCTGTGGCGTAGCTGGGACTGGGTCAGCGAGATCTGGGCCGAAGACTTGCGAGCCGAAGGCGCCGAAGTGACCTTCTGGCGCAGTTGCGGCCGCACGGGCCGGGAGGGCGAGCAAGCCGAACGCGACTATGACGCGCTACTGGCGCAAAGCGACATGGCCATCGTCGGACTGGGCAATTGCGGGTCCTGCACCAGTTGGACCATCGCGGACGCACTGACCGCGGCAGCCACCGGCATCCCGACCATCGCGGTGGCGACCGCGCATTTCGAAGGGCTGGCCCATAATCTGGCGAAACGGGGCGGCCGGTCGGGCCTGCGCCTTCACATCCTTCCCTATCCTCTCGACATTCTTCCAAAAGAACAGGTCCATGACATTGCACGAAACCACTATCGATCGTTCCTGCGGAATTTCGGGGTGCGAAGCAGACTGGCTGAGCAGTCGGCGGCATGAGGTCGAGGATGACATCGTCGCCTTCAACGATTTCGCCATGGCGCAGGGCTGGGGTGACGGACTGCCGCTGATCCCGCCGACGCAGCAGCGGGTGCAGGACTTCCTGATCGCGGGTGGACGCTTTCCGGACGAGTTGATCGCCGTGCTGCCGCCGCTGCGCGCCGAATGCACGGTGGAGAAGATCGCAATCAACGCGGTCATGGCCGGCTGCACGGGCAACGCGATGCCGCTGCTGTGCGCGGCGATAGAAGCGATGGCGGACCCCAGGTTCGACCTGGCCGGCCTCAATGCCACGACCGGGTCGGTGGTGCCCGCCATGATCGTGAACGGGTCGATCCGCAACCGGCTGAACATTCCCTGTCAGGCCGGTTGCCTGGGCGGAGTGGCCGGTCCAGCGGTGGCCATCGGCCGGGCGATCCGTCTGATCATGCGCAATGTGGCGGGCCAGTCGATCGGTTCGACGTCGCAAAGCGTCTATGGCACGCCGGGGCGTGTCGCCGGCATCGTCTTTGGCGAATGGGAGGAGCGCTCTCCCTGGGCGCCGCTGGCTGAACGTCGCGGCGTAGGAGGCGATGCCGTCACCGTTTACGGCGCGATGGGCACGGCCAATATCTGCGACGTGGTGGCGAACAGTGCCGACGGTTTCCTCGACATGATCGCCAAATCCATGGCCTATCCGGGCGCAAACGGCTTCCTGCCGTCCTCGGCCTTTGCGGAGACTTTGTGCGTCATCAACCCGATCTGGGCGGAGGTGATTGCGAAGGCCTACCCCAGGATCGAGGATGTGCAGGCCTATATCTGGGACAGATGCGCATTGCCGATCGACTGGTTCCGACCCGAATATCGCGATCCCATCGGCAATCTGGATCGGATCAAGCCCGACGGGCGCGTGCATCTGGTGCCGACGCCCGACGATGTGCTGGTCATGGTCGCGGGAGGGGAAGGCGGCCTGCACGCCGCGATGCTGCATAGCTGGGGCACCTGCCTCACCGTGACCCGGCCCGTCGAGACAGCATGAGCGGCGATGTGATCGTCGGCGATCGCATTCGCGGACGCGCCGAACTGCTCGACCGGGCGGCGCGGCTGGCGAGCGCGATGGCGGCGGCAGGCGTCGGCGCGGGCGATGCGGTGGCGCTGTTGCTGCGCAACGACTTTGCCGTGCTGGAAGCCAATCTGGCCGTGCGCAGGCTCGACGCCTATGGCGTGCCGATCAACTGGCACTGGCACCCGACGGAGATCGGCTATGTGCTGCGCGACGCGACGCCCCGGCTACTGATCGGCCATGCCGACCTGCTGGACGGGCTGGGCGCCCATATTCCCGAAGGCCTGCGCGTGATCGCCGTCGGCGGTACGGGCGAGCAGCCGGATTATGACGACTGGATCGCTGCCCATGAACCCCATGAGGGCCATGGCAACGGTCTCGGTTCCTCCATGGTCTACACGTCGGGCACCACGGGCAAGCCCAAGGCGGTCAGGCGCCTGCCCGCGACAGGCGAGGAATCGGCGCAGCGCGCCCGTGTGCTGGCGGTCATCCATGACACGGCGCCCGGCAATGTCGCGCTGGTGACGGGACCGCTCTATCATCTCTTCAGCCAGGCGATCCTGATGGCGACTTTCGCCGCCGGGGGCACGGTGGTGGTGATGGAGCGCTTCGATCCGGAGGAGTGCCTGCGGCTCATCGAGCAGCATCATGTGACCCATGGCGCGCTGGTGCCCACGCTTTTCGTCAGGCTGATGCGCCTCCCCGAAGAGGTGAAGCGCCGATATGATCTCTCCACCCTTCGTCACGTCGTCCATTCGGGCGCGCCTTGCGCGCCGGAAGTAAAGAGGGCGATGCTGAACTGGTGGGGGCCGGTCCTGTATGAAACCTATGGATCGACCGAAACCGGCGTCGTCACGAAGATCAGTCCTCGGGAATGGCTGGCTCGACCCGGCAGCGTCGGCCGACCTGTCCTGACTGGTGAAGTCCGTATTCGTGGCGACGACGGCCAATGGACAGAGGCGGGGCGGACGGGCGACGTCTACCTGCGCATCCACGGCACGCCCGATTTCACTTTTCACGGCGATCCAGAAAAGCGCGCCGCCGTCGAATATGACGGCCTTATTACCTGCGGCGACATGGGCTGGCTGGACGAAGAAGGCTATCTGTTCCTGTGCGACCGGCGCGCGGACATGGTGTTGTCCGGCGGGGTCAACATCTATCCGGCGGAGGTGGAGGCTGCCTTGCTGGAGCATCCCGCGGTATCCGATTGCGCTGTCTTCGGCGTGCCGGACGCCGAATATGGTGAAGTGCTGGTCGCGTATCTCCAGAGCGACGAGGCGCTGATCCCCGATGAGGTGACAGCGTTCCTGCGCGGACGCATCGCCGGCTACAAGATTCCGCGTCATCTGGTCGTCGGCGCCAGCTTGCCGCGCGAGGAAACGGGAAAGATCTTGAAGCGCAGGCTGCGGGAAAGTTTCCTGGCCGGCGAAGCGCGGGAAATGGGAGCATATTGACGGATGGAGGAACCGGGGAAAGGCGCCATCCCGCCCGGCGCGCTGGCGGGGCTGAAGGTCATCGACATGGCGTCGCTCTATGCCGCGCCGCTTGCGGCGACGATCATGGCCGATTTCGGCGCCGATGTGCTGAAGATCGAGCCGCCGGAAGGCGACCTGTTCCGCGACAGCAAGATGTGGCCGCTGGTCGCGCGGGGGAAGCGTTGCCTGGCGCTGGACTTGCGTTCGGAAGAGGGGATCGATCGGCTCAAGGCGCTGGCGGCGCAAGCCGACGTGCTGGTGGAAAATTATCCCGCCGCCGTACTGGAGAGGCGGGGCATTGGCTGGGAAGTCCTGTCGGCGGTCAATCCCCGGCTTGTCATGCTTTCCGTGTCCTGCTTCGGCGCCACCGGTCCTTATCGGGGCCGGCCTGGATCGGGCACGATCGGTGAAGGCTTTGGCGGCCTGACCTTCCTGACGGGGACGGAAGACGGTCCGCCGATGCTCCCTTCCGTAGCCTTGGGTGACGCCGTGGGCGCGATGAGCGCGGTGATCGGCACGCTCTCTGCCCTTTATTGGCGCGACCGCAGCGGACGGGGGCAACAGGTGGACGCCAGCCTCTACGAACCGATATTGCAGATCGTCGCCCATGCGGCGCAAAGATGGGAGCCGGGCCGCTCACCCGAACGTTGCGGGTCGCGACTGCCCGGCGTACTGCGCAACGTCTATCGAACCTCCGACGAAAGATATGTCGCTATCTCCGCCAGCACCGCTCGGCATGCCGCCGATCTGCTGGCGCTGGCGGGCGGGCAGGGGGACGACCAGGATGCCTGCGTCGCCGCCTGGATCGCCACCGTGCCGCAGGCTGCGCTGGTGGAGCAGCTCGTCGCCCGGCGTATTCCGGTGACGCCGGTCAACAGCCTGGACGATATGCTGGCCGATCCTCATATGCGCGCTCGCGGGAGCCTGATCCATGTGGCGGATGAAGCGTTGGGCGATCTGGCATTGGCCGCGCCCGCGCCGCGCCTGTCGGAGACGCCGGGCAGGATTGGCGATGTAAACCCGCCCCTGGGTACGGATGCGGATGCCGCGCTTGAGCGCTGGGCCGGAAGCTGACGGCGCAGCTCATGCGGTATGCGGCGCATCTTGGCATAGCCGATCCCGACGCGCCGTTGCTGGCCGCAACGGCCGGCTCGGTCGATCCGGTCGCTCAGATAAATTGCGCCGCTCGGCTGGGCTTTGCCGGCATCACCGACAATGGTCTGAAAGCCCGCACGCCGGAGGTTCAGCGGCGCATGGGTGTGGCGTTGCGCGACCATGGGATGGAGATGGGCAGCTTCACCCATAATGTTCTGGGGATGGAGCCGCCCTTCTTCTGGGGCGCGCCGATCACCGATATAGAGGCGGCCATGGCGTCCAGCCTGACGGCAGCGGAGCATGTGGGCGGTGGCTGCATCAACGCGGTCCTGCTGGATTGCGGCGCACCGTTGGCGGAACAGCTAGCGCGGGCGACGGAGAATTTCGCTGCCGCCACGAAGCTGGCGGCGGAGCGGGGCGTGGCGCTGGCGGTGGAGATGGTCAGCCGGGAGCGTGTGCCCCTGGCCCTGGTCGAGCGCCTGGCCGACATCGGCGCTATCGCCCGGTGGGCAGGCGTGGGGCTGATCCTCGATAGCTGCCATTGCCATTGCGCCGGCGAGGACATGGCGGCGGCGATTGTGGCGCAGGCGGATATTCTCGCCGCTGTGCAGATCGCTGACATGCCAGGCCGCGTTCAACCCGGTGCGGGCGTGATCGACTTTGCGCCGATCATGGCGGCGCTGCGGACAATCGGCTGGGGCGGCCTTGTCGAGGCGGAACTGATGCCGAAGCTGCGGGACATCGATGGGGAGGCGGCGGCCATCGCCGCGCTCAGGGCGCTGGGCTGACGTTTCTTGCCGGGCGCGCCGTTGCGCCTCAGCCCTGCCGTTCCGGCGTATGCACGATGAGGCCATCCAGCGCCGGGCGCAGACGAATCTGGCAGGAAAGGCGCGAATCCGCCCGCTTGCCATGGGCGAAGTCGAGCATGTCCCATTCGTCTTCGGATGGAGGACCGACCCGTTCGATCCACGCGGGATCGACATGAACATGGCAGGTCGCGCAGGCGGCGCTGCCGCCGCATTCCCCGATGATATTCTCGACGCCCGCGCGCTTGCCGATGTCCATCACCGACTGGCCGACATCGCCGTCCAGCGTGGTCGCGACCCCGGCAGGGGTGATGAAGGTGACATGGACCATGGTGATCCCCTTTGGACTGGCTTGGCGCGATCGGAAAGCGCTTATGCCGCCGACCGTCCCGGACATCATGTTTGCGATCACTCGCCGCCGATCTTCACACCTCTTGCCGCTACGTGCAGGTTCGGCCGCAGGCCGACCGTTCCAGTGCCACCGCCTTGTCATTTTAGGTACTGAATAGTAGCTTTAATGGCACGGTAGGAGAAGGAGGAGAGAGATGAGGGCAGCGTTATTCAAGGGCGCGGGCACGCCGCTGGTCGTGGAGACCGTGGACGATCCCCAGCCCGGTGAGGGCGAAGCGGTCATCAAGGTCACGCGCTGCGGCGTGTGCGGCACGGACCTCCACATGACCTCCGGGCATGGCAATGATTTCCCCGTCAACAGCGTGATCGGCCATGAATATTGCGGGGAGGTCGTCGCGCTGGGCAAAGGCGTCGACAATCTCAAGGTCGGTCAGTTCGTCACCGCCATGCCCGTGGCGGGCTGCGGCCGCTGCGCCCCCTGCCTGGCCGGTTATCCCATGGCTTGCGCGCAGATGCAGGGTCTTGTCGGCGGCTTTGGCGAATATATGCGGATCGCGGCGATGAGTTCTATCGTGCTGCCCGACACGCTGACGCCCGCTGACGGTGCTCTGATCGAGCCTCTCGCCGTGGGTCTGCGCGGCATACGGCTCGCGCAGATGCCGCCGGGCGCGAAGGTCGCGGTGCTGGGCGCTGGGTCCATCGGCCTCGCCGTCATCTATTGGGCGCGGTTGCTGGGGGCGGGGAAGATCGTGGCCATTTCCCGTTCGTCACGGCGCGCCGATCTTGCGCTGCAGATGGGCGCCAACAGCTTCGAGGCGCTGGGCGAAGGCGAAGCGGAACGCGTTTCGGCCGCGCTGGGCGGCATGCCCGACATCGTGCTGGAATGCGTCGGCGCGGTCGGCATGACGCAGAAAGCGGTCGAACTGGTCGCGCCCGGCGGAACGGTCGTCTCGCTGGGTTTCTGCACCTCGCCCGACCCGATACTGCCTTCGCTCGCCACATGGAAGCAGGTCACGATCAAATTCTCGTTCGCCTATGATCTCAGGGAATTCGAACATAGCGCCAATGCGCTGGACGCCGGGCATGTCGAGCCGCGCCTGATGGTGTCGCGGACGGTCGGCCTGGACGCCTTCCCCGACCTGTTCGAGCAACTGCGCGCCGGGGCAAACGAAACAAAGATTCATGTCGATCCGTGGAGCGCGGCCTGATGAACACAGAAACCATTGTCCAGGACCAGCGGATATTGACCCTCGACGCCCTGCTGGCTGCCTCGACGGCGCGCACGGGCCTTGACGATTTTGGCGACGCCGGCTTTCGCGAGGGGCTGGGCCTGCTGCTGTCGGACATACGCGCGCTCGACCTTGATCCCGCGTGCATGCAGGCGACCGCATGGCGCATCGGCCAGTCGCTGGATACCCGCGCCCTGGCGGTCAAGGGGTTGAAGGAACGGCCGGAGGTGCTGGAGCAGCCGATCCGGGAGCCGATCATCATCGCCGGTCTCGTCCGTTCGGGAACGACGGCGCTGCACCTGCTGATGTCGCTGGACCCTCAGTTCCAGGGGCCGGAACATTGGCTGACCGTCTATCCCATGCCGCGCCCGCCGCGGGAGACGTGGGACGGTATTGCCGAATATCGGACGGAGAAGGCGTCGCTGGACGCCTATCTGGCGGCGTCGCCGGAATCGGCCGACGACCATATGATGACGGCGGAGGGGATTGAGGAATCCCTGTTCATCCTGGGCGCCAGCTTTGCCAGCAACATGTGGCCGTCCATGTGGGACGCCCCCCGCTATGACCGCTGGTATCGCGGGCGCGACGACACTGACAGCTATCGCTGGCTGGCCGATGTGCTGCGCCTGATCGGCGCGGGGGACGATCGCCGCTGGCTGCTCAAGAACCCGACGGACCTCTTTTCCTTGCAGGAGGTGCTGAACGTCTTTCCCGATGCGAAGATCATCCAGACGCATCGCGACCCGGTGGATTCGACGCCTTCGGTCAGCAATCTCATCTTCTCGGCGCGCCGGGCCTTTTGCGGCGACAAGGCGGATCGCGCCGATGTCGGGCGGCGCGAGGCGGAGATGTGGGCGCAGGCATTGGAACGCGCCGAGTCGGTGCGCGAAAAGAGCGACGCGACGTTCATCGACGTCGAGTTCCGCGACTTCACCCGCGATCAGATGGCGTCGATCCGCTCCATCTACGACCAGCTAGGCCTGACGCTGACGGCCGAGACGGAGGGCGCGATGCAAGCCTGGCTGGACGCGCATCCTCACAAGCCGAGCAAGGGCCCGAAGCACAGGCCGGAGGATTTCGGCCTGACGCGGGAAGGGCTGGAGGAACGCTTCGCCGCCTATCGCGCCCGGCGCGGCTATATCTGACGGATTTGCATCTGAGGGATCTGCGCGGGGCCCCGTTCAAAAATCGGCCCCCGCGCAATCTCTTTCAGATGATCCCGTCTTCGGCCAGCCCGTCGATCGCCGTTTCGTCCAGCCCCAGTTCCTGCGCCAGCACGTCGCGCGTATGTTCCCCCAGCATCGGCGGGGCGCGATAGTCGGTGATCGGCGTTTCCGAGAAGTTCAGCGGGCTGCGGATCACGTCCAGATCGGGCTTCAGCGGATGAGGCGCGCGCACGCGCAGGCCCCGATGCAACGCCTGCGGATAGGCGAACACCTGCTCCAGATCGTTGATCGGCCCGCTGGGGATGCCGGCGGCCCCGAGCTTCTGCAGCCAGTAATCGACGCTGTTCGTCTGGAAGATCGCGTTGAACACCTCGGTGATCTCGTCGCGATTCTTCACCCGCTCGACATTGGTGTAGAAGCGCGGATCGTTCTTCAATTCAGGATGGCCGACCGCGTCGCACAGCGCGATATATTGCTTGTCGTTGCCCGACGTGATCATGATCGCGCCGTCGCTGCACGGGAACATGCTGGTCGGCATGCCGCCATTGCCCTGCGTGCCCCGCCGGACCGGCACTTCGCCCGACGTCAGGTAGATCTGCGCATAATGCGACAGCGCCGACACGCCGCAATCGAGCAGGGCGACGTCGATATACTGACCCTCGCCGCCCACCGCGTCGCGATGATAGAGGGCCGCCAATATGGCATTGGCGACGTTCAGCCCGGTGAACAGGTCGATGATGCTGGGGCCGACCTTCATCGGCCCCGCGCCAGGCTTGCCCTCCGGCACGCCGGTCACGCTCATCAGGCCGCATTCGCCCTGAAACACCGCGTCATAGCCGGGCTTGGTCGCCAGCGGGCCGTCCTGGCCATAGCCGGTGACGGAGCAATAGATGATGCGGGGATTGACGGCCTTCAGGCTTTCATAGTCGAGACCGTAGCGCTTGAGATCGCCGACCTTGTAATTCTCCATCACCACGTCGCAGGACTTGACCAGTTCGCGGACCAGTTCCTGCCCCCTGGCGCTGGCGATGTTGAGCGCGACCGACCGCTTGTTGCGGTTGACCGACATGTAGAAGGCGTTTTCCCGCGTCGGCCTGCCTTCCGCATCGCGCAGATAAGGCTCGCCGAAGATGCGGGCGTCGTCGCCCACGACCGGCCGTTCGATCTTGATCACGTCGGCGCCCATGTCGGCCAGCACCTGCGATCCGAACGGCCCCGCCAGCACGCGGGTCAGGTCAAGCACGCGGATCTTTTCAAGGGGCAGTCTGGCCATGGATCACCTTGCTGAAATACCCTTTTCCCATGCCATCGGCAGGCATGATGACAAGATCGGGGCACGCCTGTTCACAACCATGATATGCTCTGCGCGGAAGGCTGTCAGGGGTTCCGCGACCCCCGTCTTTTGGTCGACTATGGTCCACAGCCACGCGGAATGAAAGAAAAGGACGGGAGCCAGATGGGCGACATCTTGCGCGACATGCCGGTCGAGGGCGTCTGCCGACTGACGCTGAACCGGCCCGATGCGCTCAATTCACTGACCTATGCCATGTATGCCGAACTGATCGGCCATCTGGAGGCCGTGCGCTACGATCATGACGTGCGGGTCGTCCTGCTGACGGGCGCGGGGCGCGGCTTCTGCGCGGGTCATGACATTCGCGGCGCGGGCAAGCCCGATTGGGTGGCCGAAGGGTTGGGCAAGGCGCAGTTCCAGCAGCGCGTCATGGCCAGGCTGGGCCAGATTCCGCTGCTGATGCGCGCCCTGCCGCAGCCTGTGATCTGCGCGGTGAACGGCGTGACGGCGGGCGCAGGCTATCCGATCGCAATCGCCGCCGACATGACCATCGCGGCGCGCTCCGCCAGGTTCGTCAACGCCTTCCACAATGCGGGGACGGGCCATGAAATGGGCTTTTCCTACCTGCTGCCGCGTCTGGTCGGATTGCAGCGCGCCGCCGAGCTGATGCTGACGAGCCGCCCCGTGATGGCCGAGGAAGCCGAACGGATCGGCCTCATCCTGCGCTGCGTCGACGACGATGCGCTGATGGAGGAGGCGCTCAAGCTGGCGGAGGCGGTGATGGTCAACAGCCCGATCGGCATCGCCCTCACCAAAAGCTCGCTCCAGTTCAACGCCGACGCGCCCAGCCTGGAAGCGGCGATCGAAATGGAGAATCGCGCGATCTTCATGAGTCAGTCGACCGCCGACACCGCCGAAAAGCGGGCCGCCTTCATCGAGAAGCGCAAACCCCTGTTCAGGGGGGAATGATGAGCCTGATCGATCCTCTGCTCAGCCCTCTAACTCTGCGTGGCCTGACCCTGCCGAACCGGGTGGTGATGGCGCCAATGACCCGTTACCGCTCGCCGCTGGGCGTGCCGACCGATGACGTGGCGAGCTATTATGGCCGCCGCGCCGCAACGGGGCTGGGCGCAATCCTGACGGAAGGGGTGGCGTTGCCCCATTATGCGGCGGCCGATCATCCGGACATACCGCGCATCGACGGGGTCGAGGCGCTGGCCGGCTGGCGCAAGCTGGTCGATGTCGTGCATGATGCGGGCGGGCGGATCATTCCCCAGCTCTGGCATCAGGGGCCGATGTGGAATGTCGAATATGCCGGCACCGGCACCGGCAATCCGATGCGGCCGTCGGGCATCTGGGGTCCGCCGGACGGCATCATCTCCTTCCGTGAGGAGGGACGGGTGGAGAGTCTGACGCCTGTGCCGCCGATGAGCGAAAGCGATATTGCCGACATCATCGCCGCCTACCGCCAGGCGGCGCGCAATGCGGTGACGCTGGGCGTGGACGGCATCGCCATCCATGGCGCGCATGGCTATCTGATCGACAGTTTCCTGTGGGATTATACCAACCGGCGCGAAGACCGATGGGGCGAACGCGCCGCCTTCGGCGTGGCGGTGGTGAAGGCGATCCGGGCAGAGATTGGCGAGGACATGCCGATCGTGCTGCGCTTCTCCCAATTCAAGATGCAGGATTACCGCGCCATGCTGGCGGATACGCCGGATGGCCTTGGCGCGTTGCTCGGGCCGCTGGCCGATGCGGGGGTCGACCTGTTCGATGCCAGCCAGCGCTATTTCGACACGCCGATCTTCGACGGATCGCCGCTCAATCTGGCGGGCTGGGCGAAGAAGCTGACGGGCAAGGCGTCCATGACCGTGGGCGGCGTCGCGCTGGACAAGGCCAAGGGCAAGGCCAGGCATATCGACGACAGCCAGCAGTCGGTGAACAATCTGCCGTTGCTGATCGAGCGGTTCGAAAAGGGCGAGTTCGATCTGGTCGGCGTCGGCCGGGCGATCCTCAACGATCCGGACTGGTTCGGCAAGGCGAAGCGGGACGAACCCTTCCTGCCGTTCGACCCCGCCAATCTGGAGCGGCTGGCATGAACGAACTGGAGGCGCGGATCGACCGGCTGGAATCGCTGGCTGCGATCCAGCAGCTTCCGATCCGTTACGCGATCGCGGTGGACAGCCGGGATATGGACGCCTGGGTCGATCTGTTCATCCCTGACGTCTATTGCGGGCGGCGTGGCAGCGGGCGCGATGTGCTCAAATCCGTCATCACCCCTGCCGTCAGGACTTTCTATCGGTCCGTCCACCAGATTTGCGGGCACCGGGTCGAATTTGACGATGCCGATCATGCGCATGGCGTGGTCTATTGCCGCGCCGAGCATGAGGACCAGGGCAAATGGGTGGTCATGGCGATCGCCTATTTCGATACTTATGAACGGCGGGATGGCGAGTGGTTCTTCGTCCGTCGACGGGAAAAACACTGGTATTCGGCCGATTGGCAGGAACGGCCGGCGGCCCCCTTCACCGGTTGGGCCGGGCATGACAATCCGCCTGATCTTCCCCAGGATTTCGGCAGTTGGGCGCGTTTCTGGGCGGACATGGACGGGCAGGACATCGGCCGCCTGACCGACCGGCCGGCACATTGACGGATAAACAATCGGCAGGAGATTCAGGATGGGCGACAGGCGGCGTTTTGACGGGCGATCGATTTTCATCACCGGCGCCGGATCGGGCATTGGTGAAGCGACGGCGCATGCCTTTGCCGAGGAAGGCGCGAAGGTGGCGATTGCCGAACTGGACCCGGCCAGGGGCGAAGCCGTGCGCGACGCCATCCGGGCCAAGGGCGGCACCGCCCTGTTCGTCGCCACCGACGCCACGGACGAGGCGTCGGTGAAGGCCGCGATCGCCGCCGCCAACGAGGCGCATGGTCCTATCGCCCACGCCTTCAACAATATCGGCATGTCGCGCCCCGGCAGCATCGAGGAGATGAGCCTGGAGGATTGGAACTGGACGATCAGCATTTCGCTGACCAGCACCTTCCTGGCGATGAAATATGAAATTCCGGTGATGAAGGCCAATGGCGGCGGCACCATCGTCAATACCGCGTCCATGGCGGCGCGGCTCTACACGCCGTCCGCGCCCTGTTCCTATGCCGCGGCCAAGGCGGGGGTCATCCATCTCAGCCATCATGCGAGCTGCGCCTATGCGGACGACAATATCCGCGTGAACAGCGTGCTTCCGGGGCTGACCGCGACGCCGCAGATCGCATCCATGTTCACCGCCGAGGAGCAGGCGGAGATTGCGGGCGAGAATCAGGTGATCCGCCGCGCGGTCGATCCCCGCGAAATCGCCAATGCGGTGCTCTTCCTGTCGAGCGACGAGGCATCGATGATCACCGGGCGCGGGATCGAAGTGTCGGGCGGACGCAGGCACGGAAGCTGACATCAGCCCGTCGGGCGGCGCCCGGCCGCCCGAGGAAATGACGATATGGAGAAGGAGAGTGCCGGATGAGGACGCGAAGGACTTTGCACTGTCACGCCGGGGCCTTCTGGGCGCCGCGCTCTGCACAACGGTCGGCGGCCTGCTGCCGGCATCCGCATCGGGCGCGGCCATGAACAGCGGCGCCGCGCCCGCCGCCGCGCTCAGGGACTGGAGCGCCTATGCCGACCTGTTGAAACCGGCAGGGGCGCTCAACGCCATGACCGGCTTTCCCGAGGATGGCCAGATCCGCGCCGAGCTTTATCGCCAACTGGTGATGAACATCGCGCAATCCTATGTCTGGTATTTCCAGTCGACGCCCGAACATCCCGACTGGATGCCGTTCGAAAACAGCATCTTCCTGCTGCAACCCAATCCTGACGCCATTTATCATATCGCGCCGGTCAGCGGCGACGGCGTCTACAAGATCAGCGGCTATCGCGGCACCAACAAGGTTATGGGTTTCGCCGTCGGCCGCGGCATGTTCGGCACGCAAGACCCCAAACCCGGCTTCAACAATTATGATGCCGATGGCCTGACGCTGGGCAAGGACGGCTATTTCGAGGTGATATTCAGCGCGGAAAGGCCAAAGGACTGGACCGGCGACTGGCGTTATCTCGATCCTCAGGCTGGCGACATCATGATCCGCCAGTTCGCCTGTGACTGGGGCGTCGACGTGGATGCGCGCTTCGCCATCGAACGGCTGGACAAACCGCCACTGAAACCCCGTCTGACGCAGGAACAGATCGCGGCGCGGCTCGACGCGATCATGGGCGGGTTCGTCGAGCGTTTCTCGCGCATCTGCATCGGCTATCAGAACAAGGTCATCCATGATCTTGGCCTGAACGTCATGGAATTGTCGGGCTTCGAAGATCTGGGAAACAGCGGCGAATGGCCGCAAAAATATTTCCGGTGCATCTATGACTATCAGCCGGGCGAGGCGCTGATCATCGAGACGGAATTGCCTAAGAACTGCAAATATTGGAATGTGCAGCTTAACGACGAACTCTGGAACCAGATAGAGTTCGGCTATCGCCAGAGCAGCCTGAACGCGATGCAGGCGAAGCTGGATAGCGACGGCAAGTTCCGCGCCGTGATCGCGTTGGAAGATCCGGGCGTCGCCAATTGGCTTGACAGCGGCGGTCACAGGCGGGGCATGCTGGTGGGGCGCTGGCATGGCGCGGACAGCTATCCGATGCCGACGATCAAGAAAGTTCCGCTTTCCGAAATCGCCAGCCACCTGCCCGCCGACACGCCCAAAGTGACGCCGGACGAGCGGGAGGCTGCCCTGCGCAAGCGCAATCTGGGGCTTCAGATGCGCAGGCGCTGGTAGGATATTCTTCCGGCATCCCCGGCGCAGGGGGATGCCGGGGCCTATCGCATGTTTCAGTGCAGGCCTTCCGCAGCGGCGACCATGCGCGACCAGTCATTGAGGCGCTGCCACAATATGGCGCGGGTGGAAGCGAAATTGTGCATATGCGCCATGCGCGGCACGATGAAGAGGGAGACGTCGCGGGAAGCGGAATAGGCCGACGGCTCGCGATAAGGCTCGGGGCAGGTATCCCGCTCGCCATCCCCGACCAGCACCGGCACCGCGACACGCGCCGCATCTTCCGCGAAGACGCCGGGCAGCATCATCCGCACCGCGCAATGCGGGATGGTGAGGCTGCCGAATATCGGAGCGGTCTGCCGGATCGGGTATCCGCCCTTCATATCCTCTTCCAATATGTCGGCGGGCACATCTTCCCAGTGGAAGGGGTAGACATAATCGACCCCCTCATGGTCGTGCTCCAGATGGCTTGTGACTTCCCCACTCGCCACCCTGTCGAAGCGGCGCATGCCATGTTCGAAAGCGGCCTTGTCGCGCTGGGGCAAGGCGGTGTGGATCGCGCTGACGCCGAAAGGCGCAATCGCGTCGAAGGTGGCGAAGCGGCCCTGCGTCAATATGCTGACGCCGCCGCCCATGGACTGCCCCATGCCCACCAGGAAGAGCGACGGCAAGCCGGGAAAACCCTCCGCCGCCGTGCCGTCGCGCAGGGAAGCGGCAACCTGCCGCACGCAGGCGTCATGGGTCGCCGCCATCGTCTGGAAATCGATGCTGGAGAGGTCCGGGATGCTGCTTTCCCCGACGCCCACATGGTCGATGGCGACGTGGATCAGGCCGTGCCGCGCTTGCCATTCCGCCTCGTCATAGCCTTCATGACCCTCGAAGCGCATCATGAAATAATGGCGCGAATATCCGCCGCCCGGACAGGCGAAGATCGCGACGGGCCGGTCCGGCATCGCGGACGGATCGGGCAATGTCAGCGTGACGGCCATTTCGACCCTGTCTCCCAATTGTGGGGCGGCCGTAGTGACATCAATGCGCTTATGCACTCTCAGCATATGCTTCTCTCCCTGCAAATATCCCCTGGCCGGGCAGGCGGATCGTTTCGTTTATTGGATCGCGCCGGTTCAGCCCATGTCCTTCATGGCGATCCAGCGCCTCTCGGCATTGGCGCGCTCGACCGCCTCGACCACCCGATGTACGGCTGCCGCCTCGGTGAAGCTGGGCGATCCTTCCGTCCCGTTGCGAATGGCATCGACCATATGCCGGAACATCCAGTCCATCGCGGCGAAGGGACGCGGCTCCGCCGTGGCGCCCGCGACGCCGGGAACGGCATAATAGTCGTCCACCGTCACCTCTTCGCAGGTGCGCTGGCCATAGGTCAACAACCGCGCATCGCCGGCATAGAGCTTTGCCGAGGGGAAATTGCCGAAGCTGTCGTCGACCAGCAGCAACCGGCCCCTGTCGCCCCACACCTCCACCCGCCAGCCTTCGGTGTCGGGCACGCACCAGCCCGCCTGCAGGCTGCCGATCGCGCCATTTTCCATGCTCAGCACCGCGCTGCCCAGATCGTGCGTCTCCGGCCGCAGCACTTCGCCATTGGGCAGGAACCATTCGGGCACGCCGGTCGTCAACATGCCGGTCGCCTCCGCCACCGGGCCGATCAGATGCGTCAGGAACAGCAGCGAATGGGTGGCGAAATTGCGCCACGCGCTGCCGCCGCTGCTCTTTTCCGCCAGCCAATAATAGGGGTCGGTATGTTCCGAATAGGCGCAATAGGCATAGGGCTTGTCGTTGGCGACGATCAGCGGCAGCATCAACTGAACATTGAAGCCCAGCGGGCGGCCGATGAAGCCTTCATCGATCATGCGCTTCATCTTCTGCGCATGCGGCGACCAGCGGAATTGCGCGTCCACCACGCCGACGACGCCAGCGGCCAGCTGCGCGTCGCGCATCGCTTCGGCATCGGACAGGCTGACCGCGAAGGGCAGGGCGTCATAGACATGCTTGCCGTTCTTCAGCGCCGCCATGACCATGGGAAAGCGGAAGGACGGGCGCGTGCCGACATCGATGATGTGCAGGTCCGGATCGGCCGACATCTCCTCATGATTCCAATAGGCTTTGGGAATGTCATATTCCCGGGCCGCCCGTTCCGCCGTTTCCTGGCGGGAGGTGCAGATGGCCGCGACTTCCACGCCGTCGATCCGCCGCCAGGCCGCGCCATGGACCTTGAGGCTCCAGTTGGCGCTGATGATCCCGACTCTGAGTGTATCCGCCATTGCCTTGCACCTTCGCCTTGATTTAATTGAACCTATGTGTCCAATTAAAAAGAAGCCCGCGCAAGCGGGAAGGGGATCAGGAATATGATGATTGGGCACCAGGCCCGACGGCGGCGGGGGCGTCCCACGGCGGACGAGACCCAGGCGCGCGAGCAGGCCGTCATGGAGGTCGCTGCGGCACTGTTCGAACAGCATGGCTTTGCCGGCGTGACGATGGCGGAGGTGGCGCGCCGCGCCCGCATCAGCAAGACGACGCTCTACGCCCGCTACCCCGACAAGCCCACGTTGTTCCGCGCGATATGCAGCTATGCCTGCCGCGTCCCGGCCTATCGTTTCGCGGCGGTCGCGACAGAGGGGCGTGAGCCGGACGATGTGCTGGCCGATTTTGCCGTCGCGATTGCCGAAGCGACCGCCGACCCTGCCGCCGACCGCTTCCTTCGCCTAGTCATTTTCGAAGCGCCTCGATTTCCCGAACTGGCGGAGCAGATATTGCTCGAGAGCCGCGACGTGGCCGCGCCGCTCGTCGTCTGGCTGGAGGGGCTAGCGCGGGAGGGGCGGCTTGCCAGCCATGATCCGGCTTTGCTGGCGCGGCAATTCGGCGCGCTCGTGACCGGCGGCCATGACGGCCTGCTGCAATGCTCCGAACAGGAGACGGGAAAACGGATTGCCTCAGCGGTCGCATTGCTGCGGCCCTTCCTCCGCCCGCAATGAAAAAGACCGGCACGGATAGAACCGTGCCGGTCTCCCAGAGGGCCCACGCGCCCCTTATCCGCGCGGGCACGCCTTATCAGGCTGTTTCATGCTGCCTCACCTGCGCGGTTGCCGGAGCGCCACGGACGCCGCGCACCAGCCGGCCCGGAAGCGCGTCGGTCGCTTCGCCATTGCGGTAGGTCACGGCGCCGCTGACGAGGGTCGCGACATAGCCCTTCGACTTTTGCGACAGGCGCTTGCCGCCCGCCGGCAGGTCCGCGATCACCTGCGGCCGGTGCAGGATCATGTTGGGGATGTCGAGGACATTGATGTCCGCCTTGTAACCCACGCCCAGCACGCCACGATCGCACAGGCCCACGGAGTTTGCGGGCTGGCTGGTCAACGCCTTGATCGCGGTCGGCAGGTCCAGACCGTCCCGGCCCAGCCGCCCGGTCAGCAGATAGGTGGTATAGGCCGCGTCGCAGATCATGCCGTAATGCGCTCCGCCATCGCCCAGCGCGACGATCATATTGTCCTGCCCGATGAGGTCGCGGCTCTGGGCGAGATATTCAGGCACGTCGGAGGAATAGGAACAGAGGATCGCCCGGCCGTCATCCTCCAGCAGCGCGTCGTAGATCATTTCGCGCGGATCGACGCCGCGACGCGCCGCTTCCGCCTGGATGCTGTCCTCGGCCGCGAAATTGTAATCGGCCGGATCGCTGATGCGGAACAGCGCCTTGATCGACTTGATCAGCCCGACGAAGGCGGGGTTGGGATCGTCCGGCTCCTCCGCGATCAGGCGCGCGCGCAGTTCCGGGTCGCGCATCCGCGCCACCTTTTCCTCCAGCGGCAGCTTGGCCAGCGGGCGGAAGCTGGGGTTGAGCGAGAAGGGGTGGTAGCTGAGCTCCAGCCCGTACATGACGCCCATCGGACGCGGCATGAACTGGCAGCGGATGGTCAGGCCATCGGCCGCCGCCTGGCGCACGCCTTCGACATAGCGGCCCCAATTGTCCGGCCGCGTCGGCATGGCGATCAGGCTGAATGTCACGGGAACGCCCGCCTGCTGGGCGATGGTGCGGAAAATCTTCAGTTCCACCTCGGCATCATTGTCGAGATTGGGGTTGCACTGGAACGTGCCAGCGCCCGCATCCTTCAGGCCCTCGGCCAGGGCCAATACCTCGTCCAGTTCCGTCGTGACCGAAGGCGCGAGTTCGCCGGAACGGAAACGGTGGAACAGATTGCGCGAACTGGCGACGCCCAGCGCACCGGCCTTCACTGCCTCGCTGACGCAGCGGCGCATTTCGACCAGATCCTCCAGCGTTGGAGGCTCCAGATTGGCGCCGCGCTCACCCATGACGAAGACGCGCAAGGGGCTGTGGGGGATTTGCGCGGCGAAATCGACGTCGGACACGCGCTGTTCCAGCGCGTCGAGATAGTCGGGAAAGCTGTTCCAGTTGAACGGCACGCCTTCGGCCATGACGACTTCGGGAATATCCTCGACCCCCTCCATCAGCTTGATCATCAATTGATGATCGCCGTCCCGCACCGGCGCGAAGCCGACGCCGCAATTGCCCATGACGACGGTGGTGACGCCGTGATTGGACGAAGGAGCCATGCGGTTTTCCCAGGTGATCTGGCCGTCATAATGGGTGTGGACATCGACGAAGCCGGGCGTCACCGTCAGGCCGCGCGCATCGATTTCCTCCGGAGCCGAAGCCTCGATCCTGCCGATTTCAGCGATCACGCCGTCCTTCACGCCGACATCCGCGACATAGGGCTGGGCGCCGGTGCCGTCCACGATCGTGCCACCGCGGATCACCACATCGAATTGACTGCTCATGCCTCTCCTTTCAGAATCGCCACGCAATGGAGTCGCGTATATAAATAGTATGTGCTATTTATAGCATCAATGAAGACAGGACAATGGCCTAGTGACGCATGCATGATATTTCCGATCGTCCCCAGGACGTTGCCGTTCCTCGTCGCCGCGCCCGGCGGTCGACGGCGGAAATTCGGGCGCTCATTCTCGACGCTGCCCGCGCGGTCTTCGCGGAGCGGGGCTTTGCCGGCGCGACGACGCGCCATATCGCTGCCCGCGCGGAGGTGGCGGAGCCTTTGATCTTCAACAATTTCGGCAGCAAGGAGGCTTTGTTCACCGAAGCGGTGACCGAGCCGTTCAATGCCCGTTTCCGCGAATTCCTGGACTATAGCGACACGCTGCCACCCGACCGTGAGGAACGCAGCATGCGCTTCGTCCAGGCGCTGTATCCCTTTCTGCGCGACCATGCCGATCTGTTGCTGGCGATGGTCAAGTCCAGGGGGGACGTGGATGCGGCGGCCATTCATGGTCTGGACGACTATTTCACGCGTGCCGTCGCCCGCATGCGATCGCAATATGAGCAGGCGGGGCTGGAATTCGACGTGCCGCCGGAACTGATGGTCCGCTATGGATTCGGCATGCTGGCCGGATCGGTCCTGCTGGGCGACTGGTTCTTTCCCGAGGGCGGACCGGACCCGGACGTCGAGGAAAGCGTTCTGGCGCGCATGCTTTTCAAGGCGAGCGAACCCAAACAGCTTTGAGTTACGGCGCCGCCATTCATCACATGGCCGAAATTCCATCGCCCGGCTTGGCGGCCGGCCGGGCTGCCGCCATGGTCAGCGCCTGATGGAGGCGCGGATGGCGATCGATTTCAACGGGCAAGTGGCTGTGGTGACGGGTGCGGGCGGCGCGCTTGGTTCGGCCTTCTGCCGGGAACTGGCGCGCAGAGGGGCAGCTGTGGTCGCCAATGACCTGGGTGGAGATCCGACGGGGCGGGGCGGATCGACCGGCTATGCCGATGCCGTCGTGGAAGAACTCAGGAATCTGGGCGCGCGCGCCATCGCCAATTACGACACGGTGGCGACCGAGACGGGAGGACAGGCCGTCGTCGATGCCGCGATGGCCGCCTTCGGCCGGGTCGACATCGTCATCTCCAATGCCGGCAATCAGCGGAATGGAGCTTTCGGCGCACTGACCGGGGAGGACATCGAATCCGTGCTGGCCGTTCATGTGAAGGGCGCGTTCAACATATGCCAGCCCGCCTATCGCGCCATGACGGAGCAGGGCTATGGCCGGATCGTGCTGGTCAGTTCGCAATCGGGCGTATTCGGCAACCCCTATCGCGCCAATTATGGGGCCGCCAAGACGGCGCTGATCGGCCTGATGAACGTCATCGCGCAGGAGGCTCCCGCAGGGATCGTCGTCAACACGCTCTTCCCCAATGCGCAGGGCGGGCGGCTGGGCGGCACCCCCGTCGAGCAGCGCCCGGACATCGCTTTCCTCAAGGCCGCAGGCGCGCGGACCCGTCATTTCATCGAAGGGATGAAGCCGGAATTCGTCGCCGCCCTGGCCTGCTATATGGCCAGCCGGGACTGCACCTCCTCCCAGCATATGTATTCGGTGCTGGGCGGCAAATATTCGCGGCTGTTCGTCGGCCTGACGCGGGGCTGGTACAGCCCCGGCCCGGACGCGCCGAGCTGCGACGACATCGCGGCCCATATCAGCGAGATCGACGACCGCTCGGAATATGACCTGCCGTTGAGCGGTCTGGACGAGATGGATACGGTCCTGTCGGTGCGGCGCGCTCTGGGACTCGATGCATGATCGCGGCGGATGGGCCGTTCCATGACGATAGACCCCTGCCGACGCGGGATGCCATTTCCGACATCCTCGATGTCACGCAAACGGGACCGGACCGGTTCACCGGATCGGCCGGAGCGCACAATCACATCGGGTCGGTGTTCGGCGGGCGATTGCTGGCCCAGGCCTTGCTGGCAGGGATGAAGACGGTGGAAGCGCTGCCCGCAAGCTCTTTCCACGCCTATTTCCTCGCCGCCGGGCGCACGGATCGGCGGCTCGACTATCAGGTTGCGCGCCTGCGCGACAGCCGTCGCTTCGCGAACCGTCAGATCACCGCCTGTCAGGATGGGCGGGCGATCTTCACGATGATGGCCGAATTCCATGCGCCAGAGGAGGGATTCGTCCATCAGAACGCAGCGATGCCTGTCGTGCCGCCGCCCGAGCGGGTCGCGCCGATCCAGCATTTCGTGCGCGAACGGGCGGCGGAGTTGGAACAGGCGGTGACGCACAACTTCGCCGCCGCCCTGGCGATAGAGATGCGCCCGATCGCGCCGGAAGACTATTTCCTCGCACGGCCGACCGAAGCGGCGCGATCATTCTGGTTCCGCCAGTCCGGCGCCGCCACTGTGGAGGACAGCCGGTTGCAGCAGTGTCTGCTCGCCTTCGCCAGCGATTACTGGCTGGGCGGCGCCGCGGCGATCCCGCATTTCCTGCCCACCAACAGCGGCGAATTCCTGATCACCAGCATGGATCATGCGATGTGGTTCCACCGCCCTGCCCGCTGCGAGGCATGGATGCTGCATCATACGTCCAGCCCGTCGGCAGGTGATGGCCTGGGCCTCACGACGGGGCGGATTTTCGACCGCGATGGCCGTCTGATCGCGTCGACCGCCCAGGAATGCCTGATGCGCCGCCTCCGGACTTGAGGCGAGCTTAGAGCCAATCGACATTCAGAAGATGACGAGCCGAAAATAGTGGTTTTCCGTGGCCCGGAGCGCAGCCTACTCAAAGCAGGTGAGCACCGGAAGCACGGAAAAGCGTCATTTACAGGCCGTCAGGGCTGAATGTCGATTGGCTCTAGTCCGGTTGGCCGCCCTCCGGATAACGCCCCATCATCAGGTAGAACAAGGCGGCGAGAAAGAAGCTGCTTGAACAAGCCAGCAGGGCAATGTCGTAACTGCCGAAACGATCATAGGCCATGCCGATCAGGCTGGCGCCTACCGCGACGCCAAGCGCGATGCCCAGCGTCGACAGGCTGTAGATGGTGGCATAGCTGCGCAGCCCGAAATAGCGCGCGATCATGAAGGCGACGATGTCGATCTCCGCCCCCTGGCCAAGGCCGATCATCAGCACCGCGCCATAGAAAAGCGCGGGCGGTACATCGTGCTGGAGCAGCAGCAGGCAACCGACCGCAGGCGCGAAATTCAGGATGAAGGCAATTGCGGGCGCCCAGAAGCGATCGACCAGGACACCGCTGAGCAATGCGCCCATGGCGGCAGCCGCGCCCATCATCGATACCGCGCCCACGGCGGCGACGGCATCGAGCCCCTTTTCCACGCCAAGTGGCTTCATCTGGGAGAGCAACGCCACCACCGGCACATAGTTGAGAACGGACGCCGCGATGAGGATGCGGACCTTGCCATTGGCCAGCAGCGACAGCGCGCTGTCAGCACGGGGCAGCGCGGTGCGTCCGGACCGCAGCTCCGCAGCGCGTGAGGGCACCCAGAACCAGATGAGAGGCAGCGCGATCAACAGGATGAAGGCGGCAAGCAGCAGATAGCCGCCCGACGATCCGAAGCGCAGGATCATCGGGTATAGCGCCATCGGCATCAACGCGCCCGCGACCGCCAGCCCCGACCGGCCTATGGCGAGCGCGGTCCCCCGCGTCCGCTCGAACGCGCCGCTCAGGATGCGCGTGACGGTGATGCCGGTCGTCGCCATGCCGACGAGCGCAAAGCCGAAATGCACCGCGTAGAAATAGCCGAGCGATCCGCCCATGGAAGCGAGCAGCCCATAACCGATGGCGGTCAGCAGCAGGCCCGCCGACAATATCGGTCTGACGCCGTGACGATCCGTCATTCGGCCGATGACCGGCGCGATGAAAGCGATGATCAGGCCGAAGCTGTGGACGAAGGCGATGTCCCCGCGCGACCAGCCGAACTGCTGCTGCAAGGGTTCCACGAACAGGCTGGAAACCGCAGAATAGAGGGAATAGCCCAGCGATCCTGCGAACAGCGCCGCGACGCCGGGACGCCAGGCGCGCCTCCATTCCTGCGCGATCAGATGCAATTGGGATGTACCGGCGGCGTTAGGGGGCGGGTGCGGGCTCATGCCCCATTCCTGCGCGAAAGCGGGCGATGGGAACAGCCGCATTCCATTTCTACGCATATGTGTAGAGACCATGGCCATGGCTTGCCAGCGGGTCGACGGCGGCGGCACCGTCATGGCCATGTTGGGGAGAGGATGATGGCCGAGGATATTGTCGTCGAACGGCTGACGGACGGCCAGGGAATCGCGCTCGTAACGCTCAATCGGCCCGCGCGCATGAACGCCCTGCTTCGGGAGACGGTCGCCCGCTTCAACGGGCTGATGGACGAACTGGCGGCCGACGCCGCCTGCCGGGCCGTCATCATCACCGGCGCCGGGCGAGGCTTCTGTTCAGGGCAGGATCTCGCGGCGTCCAACCAGCGTAACCAGACGGGCAGCAGCGGCGTCATCGAGAAACTTCACTGGCAACAACAGTTCGCCGGCATGGGCGGACGCATCCGGTCCATGCCGAAACTGGTGATCGCGGCTGTCAACGGCCCGGCTGTGGGTGCGGGCATGGCGATCGCGCTCAGCGCCGATGTACGGATCGCGACCCCCGCCGCGAAATTTCTGGTGGCGGCGGTGCGGATCGGGCTGACCGGCGGCGAAAGCGGCATCTCCTATCTGCTGCCGCGCATGATCGGCGCGGCGCGAGCCTTCGACATATTGCTGACCGGCCGCGCGATCGAGGCGGAGGAAGCCGAGCGCATCGGCCTTGTGCGATCGCTGTCCGATCCGCGGTCGCTGATCGATGACGCCATCGCCTATGCGCGCTCCGTTCTGGCGAACAGCCCCTATTCGGTCGCCCATACCAAGGCGCTGATGTGGGCCAATCTGGACGCCAACAGCTATGAAGCCGCGATCCAGGCGGAAAACCGGGCGCAGATACTGGGCACGATGACCGAGGATTATAGCGAGGCGACCGCCGCTTTCATGGAAAAGCGGCCGCCGCATTTTTCGGGACGATAGGACAAAGGCGCCCCATCACGGCCCGAAGGCGGTGACAAGGCGCTTCCCTGATTGTCAATCCACGATCCGCTTGACGGCCCGGTTGCGGTCGAGCGTGGGATCGAGATAGCGGCCCACCGCATAGTCGCCCATGATCGTGGTGCGTCGGGCGCTGCGTGGGACGTTCAATGGCACGCCCTCCGCATGGTGGATCATCCGCCAATTGTCCCATACCAGCATGTCGTTCTTCTGCCAGTCGTGGAAATAGGCATGTCGCTCATCGGTCAGATGCCCCGCCAGTTCGGCGAGCAGCGAATCGCTTTCGGCCCGATCCATGCCCAGAATATACTGCGCCTGCAGCGGCGAAATCTTCAGCGCCTTGCGCCCGGTCTCCCGCTGGGTGATGACCATCGGGTGGACGACGGGCGGGAAATCATATTTCGTTCCGCCAGAAGGCGTGTCGCGCGCCAAGGCACGGAGATCGGCCGGGACGCCATATTTGCACTGCATGAAGTCCGTCACGAAATGATAGACGACCTCCATGCCGTCGATCTTCTCCTTCATTCCGGGCGACAGCCGCTCATAGGCTTCGATCGCATCGATGAACCCGGTCCGGCCAAGCTGCGTCGCCGGCTTCTCCATGCGGAGCACCGCGCCGCGCACGATCGTCGGCATGAAGCTCTGGTCCCAATGCCACGGGATATAGCCCGCCCGGTCATGCCCGCCGAAATGATAATCGGTCTGGAAGCGGGGCTTGTCGTCCGCCGGGTCATATTTCAGCGTCATCATGAACTGGTTATTGGGATCGTTCATATCGGCGGTCGCAGCCGGCTCCATCTCCCCGAACAGGCGGCTCAGCCGCATCTGCGCTTCGTCATCGGCATCGGGATCGCGGAACAGCAGCAGTCCGGCCTCGATCCATATGTCGCGGATTGCGTTTGCCATGTTGTCGTCCAGCGGGCGCGACAGATCGACGCCGATGATCTCCGCACCGAAACCGGGGCTGAGCGCGCGGACCTTGAGCCCGGCCCTTTCCTGAACCTCGTCTTCTTTCAGCATCATTCTCTCCTCGCGCATGCGGCCGGGCCATAACGGCGGACCAGTGCGCTCATGTTAAACCTTATCCATTGCCCCTATAATCGGGCAATTTTCGAAAAAACTATTCAATATCATTGAACAATGATCTTGAATGGACTTTCGACAACTCATCAGAAGTCTGATGACATCGCCCGGAACCCGCCCACACCGGAGCCTATTCCTTCGGCCATGCTATAAGGGCGAGCAAGACGGGGGTGGCGGACGGCAGCCCCGTGTCGGACGAGATCCCCAAGAAGGAATGGAAAAGGATGAATAGTTTCACCGCGACCCCGTGGCCCAAGGACCGCGTCATGCCGGCCCGATCGTGGGAGAGGCCCGCCGGCATGCGCGTCATTTCCAGCGACGATCATCTGATCGAGGAACCGGGGCTGTGGGAAAACCGGCTGAAGGGCGCGGACAAGGATCGCGCGCCTAAATATTGGAAGGACGAGACGGGCTTCCATCTCGAAGTCGACGGGCAGAATTATGACGTCCCCGGCCTGCCGCCGACCTTCCCCGAAGGGCGCGAGGGCTTTTGGGATGTCGACAAGCGCCTGGCGGACATGGATGCGGAGGGCATTGACGCCGCCATCATCTATCATGGCCGCCTCAACAGCCTGATCCGCATGCCGGACAAGGAATTCTGGTATCGCTGCGTCGATGTCTGCAATGAATGGGCCGCGGAATGGAAGGAAGCGGCGCCCGACCGGCTGTTCCCCGTCGCGCTGCTGCCCACATTCCTGTGGCCGGAACGAACGAAGGATTATCTCCAGAAGCTGAAGCAGCTCGGCTACAAGGCGATCGACATTCCCGTCAGTCCCAAGGGCGTGCGCTACAACAGCAAGGATATGGACCCGTTCTGGGAAGCGATCCAGGAAAGCGGCTTTCCCGTCTCCTTCCATATCGGCGCCTATCTGCAATATAGCGGCCGGGGCTCATTGGGCGCGAACCTGAACGCCAATCTGATGCCCTTCACCGGGCTGTTCGGGCAGTTGGTTTTCTCCGGCCTGTTCGACCGTTTCCCCGGCCTGCGCGTCGTCTTCACCGAAGGCGGCGCGAGCTGGGTGCCCGGCACGCTGGAAAATGCCGACAAGGTCGCACGCGACTATGCGACCGAATTGCGGCCCAAGCTGGCGCAGAAGCCGAGCTGGTACTGGCATAACCACTGCTACACCACTTTCATGGAAGACGATGTCGCGATGGAGAATATCGCGCGCATCGGGGATGGCCGGGTGATGTGGTCGACCGACTATCCGCATCCGGAAGGCGTGATGGGCAGCAGCGACGCCATCATGAAGCGCATCTTCGATACGGTGGGCGAGCCCGCCGCGCGCAAGGTGCTGGGCGAAACGGCGGCCCAGCTCTGGGGCATCTGATCGGATAAGGGGTAAGGGAAGGGGAGCGGATCTTTGGTTCGCTCCCCTTTCTTTCAGCCGGGCGTCGCGCTGCTCCACGCCATGGCGCCCATGGCCTTGCGCTGTTGCAGCGCCTCCGTCTCGATCGCCAGCGCGTCGGCCAGCGTGCCTTCCGTTCCGCGATCGATCACGCTCTTGGACATGCGGATCAGGCCGGGATCGTGCGCGGCGATCGCCCCGGCGATCTCGATGGCTCTGGGCAGCAATTGCTCAGCCGGCAGAAGCTCATTGGCCAGGCCCACGCGCAAGGCCGTGGCGGCATCGACCGGCTGGCAGCTCAATATCATCTGGCGGGCGAAGCGCGCGCCTACGGCGCGGGGCAGGCGCGACCCCATGCCGCTGCCCGACAATGCGCCGATCTTCGCATGCGTATCGGCAAACCGGGCATTCTCGCTGGCCAGAATGAAGTCGCAACCCAGCGCCAGCTCAAGCCCGCCAGTATAGGCCGCACCGCCGACGGCGGCGATCATGGGCTTGCCCAGGCGCGGTACGCGCTGGATCAGCGCCGTCACGCCCTGGCGCGGCGCATCGGGGGCGGAGAAGGTCTTGAGGTCCAGCCCGGCGCAGAAGGCCGGCGGCGCGCCCGTCAACACGCCCACCCGCCAGCGGTCGTCCTGCACGAAAGCATCGAATGCCGCGTTCATGGCGTCGAGCAGCGCGGGATCGATCGCATTGCGTTGCGCCGGCCGGTTCATCGTCAGCAACATTATGCCTTCGCCGGCTTCCTCGGCCAGCAGCACGTCATTCCGTTCCAGCGTCATATCCGGCTCTCGAAAAATGCGATGACGTCGCGGGCGAACGTCTGGGGTTCCTCCATCGCGGCGAAATGCCCGCCCGCGTCCATCTTCGTCATGCGGACCACATGATATTGCCGCTTGGCCAGGGCGTGGCTGGGCATGGGATAGAATTCGCCGGGAAAATGGGCGAGCGCGGTGGGCACTGTCACCGGGCCGGCCGCCAGCGCGTCGCCGTTCAGGCCGTAATACATCCAGATCGACGACATCACATTGTCGGTGACCAGATAGGACATGAGGTTGGTGATCAGATGGTCCTTGCTGAACCGGCTCTCTATATCGCCCTTGGTGTCGCCCCAGCGCCAGAATTTCTCGACCACCCAGGCCGCCCAGCCGACCGGATTGTCGTGCAGCGCAAGGCCGATGGTCTGCGGTTTGGTGGCCTGTTGGTGATGATAGCCGCTTTCCGCCTCCATCACCGTGCGGACCAGCGCCCAATAGTCGAGCAGTTCCGCATCGGCATCGGCATGCGGCGGCGGCGCCATGAAGAAATTGAGATGGATCGCCGCCACGACATCGGCATGGCTGATGCCCAACTGCGTCGTCACCGCCGATCCCCAGTCGCCCCCCTGCGCGAAGAAGCGCGCATAGCCCAGCACGTCCACCATCAAGACGCGCCACAAGGCGGCGACGCGGGCGGGGCCGATCGGCCGCGGCGGCCGGCCCGACCAGCCATAGCCGGGCAGCGACGGCACGACGACGGAAAAGCCCGCCTCCACCAGCAGCGGGATCGCCTCCTGGAACTCCACCACCGATCCCGGCCATCCATGCGTCAGCAGGATCGGCGGCCTGTGCGGGTCACTGCCCCGCACATGATAGAAATGAATGGGGATGCCGTCGATCTCGACCATGAACTGGGGCCAGCGGTTGAGCTTCTCCTCCTCCGCGCGCCAGTCATATGCCGAACGCCAATAATCGACCAGCTCGGCCAGATAGCGCGCATCCATGCCATATTTCCACTGGTCGGGATCGTCGGGCATATAGCCGATGCGACTGTCCGCCAGTCGGTGCCGGATATGATCGAGCACGGACTGCGGCACGTCGATGCAGAAGGGGGTGGGAGTCAAAGGGCCTCTCCTCAATGATCGGCCGATTCATAATGCTTCCATCCCCTGACCGAATATCCATGGGCGGATGCATCACAGTCATGATCGGACTCCCGGGCAGTCATGACGGGAGAACGGGCCGATGGTACGATGGCGTATCCTTGATGACAACGAAAGAAAGAGGGGATGTCCGTGGGCATCATCATACGCTATCCACGTATCGATTTTTCGAAGGTGCGCGCGCATTGGGCGCCCAATATCGCCTTCGCCCAGTTTCAAAACGCGACGTCGATCATTCCCGCCCCGGTCGAACCCTGGCTGATCAAGGTGCTGAACATCGCGATGGAGCGCCTGCCCGCCGGTTCGGAGCAACTGCGCGAGGACATGGCCGCCTTCATCGGCCAGGAATCGCAGCATTACCGCCAGCATCAGAAGTTCAACAAGGTGATCGCGGCGCAAGGCTATCCCCGGCTGGCCGAGTTCGAGAAGAAGCTGGCCGACGATCTGGACGCTTTCCTGAAGAACCGCTCGCTCAAATTCATGCTCGCCTATGCCGACGGCTTCGAATCGCTGGGCGCGGTGCAGGGCGGCATCTGGTTCGAGCGGATGGATGCGCTGATCGAAGGCGCCGACCCCAATGCCGTGGCATTCTGGAAATGGCATATGGCCGAAGAGTTCGAACATCGGGAGGTCTGCTTCCAGATCTATCACCGGATTTACAGCCGCGGCCTGTGGGGCAGGATCTGGAACGGCTATTTCTACCGTGTCTATGGCTGCCTCTATGCCATGGTTCATTTGCGGGGTTTCATGGACCGCATGTTTTCCTACCTGATCGAGCAGGACAAGAAAAGCATGACGCGTGCCGAACAAGCCGCGCTTGATCGCGACATCAAGGCGCTCAACAATTTCCAGCTCAGTGTCTTTTTCCCACAACTGCTCAAGAACTTGCTGCCCTGGTACGATCCGGGGAAAAAGCCAACCCCGCCCGGGCTGTTCGATTTTCTCCGCCAGTTCGAAAAATCGGGACCGGCGGAGGCCTGAGCTGACGGTTCGCCAGAAATGACGGGGCGCGCGGCGCTGACGCCTCTTCTTCCCGGTCACGCGCTTTTATACAATTCCTTCAGCGCGAACTTGATCACTTTCCCCGTCGAATTCATCGGCAGCGCGTCGAGGAAGGTGACGCCGCGAGGAATCTTGTAATTGGCGAGATTGGCCTTCGCCCAGCCGATCACCTCCTCCGCCGTGATGGAGGAACCGGCGGCCCGGACGATGAAGGCATGGCCCACTTCGCCCAGCCGCTGGTCGGGCACGCCGATGATGGCGGACTGGTGGATGCCCGGCAGGCCGGTCATCTGCTTCTCGATCTCCGCCGGATAGACGTTGAATCCGCCGACGATATACATGTCCTTCAGCCGGTCGGTGAGCTTCAGATACCCGTCCGCATCCAGACAGCCGACATCGCCCGAATGCAGCCAGCCATCGGCGTCGAGCGTGGCGCGGGTCGCCTCCGGATTGTCGAGATATTCGATCAGCAGCTTGTCGTCGCGGATCAGCACTTCGCCCGGCTCTCCCACCCCCAGCGAGCGGCCATCCGGCCCGGCGACGCGGATTTCGGTGCCGGGGATCGCCGTGCCGACCGTATAGGCGATGCGTTCCATGGGATCGCCCGGCCGGGTGTGCGTGGCGGAGCCGCAGCATTCGGTCATGCCATAGCCGGTGCTGATCTCCTGGATCGGGGTTTCGGCCTGGAGCCGTTTCATCAGTTCGATCGGCACGACGGTCGATCCCGTCGACATGAAGCGCCAGCTCGAAATGTCCCAGTCGCGCCAGTTGGGAAAGGCGAGCATTTCCTGGAACACGGTCGGCGGCGCGGGCATAACGGTGATCCGGTTCTTCGCCACCAGGTCGAGCACGCTTGCCGGATCATAGGCTTCGGGCCAATAGAGCGTGCTGCCCGCGATCAGCGATGCGACCCAGCCCGCCTTATAGGATGCATTGTGCGAGAAGGGACCGAAGGCGGCATAGCGGTCGTCCGCCGTCTGCCGGGCGATGTCGACCCATGCCTGACCGCCGCCCAGCGACCGGCGATGATCGAACAGCGCGCCCTTGGGCGCTCCCGTCGTGCCGGACGTGAACATGAGGTCGGCCAGCGTGTCGGGCTTCACCATCGCCTCGCGCTCGGCAAGCTGCGCGTCGCTGCTGTTTGCGGCCAGCGCGACGAAATCCTCGAAACCGATTTCGCCCTCGCCCAGTTCCTGCGGTTCGGCGCGCAACACGATGCGGCGGCGCAGGCCGGGCATCGGCTCGTCCTTCAGCATGGCCGGATAATAGCGGCCCAGGAAACTGCCGATGGAAAACAGGCGGACAATCTGTCCCCGCCGCACGATGTCCGACACCTCGCCGCCCTTCAGGCGCGTGTTGAGCGGCACCATCACGCCGGCGGCGCGCTGGATGCCGATGGCGATGGCGACCCATTCCCACATATTGGGCGCCCAGATGGCGGCCCGGTCGCCCGGCCGGGCGCCGTCCGCGATCAGGGCCTTGGCGACCAGATCGGCCTGGCGGTCGAGTTCGCGATAGCTGATCGCCCCGTCAGTCTGCGAAACCAGGGCCGGGCGGTCCCCGTGACGCGCGGCGGCGCTGCGCATGAGGGCGGGAATAGTCGTCGTCATGATGGCCTTTTCGTCAGGATTCTGGTGCCGATGCCATGTTGCAGCATGGGCCGAACTCGCCTTCGAAGGAAGGACAAGCTTGGCATCACCGTGGTTGTGATGGCTGGCTTCATCGATCCAGATGGCGCAGGAAATCGCCCCGCGCCGACCAGACCATCCAGGCCGCGAGCGGTCCGGCGGTCAGCAGGCCGGTGATGATCGCCCAGCCCAGCTTCATGGGATCGCCATAGACATAATCCGTCAGGAAACCGATCAGCATCGGTCCCAGCGCATAGCCGCACAAATTGGACGCCAAAACCATCAGCGCGGCGAAGCGTCCGCGCATCTCGATGGGCGCGATCATCTGCACGGCGGCCATGGTCGGCCCGTAGCTCGACCCCATGGTCATCATCATCAGCGTGATCGCGCCGAACAGCAGGGCGAAATTGCCGGCTGCGAAGGCCGCCGCCAGAACCGGGGGAATCGCGATGCAGAAGCCGCACAGCAACCGCAGCGCCATGTCGCGGGTGCCGCGCGCGAAGCGATGGTCGATCAGCACGCCCAGCGACAGGCCGCCGACGATGCCGCCCAGCGCGACCGCGACCGACATCATCGTTCCCACCTCCGCCGCGCTGACGCCCAGCACGCGGCGGGCATAGGTCGGCGTCCATACCATCGTCCCCTGAATGGCGACGGCCATCACCGCCGATCCCAGGATCAGCCCCAGCATCAGCCGGGGATGCGCGCCGATATGGCGGAAGAAGGCGCCCCAGCTTGCCGCCTGCCGGTCGGGCGGAGGCTGGCTGCGGCGCTTCGGCTCGCGAAAGGCGAAGGCCAGGAACGCGACCGCCACGCCGGGCAGGCCCGTCACCACCAGCACTTGCCGCCAAGGGGCAAGTCCCGCGAACGGACCGCTCAACGGCTCCGCGCTGAACAGCGCGAGCAGGTTGCCGCCCAGCGCGTAGGACAGCGATATGCCGATGACGCCGGACACGGAAAGGCAGGCGATCGGCGTCGTCAGCCGATGACGGGGGAAGATGGAGGCAAGGAGCGACTGCCCGGCGGGGGATACCGCCGCCTCGCCCGCGCCCACCAGCAACCGGCCGGCGAAGAGTTGGCTGTAGCTGCGCGCCAGCCCTGTGCCCGCCGCCGCCAGCGACCAGACCACGATGCCGGTGAACATGATCGCGCGCCGCGAATAACGGTCGACCAGCCCGCCGATCACCAGCCCCATCAGTCCGTAGAAGAGCGCGAAGGACAGGCCTTGCACCAGGCTGATCTGGAAATCGTTGAGGCCAAGCTCCGCCCGCATCTCCGGGATCAGCACCGATATGACCTGCCGGTCGATCATCGACACGATCTGGAAGATCATCAGGATGAAGACGGTCCACCAGGCGCTGGCCGGACCATAATTGTCCGGCCAGTGACTGGTCTGGGCGGGGGCGTCGGCGGGGTCATCCACGCGCGCGTGCAAGGGGTCAGCCCTTCAGATGGGCAGGCAGGTCCTGCATGAAGACGGCCTTGATCTCGGTGAAGCCGTGCAACCCTTCCTCACCGCCCTCGCGGCCCACGCCGGACTGTTTGAAGCCGCCATAGGGGATGGTGTAGTCGATGACGCGGCCATTATGGCCGAAATTGCCGGTACGGATGCGGCGGGCGACCTTGTAGGCGCGCTCTACATCCTGCGTGAACACGCCGCCCGACAGGCCGTAGATATTGTCGTTGGCGATAGCGATCGCCTCTTCCTCGCTGCCATAGGCGATGATCGTGCCGACGGGTCCGAAAATCTCCTCGCGGGCGATGGTCATGTCGTTGCTGGCGTCGGTGAACAGGGTCGGCTCCACGAACCAGCCCTTGTCGAGATGCGCCGGGCGGTTGCCGCCAGTGACGATGCGGGCGCCCTGCGCCTTGCCCTGCTGGATATAGTCGAAGACGCGGCCGTGCTGGCGCTGGGTGACGAGCGGGCCCATCTGCGTCGTTTCGGTGAAAGGATCGCCCACCTGCACATATTGCATGGCGGCGGCGAGCGCTTCCTCCACCGCGCCCTTCAGCGAGGCGGGGACCAATATCCGGCTGAAGGCGGCGCATTGCTGGCCGCACAGCCCGACCAGGTTCGGCATGATCCCTTCCACGACCTTGCCGATGTCGGCATCGTCCAGGATGATGGCGGCGGACTTGCCGCCCAGTTCCGTCGTGATGCGTCCCGACCGGGCGCTGACGACCGAGGCGATGTGCAGGCCGGCGGCGGTCGAACCGGTGAAGCTGACCTTGTCCACCCCTTCATGGCGGATCAGATAATCGGACACTTCGCGATCCGCCGTCAGGACGGAAAAGACGCCGTCGGGCACGCCCGCCGCCGCGATGCATTCGGCCAGGATCAGCGCTTCCAGAGGCGTTTCGGGCGAAGGCTTGGCGATGATCGTGCAGCCTGCCGCCAGCGCGAAGGCGACCTTCAAGGAGAGCGTGGCCAGCGGCGCGTTCCACGGCACCACGGCGGCGACGACGCCCACCGGCTCGCGCACGACGATGGCATGCCCGCCGGCCAGGGCGGGGCGCACCTCCTCAAACCCCTTTTCGGCAAGGTCCGCGGCATAGGTGTAATAGCCGCCCATGAAGGGGGCCGTCATCGACGATTGCGAATAGGGCATGCCCACCTGCAGCGACCAGGCGCGGGCGAAATCGTCGTTGCGCCTGGCCATTTCCTCAGCGATGCGGCGCAGATAGACGGCGCGCTCCGGCCCGGTCATGCGGGGCCAGGGGCCGTTGTCGAAGGCATTGCGCGCCGCCGCGATGGCGCGGTCCATGTCGGCGGTGGTCGCCTTGGCGACGCGGCCCACTTTCTCCTCGGTGGCGGGCGAGATGATCTCGATACCGTCCGATCCCGAAGAAGGGGACCAGTCGCCGCCGATGAACAGCTTTTCGGGGTTCGCGAGGTGGAGAAGCGTATCGGTCATGCGCGATTTTCCTTCTGGATTCGGCAAAGAAAGGGGGCTGCTTAGGTCTCGACCACGACAGGCAGCGACAGGATATTGGCGACGCCGCCGTCGACCGGCAGCATGTGGCCCGTGATATAGGCCGATGCGTCGGATGCCAGGAACTGGACGGGGCCGACCATCTCCTTCGGATCGCCAAAGCGGTGGAGCGCTATGGCGCTGCGGAAGATCTTCGCCCGCTCCGGATGGCCGACGGTGGGCGCGGCCATGTCCGTGTCGAAGAATCCGGGCGCGATGGCGTTGCAGGTGACGCCATGGGGCGCCAGGTCGGCCGCGATGGATCGCGTCAGGCCCAGCACCGCATGTTTGCTGGCGACATAGGCGGACAGGTTCGGCCGCCCGGTGTCGGAGACATAGGAGGCGAAGTTGATGATCCGCCCCCATTTGCGCGCCGCCATGCCTTTCGACAGGTCGCGGCACAGCAGATACATGGACGATACGTTCACATCGAACATATTCTCCCAATGGGCGAGGGTGGACTCGTGGAGCGGTCCCCATCCGCCGATGGCGCCATTATTGACCAATATGTCGATGGCCGCGCCGTCGGCGTTCAGCCTGTCCGTCGCCGCCTGCACCGCATCCAGATCAGCCAGGTCGAACGCGATGGTTTGCGCCCGCCCGCCAGCCGCCCGGATTTCCTCGGCGGTTTCCTCCAGCTTCGCGCCGTCCCGCGCCGCGAGGATCAGCGATGCTCCCGCGTCCGCCAGCCCCAGCGCGATCGCCCTGCCCAGGCCGCGGGAGGCTCCCGTGACCATCGCCGTGCGTCCCGCGAGCGAGAAAAGCCCCGTCATTCTTATCCTCATCCTTGGCCAAGACTGCGTTCCGATGCAGTCATAGCGCTGGCGACCCCCGGATTTCGATGGCATCCGCCAAGCCATCATAAGGGCGATGTTCGTCGGTAAAGTCCGACATAAGGCTTGCGCACCCTTCATCCCTCCCCGCTATGCACGGTGCTGAGGATAAGGAGAAAGGCAGCATGGTCGAGGCGCAGAGCAGCGTGGAGGCGGAAGCCGATTATGTCATCGTCGGCGCGGGATCGGCCGGCTGCGTGCTCGCCAACCGGCTGAGCGCCAACGGCCGCCACAAGGTCGCGCTGCTGGAGGCGGGCGGCGACGACCGGCCGTTGCAGAATATCTTCAATCCCGCGCAGGCGATGAGCACGATGAACATTCATGTGCCCGCCGGTTTCACCAGGATGCTGAAAGACCCGCGCATAAACTGGAATTACATGACCGATCCCGATCCGGGTTCGGACGGCCGGCAGCATTTCTTCCCGCGCGGCAAGGTTCTGGGCGGCTCCTCCTCCATCAACGGCATCCTTTGGGTGCGCGGCTTGCCGGAAGATTATGACGGCTGGCGGCAAAGGGGGCTGACCGGCTGGGGCTGGGACGAAGCGGAAACCTATTTCCGCCGGATCGAGAACCAGCAGGGCGAAGGCGCCAGCCGCGACCAGCAGGAAGGCCCGCTCAAGATCAGCGACGTGCCGATGCGGCACCCGATGCTGGACATCATGACGAAAGCGTTCGAGGAAGCGGGCGCCCCGGTCGCCAAAGACCTGAACGGCACCACGCGGGAGGGCGTGGCGCGGGTCCGGCTCAACGCCCATAAGGGCCTGCGCGTATCGGCGGCGGTCGCCTATCTGCACCCGGCGATGAAGCGGCCTAACCTCCAGGTCATCATCCATGCCCACGCCACGCGCATCCTGTTCGAAGGCAGGAAGGCCGTGGGCGTCGAATATTGGAAGGGCGGCCGGCTGCGGCAGGTGCGCGCCCGCCGCGAAGTCATCCTTTCGGGCGGCACGATCAATTCGCCCCAATTGCTGGAACTGTCCGGCATCGGCCAGGGCGAACGTCTGCGGGCGCTGGGCATCACGACGCTGGTGGACAGCCCGAACGTCGGTGAGAATTTGCAGGATCATTATGCATCGATGGTCCGCGCTCGCCTCAAGCCGGGTGCTTCCAGCTTCAACGCCATGTCGCGCGGCCTGCCGCTGGTGGGGCAGATGATCCGTTTCGCCGCGAGCCGTACCGGACTGCTGGCGCTGGGCGGGTCGAACCTGACGGCTTTCCTCAAGTCCGATCCGGCGCTCGACCTGCCGGACCTGCAATTCTTCGCCAGCCCCGCCACGGTGGATTTCGAGGCGCTGGCCAAAAATGGCGCCATGACGATGGAAAAGCTGCCGGGGATGACGGTGGGCGGTTATGTGATGCGGCCGCAGTCGAAGGGCTCCATCCATGTGATGAGCGGCGACTTCCATGATGCGCCCTCGATCAAGCCCAACTTCCTGTCGGCGGAGGCGGACTGCCGCGCTCAGGTCGGCGGGCTGCGCTGGGCGCGCCGCGTGATGGAAAGCCCCGCGCTCGCGCCCTATTTCGACCATGAACTGACGCCGGGGGCAGCGCTTCAGAGCGATGAGGAATTGCTGGCCTTTGCGCGGGCGAGCGGGTCGACCGGTTATCATCACACCTCCACCTGCGCCATGGGCGTCGGCCCGGATGCGGTCGTATCCGGCACGCTGAAGGTCAATGGCGTGGAAGGCCTGCGCGTCGTCGACGCCTCGGTCATGCCCGCCGTCGTGTCGGGCAACACCAATGCGGCGACGATGATGATTGCGGAGAAGGGTTCCGACCTGATCCTTGCCGAAAGCTGATAGGATTGGCGTCGCCGCCTCTCTCAGTCAGCGATGCTTTGATTGAAGCGCGACTTGCTCCTACACAGGAACGCGGTTCAAACTATGCCGCGTGGACAAATTCGGAATGTCGGGAAATGGTCAATTCAGGACTTTCCCCTCCCGTAAACGGGAGGGGTTAGGGGTGGGCGCGAGCGTAGCGAGCTTCTGACTTAGCCGTTGCAAAACAGCGCAGATGCCGCGCCAGCCCAC